>CAYVNX010000026.1:3864-30550 GCA_964453165.1 uncultured Candidatus Kuenenia sp. | reverse complement strand
AGGCCTGGAGGGCCGGAGCGAACGTCCGGCGAGATGGTGCGGGCAACTCCGGCGAGTTTGGGCTCTTTTGCCGCCCCCGAGCCGGCGAGCCACGCTTGACTTGGAATTGAACTTTCGTACACTGCCGAGGCTGCGGTTCGATTCGGCCGCATCGGAGCCGCCCGTGATCAGCTTTGTCCACACCGCCGACTGGCAGATCGGCAAGCCCTTTGCCTCGATCACCGACCCGGCCAAGCGGGCCCGGGTGCAGCAGGAGCGGATCGAAGCCATCCGTCGAATCGGCAGCGTTGTCCGCGAGCGCCGCGCGGCCTTCGTGGTCGTGGCCGGCGACCTCTTCGATTCGCCCACGCCGACCAACGCCGTTGTCGCCGCGGCGCTCGATGCGATCGCCTCGCTCGAAGTGCCGGTCTACTGCATCCCGGGCAACCACGACCACGGCGGCCCGGGCAGTCTCTGGGACCAAGCGTTCTTCAAGAGCGAGCATCGGCGGCTCGCGGCGAACTTCCACCTGCTGCTCGAACCGGAGCCGGTCGTGGTCGATCTCGCCGGGGCTGCGGCCGAGCCTACGAGCGTCGTGCTGCTCCCCTGCCCTTTGCGCCGCCGCCATGAGGCCGACGACCCCACCGCCTGGATTCGCACGCTCGACTTCACGCCCTTCGGCGAGCGGCCACGAATCATGATCGCCCACGGCAGCACGACCGTCTTTGCCTCGGGCGGCACGAACCAGGCCGATGACGAGGAGCCGACCGCGGGAGGCATCAACACGCTCGCGCTCGATCGGCTGCCGCTCGACGAACTCGACTACCTGGCCCTCGGCGACTGGCATGGTTTCCTCGCCGCCGGCCCCAAGGCTTTCTATAGCGGTGCTCCCGAGATCGATCGGTTTCCCAAGCCGGGGCAGCGGCCGGGCCATGTGGCCGTGGTCGCGGCGGCGCGGGGAGCGGGGCCGCGGGTGGAAGCGGCGCCCACCGGCCGTTTCCGCTGGCTCGCTCACTCGTTTGACCTCGGTGACGACGGTCCCCGGCAGCTCGACGACTGGCTGGCCGAGGCCGCCCGGCCGACCGCCCCCGGCGAACCCGGCTTCGATGCGGCGCTGGCACGACTTGAGGTGAGCGGCAGCGTGTCGCTGGCCCAGCGGGCCGAGTTCGATCGGATCGTCGAATCATGGACGGCCCGACTCCTGCGGCTCGACCTCGACGACCAGACCGTTCTGGCCCCATCTGCTGAAGAGGTTCGCGAACTCGCTGAGCGGCCGGGGGATCCGATCATCGCCCGGGTGGCCACGGAACTCGTCGCGATGCTCGACGGCACTGCGGCAGCCACGGGCACCGCCCCTGCGGCTGAACCAGACGTCATCCGCCGCGCGGTCCACATCCTTCACGCCCTCGTAACCGCCGCCGATGCCGAGTCGTCCGAGGCCGTGCCCTCGGACTGCGACTCCCGCATCGCGGCCGAGCCGGCGGCCGCCCTCCCAGCCCCCGCCGAGGATGCCGCCCCGTGAAGCTCCTCTCCGTGACCGTCGAAAACTACCGCGTCTTGAAGACCGCAACCGTGGCGTTCGACCCAGCCCGCACGGTCGTCGGTGGCGATCAAGAGTTTGGCAAGAGCACGCTCGTCGAGGCGATCCACAACGGCTTCTTCCTGAAGAGCCGTGGCATCGGCGGGCCGCATAAAGCGATGCGGTCCGACCTCCATCCGGGTCATCCCGGCGTCACACTCTCATTCGAGACCGGCGGCCGGAAATACACGATCAAGAAGACGTTTGCCGGCAACGCCGCCGCCTCCGCCACGATGCTCACCGACGAGGGTCCGGTCGACGACGATGGCGGGGGATCGGCCCGGGGCGCGGGGGGCCGCACACTCCACGGCGACGAGGCCGAGGCCCGGATCCACGACCTGCTCCGGGCAGAGAACCTCGGCAGCCGCACGGTGGACAGCCGCCTCAAGATGCAGTGGTCGCACCTCTGGGTCTGGCAGGGCACGTCGGGTGCCGATCCGGTGAGCCACGCCAACATGGAGAAGGCTTCCGAGCAGCTCCGCAGTCGGCTGGGCCGGCTGGGCGGAGGCGGCGTGCTCGAATCGTCGCTCGACGCGCGGGCTAGCCGCGAGCTCGACGCCCGCAAGGCGGCGATCTTCCGTGACAACGGCGGTATCAAAACAGGATCGGACCTCGCTCGGGCCGGCGACGAAAACACCGACGCCGAAGCGACCTTCGCCGCCGCGACCCTGCTCGTGGACAGCCTCGACGCGGCCGTCGACACAATCGACTCAGCCGACCGCACGATCGCCCTTGCCGACGCCAAACTCGAGATCCACTCCGCCGAAGCCCAGGCCGTGGCCGACAAGCTTCGCTCGGTCAATGACCTGCGGATTCGCCTGGCCGAGGAGCAGGCTTCGGCCCGGGAGGCGGCAGCCGCGCTCGACGAGATCGCGAAGGCCGATGCCGAGATTCGCGGCTGTGAGGAGCGGCTGGCCGAACTCGAGCGGTCGATCGAACCGGCCACGAAGCGACTTGCCGAGCTGGCCGCAGCCGAGACCGCGGCCTCGACGGCCGTCTCCGAGGCGTTCACCGAGGTTGACTCGGCCAGCGCCCGCCAGCAGGAGGCAGCTACCGCCGTCGCCCTCCTCGAACTCTGCGAGCAGCGGGCCCGGCTCACCGTCGAGCGGCACGGTCTCGGCGGCCGCTGCCACCGGATCGAATCGCTGCGGAACAAGGTGGCCGCCCTCGAAGCGGAACGTCGGTCGCTCCCGGCGATCACGGCCGACGATCTGAGCCGGCTCGACGCGCTCGAGCGGGCTCGCGACGCTGCGGCTGCCACGCTTGACGTGATCGCCACGAAGGTGGAACTCGTGAGCGGCCCCGGCCCGACCAGGCTGGCGGGCGAGTCGCTGGCGCCGGGCACGGCCGTCACGATCACCGCCGAAAGCGATCTCGTCGTCGGGCCGCCCGGCGGCGAAACGATCCTCAAGATCGCCCCTGGCGGAGGTCGGTCGCTGGCCGACGCAACCCGAGCCAGCCAGCAAGCCGAGCGGGAACTTGCCACAGTCCTCGACGGCCTCAAGATCGAATCCGCGGCCGCTGCCCGACGGGCCGTGGCCCGCCTTCAGGCAATCGAGGCCGAGATCGCAGCCCAGGAGGGGGCGATCGACGGGCTCGGTGGCGACGGTGCCCGCCGCGAGTTCGACGCACTCGTCGGCAAGATCGCGAGCGTCGAGGCCGAGATCCTCCGCCGGGGTGGCGCTGGGTTCGAACTCGATGCCGGCGCAACCCATGGGCAGTCGGCCGGCTCCGACGCCGGAAATACCGAAGCAGCCATGCGGCGGGCCGAGTCCCTCAAGGCAGCCATTCATGTTCGGCTCGTGGCGGCCCACACGTCCCGCGACCAGGCCTCGAAAGATGCCGCCCGGGCCACGGCCACGGCGGCCGCCGCCCGCAAGCGACACGAGGAAGCAGTCGCCACCCGGCGTCGAGTGGCTGAGTCGATCCAGGCGACCAAGGCCACGATCGATTCCCTCACGGCTCGTCGGGCCATCCTCGTCGAGCGGTGTGGGGACGACCGGGCCGCTACGATCGAGGCCCGCACGAAAGCGGCCGCCACGGCGGCCGCGGCAGCCAGTGCGACACAGGACTCGCTGACCAGGCTCGCGCCCGACTCCCTCGCCCGCGAGCAGACGCGGCTCGAACGCGCGACCGCCAACCTGCGTTCGCAGCGGCAGGAGGCCGAGACGGCCCGTCAGGTAGCCCGCGAGAAGCTCCGCCGCGAGGGCACCGAAGACCCGCGGGAGGATCTGGCGCGGGCGGCCGTCCGTCGCCGGCTCGCCACGGCCAGACTCGCCAATGCCCGCCGCGAGGCCGAGGCCACGCGACTGCTGGCGGATCTGTTTGCCGAGAAGAAGCGAGACGTCGAATCGCGGTTTGTGGCACCGCTTTCGAGTCGCGTGGCCGATTACCTCCGCACGATCCTGGGGCCCGACACCGCCGTCGACCTCGGCTACGCAGGCGGCCGGTTCGAGCGGCTTTCCGTGGCCCGCGGCGAATTCGGCAACGTCACCTGGGATTTTTCGAGCCTGAGCGGCGGCACGCGAGAACAGGTCGGCGCAGCCTTCCGGCTGGCGATGGCCGAGATCCTGGCCGAGGCCCACGACGGCACGCTCCCGATTATCTTCGACGACGCCTTCACCAACAGCGACGCCAAGCGGCAGATGAAACTCCAGCGACTGCTCGATCTCGCCGCCGACCGCGGCCTCCAGGTGATCGTGTTTTCCTGCACCCCGGAGGATTACGCCGGCCTGGGCGCCCGGCAGGTGGCGCTGCCGCGACCGAACGCGGGAAGCGGAGCGTGAGCGCTACTGCGCCAGATACAACGGCAGCGGGCTGTCCCGCAGGAGCTTGAGGGCCGTTTCCCCAAACAGCCGCCGCAGGATCAGATTCTTGGAGCTGTTGCCGGCCACGATCAGGTCGGCGCTCCAGGCCTGAGCATAGGGAATGAGTTCCCGCTCGGGATCGCCCTGGCAGTGGTCGATGCTCGACGGACGGGCGTGGGCCAGGAAGTAGGCGGCCGCCTTGTCGAGCCGCCGCTGGGCCGCCACCTGATCGCTGCCGAAGTGCACGATCCGCACCTCGGCGTCGGCGAACAGCCCCGACTGCACGAAATGCTTGAAGGTCTTGGCGCTCTCGATCGAGCCTGAGTAGGCCACGAGCACCCGCTTGACCGGCCGATACTCCTCGGCCACCGCCAGGATCGGCCGCACGCCCCCGGACACGAGCCGCTCCAGGGCATCGACCGGCTCAGGCACAACGTCGTGCTCGAACAGGCCTCGCAGACCGAACACGCACATGTCGTGGTAGCGGACGAGATCCTCAGCTACCTCGAAGGGATCGCCGGTCTCTTCGTTGATCCGATGGGCCACGCCCGCCGCCCGGCAGCGGGTCGCGAAGGTCTCCTCGGCGGCCAGGATATCGGCCCGGGCACGGTCGTAACGGTTCCGTCGCAGATCGGCCGTCGCCTCCTCCACCCCGATGCCCATCGGCCGGGGGCCGGTCCATTCCAGCCGGATCGGGTCGGTCACGGCCAGGCCCACGAGTTCCGCCCCTCGCGGCTTGGCGATCGCGATCGCGTGTTCGGTGACGCTCGTGGCCGTCTGGCTCGTGCCGAGGCCCACGAGGATTCGCTTGACTGGCGCGGACATGCAGAGACTCTCCCGGGGTGAGATGCCCTATGCTACGGCATCGCCGCTTCACCTGGGAGGGTCATGCCATGAACTCATCGCTCGATCGGAGCCTGCCGCGAGAATGCTTGGGCGGACACGCCCGGCAGATGCTGGCAGTCGCCGTCCTGATCGGCAGCCCGCTCGCCGCAGCCGCCGACCCGGCCTGGACGCAGTGGCGGGGTCCGGCCCGCGATGGTTTCGTGACCGGCGGCGACTGGCCGGATGGGCTCGCCCCCGAGCGGCTCGAGAAGCGTTGGCGGGTGGAATTGGAGCCGAGCTATTCGGGACCGGTCCTCGCGGGCGAGATCGTCATCGTGACCGAGACCCGCGAGGAAAAGACGGAGCATGTCCGGGCCTTCGATCGGGCCACGGGCGAGGAGCGGTGGCATGCGGAGTGGGAGGGGGCGATGAGCGTGCCCTTCTTCGCCGCTTCCAATGGATCCTGGATTCGGGCGACCCCCTGCGTCGACGAAGGCCGGGTGTTCGTGGCCGGGATGCGCGATCTGCTCGTGTGCCTCGACGCGGCGACGGGCAAGGAGCTCTGGCGGGTGGACTTCGTCCAGGCCCTCGAAAGCCCGCTACCCGCCTTCGGCTTCGTCTCGAGCCCGCTCGTGATCGGTGAGCATGTCTACGTGCAGGCAGGCGGCGGCTTCGTCAAACTCGCCAAGGCGACGGGTGAGATCGTCTGGCGGGTGCTCGATGACGGTGGCGGAATGTCGGGCAGCGCCTTCTCCTCCCCTTATCCAGTCGAGCTCGACGGCGTGCCGCAGATCCTCGTGCAGACCCGCAACGACCTCACGGGAATCGATCCCGAGACTGGCGCCGTGCTCTGGAAAACCGAGGTCGAGGCCTTCCGCGGGATGAACATCGTCACGCCCACCGTCCATGCGGGCCACGTGTTCACCACGAGTTACGGCGGCGGCTCATTTCTGTTCGCGGTGGATCGGTCCCGTGAGGAGAAGCCTGTCGAGCAGCTCTGGCGCAACAAGGTGCAGGGCTACATGTCGAGCCCGATCGTGATCGGCGACCACGCCTACGTGCACCTCCGCAACCAGCGGTTCGCCTGCCTCGACCTGACCACCGGCAAAGAAGCCTGGATCACGAAGCCGTTCGGCAAGTATTGGAGCCTCGTGGCCAACGGCCAGCGGATCCTGGCCCTCGACGAGACCGGTGATCTTCGCCTGATCCAGGCGGCGCCCGAGTCGTTTCAGCTGATCGGCGAGGCGAAGGTGGCCGAGGAGGAGAGCTGGGCCCACCTGGCCGTCGAAGGGCGGGAACTCTACGTCCGCGACCTGCAGGGCCTCACGGCCTACGACTGGCGCTGAGCCGCCCGAGAGGCACGGCCCACTTGGCCAGCTCGATCACCGTCACCGGCACCAGCGCCAGGCCGATCACCAGAAGCCAGTCACGGCCCAACTGCGAGCCGACCTCGAAGACGCCCTGGGCGTAGGGCAGCGTGACGACGGCCAGCTGCAGCAGGGCCGACAGGGCGACGGCAGCCAGCAGCCAGGGATTCGAGAAGAAGCCCAGGTCGATCGCGGTTCGCCGGTCGCTGCGGCAGCCGATCGCGAAGAAGAGCTGACTGAAGGCGGCCACGCAGAAGGTGACCGTTCGGGCATGGGGCAAGCGGGCCGGATCGCCACCCCAGGTCGACCAGAAGGCGATCAGGGAGACCGAGGCCACGATCACACCGTGGGCCAGAATCAGCCCGCCCCGGGCCCAGTTGATCACCGGCGCTCGTGGCGACCGCGGCGACCGCTCCATGATGTCGGCCTCGGGAGGCTCGAGTCCCAGCGCAAGGGCCGGCAGCCCGTCGGTGACGAGGTTCAACCAGAGGATCTGAGTCGCCGCCAACGGGGCCGGCCAGCCCGCAACCGCCGCCACGAACATCAGGAGCACTTCGCCGGCGTTGCACGAGAGCAAATAGTGGATGAACTTCTGGATGTTGTCGTAGATGCCCCGCCCCTCCTCGATCGCAGCCACGATCGAAGTGAAGTTGTCGTCGGTGAGCACCATGTCGGAGGCTTCCTTCGTGACATCGGTGCCGGTGATCCCCATCGCGATCCCGATGTCGGCCGCCCGCACGGCCGGGGCGTCGTTGACGCCATCGCCCGTCATCGCCACGACCGCGCCGGCGGCCTTCCAGGCCTTGACGACCCGCAGCTTGTGCTCCGCGGAAACCCGCGCATAAACAGACACCGCGGGGGCGAGCGCGGCGAGGGACGCCTCGTCGAGATGTTCGAGTTCCGCGCCGGTCACGGCTCTGCCGCCGGCCTCGACCATCCCCAGTTCCCGGCCGATCGCCAGAGCCGTGGCCGGATGGTCGCCCGTGATCATCACGGCTCGGATGCCTGCCGAGCGGCAGGTTGCGACGGCCCGCTTCACCTCCTCCCGGGGCGGATCGATCATCCCCACGAGGCCCACATGCACGAGATTCCGCTCCACCGAGTCGGCCGCCTGCTCCACCGACTCTGCCGCGCCCAGCGGCCGGCAGGCGAGTGACAGAACCCGCAGCGCGCGATCAGCGAGCGCCTCGGCCGTGGCGACGATCTCCTGCCGTCGCATCTCGGAGAGCGGCACGTCGCGGCCTTCCCGCCGCTCGGCCACGCAGCCCGGCAGCACTGCCTCGGTGGCTCCCTTCGTCTCGAGCACCCGGCTGCCATCGGCCAGTCGCACCACCACGCTCATCCGCTTGCGGTCGGAATCAAACGGAATCTCGAACACGACCGGCTCGGCAGGCTCCGTTCGTGAGACGCCTCCTTTGAGCGCCGCGACCACGAGCGCGCCCTCGGTGGGATCGCCCACCACCTGCCAGCCGCCGCCGTCATCGCCCGGCCGCACCTCGGCGTTGTTGCACCGGGCCGCGATCTGGAGCAGCCGCCGAAGGTCGGGCTCGTCGGCGGGCCGCGCCACGGTCTCTTTCGCCGCGCCTCCCGCCGCCTCCTCGGGCCGAAACTGCCCCTGGGGCGCATAGCCGACCCCGGTCACGTGCCAGCTTCCGCCCGCCGTCACGATCTCGCGCACGGTCATCTCGTTGCGGGTGAGCGTGCCGGTCTTGTCGGAGCAGATCACGGTCACGCTCCCGAGGGTCTCGACGCTCGGCAGCCGCCGCACCAGGGCGTTGCGGGCGACCATCCGCTGCAGGCCGATCGCCAGCACGACGGTGACCACCGCGGGGAGTCCTTCGGGCACCGCGGCGACGGCCAGGCTCACCGCCCGCAGGAGCACCTCGCCAAACTTGCCGCCAGCCCACATCGCGGCCAGCCCTCCACCCCGCCAGACCTCGAGTGCGAAGATCACGCCAACGACCGCCAGGCAGACCACGATCAACACCCGACCGAGTTCCGCCAGCCTCCGCTGGAGCGGCGTCGTCTCCGCGCCGGTCGTCTCCAGCAGGCTGGCGATCCGCCCAAGTTCGGTCTCCATGCCCGTTGCCACCACGACCGCTGTGGCATGCCCGGCCGCCACGATCGTGCCGGCATGGACCATCGTGCGGCGATCGCCGATGCTCGCTCCGGTCGCGATCTCGCCCAGAGCCTCCTTCTCCACCGGCACGCTCTCGCCGGTGAGGGCCGACTCCTGCACCTTGAGCGAAAACGACTCGAGCAGCCTGGCGTCGGCGGGCACGGCGTCGCCGGCCTCCAGCTCCAGCCGGTCGCCCGGAACGACCTCCCGCGCTGGAATCGCCCGGGCCTCTCCGTCCCGGATCACCTTCGCCAAGGGAGCCGCCATCTGCTGGAGCGCCGCCAGGGCCGCCTGGGCCCGCTCCTCCTGGAGAAAGCCGATGATCGCATTGACGAGCACGATCGCCACGATCACCACCGTGTCGGCCCAGTCGCCCATCGCCCCGGCGATCACGGCCGCCGCGATCAGGATCCAGATCACGAGCTCCTGAAACTGCCGCAGCAGCTTCCACCACCAGCCTTCGGCCGGCCGCTCCCTCAGGACGTTGTCGCCGTGTTCCCGGCGGCGCCGCTCCGCCTCGAGGACGGAGAGCCCGCGATCGGCGTCGCTGCCCAGGCGTTCGACCACCGCCTCGACCGCCAGCGCGTGCCACGGGGGCTGCGACGAGTGGGCGGCGGCAGTTGGTGGAGAGACGGTGATCACGAGAGCCGATAGACCATCACCAGGCCGCCGATCACGACGAGAAAGACGAGCAACGCGTCGGGTTCGACGACGGGGATCCGCTTCTCCTCATGATAGAGCTGCCCCAGCACGGCGATCGCCGTCGCCACGATCACGGCCAGGGCGGTCACGGCGTGCACCGGCGACACCGCCGCGAACAGCGGCCCGGCATGAAAAAAATCGAGCGGCACGAACATGATCATGTTGAAAGCGTTGCTGCCGAAGGTGTTGCCGATGGCCAGATCAAAGGCACCCATCCGCACCGCCGCGATCGAGGCCACGAGTTCCGGCAGCGACGTCGTGACGGCCACGAGCGTCGTGCCGACGAAGGTCCGCCCCCAGCCCGACTCGGTCGCCAGCCGGTCGGCCACATGCGCGAGCCTGGGCCCCGTCACCAGCAGCACGACCGCCGCGGCCAGAAACACCGCGATCGGCAGCACGAGGCCCGGCCGCTTGCCCGTCGCGGCCGGGGGCCCGGGCTCCCGGGGCGTGGACGCCTCGGCCTCGACGGCAGCCCGCACCGAGATTCGCTGGTCGATGAACAGCATCCGGGCCCCGAGCATCCAGGCCACCAGGATCGCCCAGGACCAGCCCCCCACCCCCAGCAACGTCAGCGGCGGCAGTTTCCCGGCCGTGAGCACGGCCATCGCCACGAGCGCCGTCAGGGCGATCGAGAGCGTGGCGGAGAGCGCGTGGGAGGCGGCTTCCCGAGACAGCATCCGCCGGCCCGAGCGCTGGGCCAGATCGACGCCTGCCAAGATCAAGAGATTCATCATGCTCGAGCCGAGCAGGTCGCCAGCGGCCAGGTCGGGCATGCCTCCACGGATCGCGGCGATGTCGACCGACAGTTCCGGCAGGGAAGTCGCCGCCGCTAGCAGGACACTGCCCACGAACAGCCGTCCCAGGCCCGTTGCCTCGGCGATCCGATCGGACGATCGGGCCAGGAACGTGCCTGCCGTCGCCACCGCGGCAGCCAGGGCGACGAACTGCACGATCAGCCCCGGCATCCCGGTGTCCCTCAGCCGATCTGGCGGCGCATCGTGACGAGCGAGTCAGCCGCGTCGCGGACGCCCCGGCGGCTCATCGGCTTGGCGAGCACGAGCCCGGCGATGAAGCCGGCCACGTGGGCCGAGTAGGCCACGCCCCCTCCGCCCCCACCACTTGAATCGAAGAAGCCGCTGATCACCTGGAACAGAAACCAGATCCCGACGGCCACGTAGCCCGGCACGTCGATCATCATCCGAATCGCGAGCACGGTCACCCGCCGATTGGGATGGAGCACGAGATAGGCCCCGAGCACACCCGAGATCGCTCCGCTGGCGCCGAGGCAGGGAGTGAGGGCCGACTCTCCCGTCGCGTTCAAGGCCACGAAGGCCAGCGAGGCGAGCACGCCGCAGGCGATGTAGAAGAGCAGGTAGGAGAAGTGGCCCATGTCGTCCTCGACGTTGTCGCCGAAGATCCAGAGAAACCACATGTTGCCCAGGAGATGCATCACGCTACCGTGCATGAAGATCGCCGTGAGCAGCGTGAGCCAGACCGGGATCGGGGTCTCCCGCAGCCCGGGCACCGGCACCTGCACGAGGCCATTGGGCGTAGGTACCGCCCGCACTTCGTCCTCCGTCACGACGTCCTTTCCTGAGATGATCTCCGCGGGAACCTGCACGTAGGCCATCGTGAAGTTCTCGTCGATGCCCTGCGGGTTGAATCCCTTCTGGAGCACGGCGAACACGAACACGTTGGCCACGATCAAGAGGATCGTGACCAGGGGAAAGGTCGCGCGATCGGAGTTGTCGTCGCCAATCGGAAAAACCATCGGTCTTTACCCGGAGTGCCGAAATGCCGCGGAATCGGTAGCGGTCGTGTCGGCCAGAATAGCCGCCACCGTCTACGAGGGCGAACCCTCAGTCCGCCGGCCGAGAAACAGCGAGGCTTGATTCGCCAGGGACCCCCGTCGGCAACCGCGGTGCAGAGCGCAGCCATGTTCAGAGGTTTTCGGAAGAACCGCGACCGCTCGGCGCCGCTTGCTCACGACCCATGTCGCCATCGGCAGTCCGTCTCACTAGCCGCTGAGCAGCTCGAACCACGAGCAATGCTCGCGGCCGCCGGCCTGGCGGCGGCTGCGAGCACGATCGAGTGGCAGGGACGCTGGGTGGAGGTGCGGGACGGCGCCTGGGTGGGCCGTGCCACCGATGCCATCGATCTTCATCTGGCGGCAGGCTGGAAGACGACCTCGCTCGGAGAGGGCTTCTTCTCCCTCGAAGCGCCGGGGGCGTCGGTGGCCGAGGTGCTGGGCTGGGCGGCCCAGCGACCGACGGTAGCGTCGATCGAGCCCGACTTTGTGATCAACCCCGCCAGCCTGCCGAACGACCCAGCCTTCGGCTCGCTCTGGGGCCTGCAGAACGTCGGGCAGTCCGGGGGCGTTTCCGGTGCCGACATCGATGCGGTCAAAGCCTGGGACGTGACGACCGGCTCGCGGAGCGTGGTCGTGGCTGTGATCGACACCGGAGTCGACTGGATGCACCGAGACCTCGCGGCCAACATCTGGCGAAACCCCGGCGAGATCCCCAGCGATGGCATCGACAACGACGGCAATGGATTCATCGACGACATCGTCGGCTGGGACTTCGCCAACCGCGACGCCGATCCGATGGACGACAATGGCCACGGCACCCACGTGGCCGGCACGATCGGCGCAGTCGGAGACGACGGGCAGGGCCTGGTTGGCGTGAACTGGCAGGTGTCGCTGCTGCCGCTCAAGTTTCTCTCCGCTTCGGGCCGGGGTTCGACGAGCGGAGCGATCGCCGCCATCAACTACGCCACCCGGATGAAGCGGGATTTCGGCGTCAACATCGTGGCCACCAACAACAGCTGGGGAGGCAGCGGCCCGTCGGAGGCGCTTCGCGACGCGATCGCGGCCGGCGGCAGCCAGGGCATCCTGTTCGTGACCGCCGCGGGAAATGACGCCACGAACATCGATGCACTCCCGAGCTTTCCTGCGAGCGTGGCCGATCCGGCCGTGATCGCCGTTGCCGCCACCGACCACAGCAACCGCCTGGCCGGTTTCTCGAATTTCGGTCTGGCGAGTGTCGACATCGCCGCTCCGGGCGTGGGCATCGTCTCCACCGTGCCCGGCGACGCCACAGCCAGTTACAGCGGCACGTCAATGGCCGCCCCCCACGTGACGGGCGTGGTGGCCCTCGTGGCCGCAGCCAACCCGGCAGCCTCGGCTCCCGAAATCCGGGCCGCGGTCCTGGCAACGGCCACGCCTGTCGGCAGCCTGGCTCGAAGAGTGGCGGCAGGCGGGATCGTGAACGCAGCGGCCGCGGTGGCGGCGATCCGGGGAGCAACGCCTCGTGCCACCTCACCCGTGCCGTCAGGTTCGGCTGAAGATCTCGCCCCGATCGTGGTGGAGGCCGGCCAGGTTGTTCGCGGCGCCCTCCGAGTTCCACCTACCGGAGGCAGCGTGGTCATCACGGGAATCATCGGTGACAGCCGGTTTGGCAGCCACGATGTCGACATGGTTCGGGTGATCGTTCAGGCCGGCCAGACGCTCGTAATCGACGTAGCCGGACTGAAGGTCGGTGACGCCGCCCCCGTCGACAGCTACCTACGGGTGTTCAATACCGCCGGCCGGCAGGTGCGAGCCAATGACAACATCGCCGGATCCCACGATAGCCGTGTGGTCCTCAAGCCGCTTCGCACCAACGTCTTCTTCGTCGGGATCTCCGGCGCGGGGAATACCGGTTACAACCCCGAGGCGGCCCGCAAGAGCCGTCCCGGCTCGACCGGCGGCTACGAACTGACGCTCTCCTTCAGCCGCCTCTCCGGAAGCCGGCAGACCGCCGATGCGATTCGCCTGCTCGGACGTGCCGACGTTCCGCAGCACCTGAACCAGTCGCAGCTCTTTCTGGCACTGGCGGCGGAGGCCTTCCAGACCGCTGGCGTCACGATTCGCCGCTGACCCGTCGGGCTCAGCGTGTGAACCGGTGGACCATCACGTGGCGGTAGGTCTGGCCAGGCTCAAGCCGCGGGCTCGGCCACTCGGGATGATTCGGGCTGTCGGGAAACGTCTCCGTCTCCAGGCAGAGGCCGCCGTTCTGGACGTAGACCGCGCCCCCCTTGCCGGTGAGCGTGCCGTCGAGGAAGCCGCCCATGTAGACCTGGACGGCCGGCTGGTCGGAGAAGACCTCGAGCGTGCGGCCGCTCGTGGGATCGCGGAAGGTGGCCGCCTTCCGCAGGCTGCCGTCCGGCTTCCAATCGCGGACGGCATAGGCATGGTCCACGCCGAGCGGGTCGCCCGGCTTCGCGTCGGGCGGCAACGTGTCGATCGCCGGACCGCAGCGGCCCCAGGGCTGCCGCTCGGGCCGGTAATCGAAGCTCGTGCCCTCGACGAGTTCGAAGCTGCCGGTCGGAATCGCTCCCTTGTCGACTGGCACGTAGCGGTCGGCCTCGACGGCCAGTTCCTGGTCGCGGATCGAGCCCGAGCCGTGGCCGGCCATGTTCCAGTAGGAATGGTTGACGATGTTCAGGATCGTGGGGGCGTCGGTGGTGGCCTCCATCTCCACGATCAATTCGCCCTTCGGCGTGAGCGTATAGGTGGCCTTGGCATGGAGCGTGCCGGGGTAGCCCTCTTCGCCGTCGGGTGAGATGTGCTCGAAGGACACGGCCGGCCCCTTGGGGGTGACGTGGGGCGTGGCCTTCCAGAGTTTCTTGTCGAAGCCCTCGACGCCACCGTGGAGGTGGTTCTCGCCGTTGTTGGTGGCGAGCGTGTACGTCCTGCCGTCGAGTTCGAACTTCCCCCGGGCGATCCGGTTGGAATAGCGGCCGCAGATCGCGCCGAAGTAGGGATGGCCGGCGAGGTAGCCGTCGAGCGAATCGAAGCCGAGCACCACGTCGGTCGGCCTGCCGGCCGGATCGTCGGCCCGCGGCGGCACCAGGAAACTCGTGAGGATCGCCCCGTAGTCGGTGATCGTCGCCTTCCAGCCGCCCGGCACCGCGAGCGTGTAGAGATGGGCCTCTCGGCCGTCGGGGAGCCGTCCGAAGGGCTCGACCGTGGGCATGGCAAAGGCGGGGTTCAACTCGGTGGCGGGCATGGATTTCTCCGCGACAGGACTGGCAGGACCGGCCGCGCACGCGGCCACAGACAGGAACGCGACGGTCAGCAACGCAGCCGCGGCGGGCACACCATAACGACGGCGAAAAGCGAACGGCACGAGCATGGATGGATCCCCCCGGGAATCGTTGATTCAAGGGCGAGATCATACCACCGCAGGGCCCGGCTGGGCACCGACCCCAGCAGCTCGTCGTCAAACCTGGCGCATCGGCTCGGAGGCGGCAAAAGTAGCGTCGCGGGTGAGGATACGCCCCCATGCTCCGCGAGCGTTCGCCGACCCCCTCGCCTCAGGTCTACTCTGCTGCTCCGGCTCGGGGACGGCAAAAGTCGCGTCGCGGGCGAGGATACGCCCCCATGCTCCGCGAGCGTTCGCCGACCCCCTCGCCTCAGGTCTACTCCGCTGCACCGGCTCGGGGGCGATAAAAGTCGTGGCCGTTACGAGGCCGGCTGCTGTGCCTTGGTCGCGCTGCGGCCCTTCGAGGGAGTCGATTCGGCTTCCTCGCGTTTGAGTGCGATCCAGCCATCCACGCTCCAAGGTCCGCCGCCGAAGGCCATCAGGGAAAGCAGGCCGCCGCCGATCGCCAGGTTTTTCATGAATTGGATCGTCTGCAGTTGCCGCGAGCCGGCGTCGGCGACGGTCCAGAAGTCGTGGAAGTAGTAGGTGGCGGCGACCAGGAACACGAACAGGAAGCCCGCGCCCAGCCGGGTCCAGGCCCCGGCGATCACCGACAGGCCGCCAAGGAGCAACAGGCCGATCGCGCCGAACAGGGCGAACTTCGGGTTCGGCACACCCTCGGTGGCCATGTATTCGGCCGTCTGCGAGAACTGGGGAATCTTGTTGCCGATCGCGCTCGCCAGAAAGATCGTCGCCAACAGGAGCCTGGCCAGCAGCGCCACAAAACCCTGCACCGCCGTCGCGAATTGTTCCATGGTCTGGTCCTCCGCCGTTCGGTCTCACGATCCCGCCAGGTGGATAATGGAGAAGCCGGGCGGCTGAGGCAAGGCCGGAATCAGCGGGCGGTTCCACCCGCTGCTGGCTCGTCGCGGGTGACGCAGTGCACGGCTCCGCGGCCGCGGACGATCGCCTGGCAGTCGACCGGCTCGATCCGGCGGTCGGGGAAGCACTGCTCGATCGCCCGCAGGGCCGGCTCGTCGGTGGGGCCGCCGAACACGGGCACGGCCACGAAGCCGTTGCCGACGAGGAAGTTCAGGTGGCTCGCCGGCAGTTGGGTATCCTCGAATGCGAACCGGGCCGGGATGTCGATCGGGATCACCTCCAGCCGCCGGCCATGGGCGTCGGTGAAGCCCGCGAGCAGGTCGAGGTTGGCCGCGAGCGAGGCGTGATTCGGATCGCTGCGGTCAGGCTGCCGAGCCGCCACCACGCGACCCGGCGTTACGAACCGCGCCAGCTGATCGATGTGGCCGTCGGTATCGTCGCCGGCGAGTTCACCACCGAGCCAGAGCACCCGCTCCACACCCAGCCAGCGCTTGAAGGCCTGCTCCATTCCGGCGGGATCCACGCCCGGGTTTCGCCGCTCGTCCACGACGCACCGTTCGTTGACCAAGAGCGTGGCTTCGCCATCGGTCTCGATTGCGCCGCCTTCGAGCACGAGACCGGGCTCGATCGGATCAAAGCCGAGCTGCCGCGCGATCGCCCGAGACACACCGGCGTCGGCATCCCAGGGCGGATACTTGCCTCCCCAGGCGTTCCAGTTCCAGCAGACGGCCTGCGGTCGGCCATCGGCGGCATCGGCACGGGGCACGAGAAACACGGGGCCAGTGTCACGAATCCAGGAATCACTCGTCGGAATCTCGACGAACGAGACGTTGGCCGCATCGGCCAGCGCCGCCCGCGGCGCGGCCAGCACCTCGGGCGAGCCGATGATCCGCACCGGCTCGTACCGGGCGATCACCCGTGCGAGCCGCTCATAGGCAGGCGGAATCTCGGCGAAGGGCCCGAGGAAGGTGGCTCGCCGATGCGGCCAGGCGATCCAGGTGGCGGCGTGGGGCTCCCACTCGGCCGGCAGCCGAAAGTCGGCCATGACGGGCGGCTTCATTCAGCCACCCCACCGCTTCAGCAGATCACCGTAGGCATCGATCCGCCGGTCGCGGAAGAAGGGCCAGCGGGTGCGAGACCACTCGATCCGAGCCAGGTCGCACTCCACCACGGCCGTGAGCGGTTCGTCGTGCGAGGCCTTCAGAAGGCAGTCGCCGTTGGGAGCGTAGACCACGCTTGCGCCCCAGAACCGCAGCGGCCCTTCGCGGCCGGTGCGGTTGACCGCCACCACGAACACGCCGTTGGCGATCGCGTGGCTCCTGAGCAGCGTGTCCCAGGATTCATACTGCTCGCGGTGGAGCGACTCCTCGCCGTCGAGCCAGCCGATCGCGGTGGGGTAGAAGAGCGTCTGGGCTCCGGCCAGCGCCGTCAGCCGCGCCGCCTCGGGATACCACTGATCCCAGCAGACGAGTGGCCCCACCGCGAGCCGGCTCGTCGCCACGCTCATGAAGCCGGTGTCGCCTGGCGCGAAGTAGAATTTCTCGTAGTAGTGCGGATCGTCGGGGATGTGCATCTTGCGATAGACGCCGGCCGTCGAACCGTCGGCCTCGAAGATCACGGCCGTGTTGTGGAAGAGGCCGGCCGAGCGCCGTTCAAACACGCTGCCGACGAGCACCACGCCGTGCGCCTTGGCCGCGGCGGCGAGCCGCTCGGTGAGCGGCCCCGGCACCGTCTCGGCCTCGGCAAACTTCCCATGGTCTTCGGCCTGGCACGGGTATTCGCCGGCGAAGAGTTCCTGGAGGCAGACCACCTCCGCCCCCTGCCCCGCCGCCGCGGCAATCCCGACGAGCGCCTGGGAAATATTGGCCTCACGGTCACCCGTGCAGGCCGACTGAACGAGACCGATACGGACGATGGTGGATGGCCTGGAACGGTGGTCGCGGGGTGTGGTGTTCATACGCCACCATCCTACTCCAAGCCTGAACAGGGAACGCAGCGAACTCGCCTCACTCCGCGGCGCGGGCTGCCCTCAACCGGGCCGCAACGTCGAGATCGACATCGACCGTCATGACCAGATATCGCAGCCCCTGGTTTTCCAGAAACGTGAATGCGAACCGGCAGAAGTCATCGAACTCACTGGTCGCCATGGTCAGGTACCGCCTGTCGTTCAACGGGCTTCGACCCGAGTCGCAAGGCGATCGCGAGGCTGAGAGGCCGGTCGTCGTCAGGGAACTCGGCCAGCCGCATCAACTCGGAGGTCAGCAGCGCTTCCCCGATCGCAATCGAATCCTCGACGCTCATGCGGCGCAGGGCTTCCCATCGTTCCTGCTCGGATTGCCGGGCGTAGGCCTTTGGGTTCTTGACCACGAACCCGATCATACCTCACGGCGGCATGCCCGAGGAACGGCCCTCGACCCTGCGGCGAGGGCCTCCTCGACCCGCCGGTTTTCCGGCGACGCGACCTGGCTTCCGCACGGCTCCAGAAACCAGTCGCTCGGGCTCGAGGCCATCGCCTCATACCGATCCGCCACGCGGGCGGCATGCCGCCAGGCTTCAGTGCCCACCAGGAAGTCGCCAGATCGACTGTCTTGCATGATGCCGCCACCCGCGACCGTCAGCGCAGCCGCCGCGAAGCACTGGAGCCTGTGATCGGCCACCGTCCGGCCACGATCGGTCGAAAAGTGGGCCTCGAGTGGACACCGCCGGTGCAAAGCCCGCACGTGTGCGGGGCATTCGGTCGAGAGCAGCGCATGGTCCTCGGGACTAAGCCGCTGAAAACTCGCGTCGAAGCCCGCCTGAATCGGCCACGCTCCGTAGCGGCCTGCCGCCGGAAAACTCCCGGGCTCCACCATCAGCCGGAATTCCAGGCGGCCTTCTGGATGGGCCGCCGGGTCGCAGGCAGCAACGAGTTCGACGACCAGGCCATGGGACCAAAGGCTCTCCTGCCAGAGCAGGCCCAGGTCTGGTGGCCACGCCGGAAGGTTGACGGTGAGACCGTAATACATCCCGTAATACCTGGTGACTCTGGAATCATCGATCGCACCCACTACTCGGCGGTGCGCTCTGCGGAAACCGGTCCATGCGCCCGCAGCGAGCGGAGGATCTTCTCGACCTGGCGATGCCCGGCCGTGTTGTGGGTGATCGCCAGGCAGTTGACACCCCCTTCGAACACCCAGATCGGAGGCTCGCCCGCGAACCGCCCCTGCGGCGGCTCCTGCATTCCCCGCAGGATGCGGAGCACCAGCGAGTCGGAGGTGTGCCCCGCTGCCAGCAGGTCGTCGACTGGATAGTAGGCTGCCGCAGACCAGCTGGCGGGTGTCACGATCAGCTGGTCCCTGGCCACCTCGAAGCGGAGACCGGCATCCGTAAGGATCCATTCCAGAACGGTCGCCAAGGTCTCACCCTCCGTCGGTCGCGAGACCGAAACGGGCTGCTGAATCCGCGGCGAGCGGTCGAGCTGCAAGGGATCGATGACGATGATCGCCGGGGTCGCCTCGGCAAGCATCGAGATCGCGTCGCCGAGCGGCAGGCCGTCGAGAGCGAGATTCGTCTCCAGCCGCCGGTCGAGCGCGGCCCGGGCCTCTCGTGCCGAGTCCGAATCGCTCCAATACCCGTCGGCTGAGGCTGGCACACGGTCGACCCCAGGCGTCGAGCGAAGCTGCCGGAGCAGGGCCAACAGTCGCGCGACCCGCCACTGCCGCCACCACTCGGCCCGCACCATGAAGCGATCGAGCCAGGCCGCGCTCTGCGGCGAGTCTGCCGCTCTTTGTTTGGCCGCTTCCGCGAAGACCGTGAGCACGCGGTAGGCCGAGATCGGATGGGGCTCGAGCGGCCAGCTGGCTTCGCTGAGGAACTGGGCGAGTCCGTTCCCGGCCGGATCACTCGGGTCAATCAGGTCGGCAACCCGGTAGGTCCGGTCGATCATCACCTGGTCGGCGAGTGGCGTCGTGACTCGGATTCCAGCGCCTTCGGGGATCCAACGAAGCTGCTTCGTTCGCATGATGCCGCTGAGCGCACTGCCGAGTGGAACGTTGCCCACCCGGGCCGTAAAAGGCGACTCGGGATCGATGCCCGCCTCACGGAGCAGCCGCTCGTCGAACGAGATCGGGATTCCCGCCGCCTTCCCGATCCGATCCAGCACCTCCCGCAGTGGTTGGTCGTGGAGGACCAAATCTGGGAGCGGACGCAGGAGCGCCGCGTCGATCTCCGAGGCCCGGGGAATCTCGTCGAGCGCCGGCACGTCGTCGAGCGACGGAATTCGCATGACCCGCCTCACGACACCGCGACTGAAAACGCCCGGGAGGGACGGCCCATACTCCGGCTCGTAGGGCACCGGCAGTGACAAGGCAGGGCCGCCTGACGAACTCGGAGGTGGGACATTCACGGCGGGAACCCCCGCGGGCTCTTTGGCGAACTCGAGTTCCAGCCGCGTGATCCTGCCGGCGGCGATCTCGACCTGCTGCACCCGCGGCTCCCGACCGCCGAACTCCACCTTCACGCTCGAGAGTCCTGGCGGCACGATGAACAGCCCGTCGCTCGGACCCAATGGCGTGCCGTCGAGTGTCACCTGCGCCCCCGGGGGCACCGTCTTCACATACAGCCGCGTCGTCGGCGTCGGCGAGGTCGTGACCGCCGGCGTGGTCGCGAATGCCCCCGGGCCCGGCTGCTCGTCGGCGGCCTGGAGCGTCATGAGCCCCAGGAAGGTCTGCCAGACCATCGCAGCGATCACGAGCGAATTGACGAAACGGCGCATGGCGGCATCCAGGACAAGACACAAGACGGACTGTGCGGCCCGTATCAGACGGTATGCGCGACCGCCCGGAAATCTGTCGCGGTCGCCAAGCGCCCCGATCACGGCGATCGCAACCGCATGGCAGACCGAATCATGGATCGCACCTGTGTTGCGTCGTCGATCGCCTGTTTGGCGAGTGTTTTCGTGGCCGATTCCCCCGGATAGCGGAAGAGAACGGCGTAGCTCGTGAGAGTCTCGAGCCGCGGCCGGCAGGCCTCCCAGAACGGCTCGAGCGGCAGCACCGCGTCGAGCAGCACCGAGAGGTCGTGCGTCTTCGGAATCGGTTTTTCGGCCTCGGCCAACCGACCCTTCAGATACTTCTCGATGCACTGCTGAGCGAAAAAACAGGCTGCATCGAAGTTCGGCTTCTTCCTCGCCCGGAATTCACGACGAGAACTGACGAAGTCGGCCTCGGCCTTCTCGATCCATTCACGAGCGGTGGCTCTCATGGAGAACCTTGCCCTTCTCGAGAATGTCACGAATGAATCCGTCTCCCATGGCCAGCCGCTTCTGGATCGCCGCAGGCGAGCGGACAATGATGTCGAGTGGGAAGCCGGCGCGAACGGTCTGCCGAATCCGAGCAGCCTGCTCGACAGCCGCACCTGAGTGCGGCATGACCACGAGAAGATCGACGTCTGATTGCTCCTGCGGAGTGCCCCATGCATGCGAACCAAACATCACGACGCGTTCCGGCCGGAACTGTCGCACGACCTCGTCAACATAGTCTTCGATACGTCGAGCTGAAACCATGACGTGAAAACATGACTCCAGTGTCGCCGAGGAGAATACCGGAGGCGGCAGTCGATGCCCGCGAGTGACCTTGCGACACTCCAAAAGTGTATCTGCCACGCATCGACAAGGGCCAGCACGACGCTTCGGGGGCCTCCGCTTGCGGACACGTCGCGGCGAGAAGTGACCGGGCGGCATGCGGGCTCATCCAGGATCAGATGGATCCTGCGGCCCGTATCAGACGGTATGCGCGACCGCCCGGAAATCTGTCGCGGTTCCACTCCCGGCTGACCGATTCCGGTATTCTGATGGACGCGGGGCCAGGGTTTCACCTGGGCTCGGCTATGTGGGGATCGAGGCCGGAGCGGCCGCCGCAGCGATGAACACGCCGACGCAGGTCACGCTCCTCGAACGCCTCCGCGAGGGCTCCGACCCGCTCGCCTGGGATGAGTTCTACCAGCGCTACTGGCGGCTGATCTTCACCACGGCCCGCCGCCGCGGGTGCTCCGATCACACCTCCGAAGAGATCGTGCAGGAGGCGATGCTCGCCGTCTTCCGGGGGCGCGACGCCTTTCGTTACGACCCGTCCCGCGGCCGGTTTCGCGACTGGCTCGGCACCGTGGTGCGCAACGCCGTGGCCGCCCGGCGCCGCTCTCCCGCCGACCGACCGCACCCGTTGGCCGACGACGCACCGCTCGCGGCCGTGGTCGATCCGGGCCCGGAGCCCGACGCGGCCTGGGAACGCGGCTTCGATCTTGCCACGCTCGCCTCACTCCTCGACGTCGTGCGGCACGAGGTCGCCCCGGCGACCTTTCAGGCATTCGAACTCGCCGTGCTCCAGGAACTGCCGGGAGCCGACGTGGCACGGGTGACAGGGCTGTCGCGAAATGCCGTCTACCTTGCCCGGCGCAGGATTCTCTCGCGGCTCAAGGAACTCGGCGCCCATACGGAGCCCGCCGCCTCGCTCACGGCGCGACTGCGGGAAGCGATGCACGACGCCCCGCGGCATGCGGTCGAGCGGGCCGTGACCCTGCACGTGGAACAGACGCTCCTCGCGGCCCGGCCCGACGACGACAGGGCCGACTCATGACCATGCGTCCTGCCGGCGGTGCGTCGACCGAAGGAACCCCGCCCGCCATTCCCGACATCGAACTCGTGCGCCGGATCGGCCACGGCGGCTTTGGCGAGGTCTGGCTCGGGGTCAATCGGGCCACCGGCGGACTCAAGGCGGTGAAGGTGGTGCCGCTGGCCAACCGTGGCCGCACCGTCGACCCGGCCGGCCGCGAGGTCGTGTCACTCGCGCAGCTCGAGGCCCAGCGGATCGCCCGTCACCCCAATCTGCTCGACGTGCAGCATGTCGGCCGCACGAGCGCCGTGCTCTTCATCCTGATGGATCCCGCCGACGACGTGTCGGGGCGGCCGGCCGCCAACGATCCCGCCTACCGGCCGGCGACCCTCGAACTGCGGCTCGAACAGGGACCGCTGGCGGCCGACGAATGCCTGCGGTGCGCGCGGCAGCTCGTGGCCGGCCTCGCCCACCTGCACGCGGCGGGGATGGTGCATCGCGACGTCAAGCCGTCGAACTGCTTGTTCGTCAACCGCGACCTCACGCTCGCCGACTTCGGCCTGCTTTCCCCCGTGGCCCCGCAGCTCTCCCGGCTCGGCACCGTCCGCTACATGCCGCCCGACGGCCGGATGGATCTCCGAGCCGACGTCTACGCCGCCGGGCTCGTGATCTACGAGATGCTGACAGGCCTGCCGGCCGAGGCCTTTCCGCGGCTCGGGAAGCGCGCCCGGGAGATCGCGGCCGATCCCCGCCTCGCCCAGCTCAACCGCCTGGCGATCCAAGCCGCCAGCCGTGACCATCACGCCCGGCCCGCCCACGCCGGCGAACTTCTGACGGCGATCGAAGCGGCGGCCACTGCCACGCTGCGACGCCCGAGCCGCCTCGGCGGCCGGACGGCGACGATCGCGGCGGTCGCGACGACTGCGGCGGTGATCGTCATCGCCGCCGCGGCGCTGCCAGGGCTCGGAAGGAAACAATCGACGGTCGTGTCGCCGCCCCCCGCCGCCATGCCGCTTCCTGCCGCGTCGAGGCCCGCTCTGCCAGGGCCCGCCGAGCCCGCGGTGGCCAACGCGTCGCCGCCAGCCGCCGCCCCGGCTCCCGTCTCACCGCCCGTGATTCCCGCCCCCGCCCTCGCGGTCAACTTCATCACGGAGCCCTTCGGCGCGGGAGTGTTGATCGACGGCCAGCCTGTGATCGACGCCGCTATCGGTGCCGCCGTCACGACGCCCGTCACCTGCTCCGTCCCCGAGGGGCCGCACGAGGTGAGCTTCCAGCATCCCGAGCGGGGCCTGCTCGAAGCCGGCATCATCGACTTCACCGCGACCCGGGAAGTCGTGGCCCGCTGGCCGTAGCCACGCGAGGACGTGGGCCTACGGCTGAGGCCAGCCGGGCGACCGGCTGCCGCGGCCGGCGTTGCCAGCCCCGCCCGACCGAACGATCG
Organism: uncultured Candidatus Kuenenia sp.; assembly: GCA_964453165.1. Classification (GTDB taxonomy): domain Bacteria; phylum Planctomycetota; class Planctomycetia; order Pirellulales; family UBA1268; genus QWPN01. The sequence goes on along the minus strand of CAYVNX010000026.1, from coordinate 7,076 downwards.
CGTTGATCCGCCCCACGGCTGAGGCGGCCAGGCGGGGTTGCGGTCAAGCGGCGACCGTAGGCGGGGCTCTTGTCCGGCCCGTATGCTGCCGGCTTGATCCAGGAACGCAAGGTGACGGTCTCGACCGCTCCAACCGCACGAAGGCACTGCACCCTCCGATGGATTCGCGTGGGGTTCGTCCTGTGGGCGCTGTTTGCCGTATCGTGGCTGGCGAATTCAGTGCGGACGCGTGGAGTCGATGAGAACACGCTGCGAAGCGACAGAAAGGTCTCGGTTCTGAACGATGCGACCGGCTTGACGTTCTTGCCTGGTTCGTCAGTTGGGCACACGGCTCTGATCTTCTTCTGTGGTTCGGGCATTGCTGCGGAAGCCTACGCTCCCTTGCTCCGACCGCTCGCCGAGCAGGGTTTTCCGGTCTTCATAGTCAGGCTACCTTATCGTTTCGCTCCACTTGAATCGCACAAGCAGGCGGCTATGGGGCGGGCAAGCGGGGTGATCTCTGCCCATCCAGAAGTGCAGCATTGGGTGCTTGCAGGCCACTCACTCGGAGGCGCATTGGCAGCTCGAATGGCGCGTGTGGATTCCGGGGCCCTCGCCGCGATGGTGTTGGTGGCGACGACACATCCGAAGGACGACGATTTGTCCTTCCTTCGCATTCCAGTCACGAAGATCTACGCCTCGAACGACGGCATCGCGTCTCCGGATCGGGTACTTGCGAATCGTGGGCTGCTTCCGCAGCACACAAAGTGGGTTGAGATTACAGGCGGGAACCACTCGCAGTTTGGCCGCTACGGCCATCAGCTTTTCGATGGTACGGCAACCATCAGCCGTGAAGAGCAGGAAGAACTCGCACGGTCTGCGATTCTCCGCATGCTTGCCGGGATCGGAGGACCCAACTGATGTATAACAGCATGCAGCGGACGACGCTGCCCGCTGCCGCTGATGCTGAGCGTTCAGCGAAGGAGTCACCGTGGCCAAAAAGCCCTCCAAGGTCGCCCTGCTTTCCGGCGGCAACCCGCAGATCGCCGGGGCAGACGGCGCGGCCCCTGTAAGGGCATACATCGCCGCAATGCCTGGCTGGAAGCGCGACGTGGGGCGTCGCCTTGACCGCCTCATCTGCAAAACCGTTCCCGGTGTCTGGAAGGCGGTGAAATGGAATTCGCCTTTCTACGGCATCAAGGGCGGCGGTTTTTTCCTCGGCTACCACTGCCTCACCAAGTATGTGAAGGTCGCCTTTTTCCGTGGTGCGGAGTTGAAGCCCATGCCTCCGGGTGTCTCCAAACAGAAGGATGTGCGGTACTTCGACATCTATGAAGACACACACATCGATGAAGAACTCATGGCCGACTGGATTCGGCAGGCGGCGAAATTGCCTGGCTGGGTGCCGTGACGCACATCCACGCGATCCAGCGGACTCGCGAGAACGCACGGCTCGGGCTATCCTTCGAACGGAAGGCCACGATCCGGAGGGTTGATGTCGAACGAACAGACGCTGCTTTCGCTGCCGACAGGCCCCGACCTCTTCGAGTCGATGGACTCCTTGAACCGCACGCCCGGGCCGCGCTTTGTGCCGGGGAGGTCGATCCCGCTCCCGGCGTCGGTCAGCGACTCCTTCCGTGCGACCATCGCGATGCCCTACCGGTCATCGGAGTGGCGGCTCGATCCGCAGGACGCCGAAGGGTGGCGTGTCGCCGTCGCGAACCTCGCGAAGGAGTCGACGCCGCCCATCCTCGAGATCGTCAAGAAACTCGGCGTCACCTACCGATCCGCCACGCTTGGAGGCGTCGCTGTCTTCGAGGTCTCACCCAAGGCGATCTCGCCGAGGAACGTGAATCGACTCGTCGTCGACACCCACGGCGGTGGCTACGTCTTCAACCCGGGCGAGGCCTGCCTCCTCGAGCCAGCGGTGATCGCAGCGACCTGCGGCATCAAGGTGATCGCGGTCGACTACCGCATGCCACCGGACCATCCGTTTCCGGCACCGTTAGACGACGCCGTCGCGGTGTGGAAGGCCGTCATCGCGACGGAGTCACCCTCTCGGGTGGCGCTGGCGGGCGGCTCGTCGGGGGGTGGGCTGGCGATGGCAACGGTGCTGCGATTGAAGAAGGAGAGGATTCAGCTGCCAGGTGTCCTTGCGTTGCAGACTCCGTGGGCCGATCTCGAAGGCGTCGGAGACAGCATGCGCACCAACGAGTGGCTCGACAACGTGCTCGTCACTTTTCGCGCTGCGGCAGCGCGTTCAGCCCCGCTCTACGCCAACGGCCACGACATGGCCGATCCGTTCCTCTCGCCGCTGCGTGGCGATCTCTCAGGATTCCCGCCCTCGATCGTCTTCACCGGGACGCGCGACCTCTTCCTGAGCCTCGCCGTGCTCGTCCATCGCAAGCTCCGCCGCTCGGGCGTGGTGGCGGATCTGCACGTCGCTGAGGGCGCGTCGCACTTCAGCTACTTCATCAACCCGTTTGCCACGGAGTCGCAGGAACTTTTTCACGAACTCGCGTTGTTCCTCGATCGGCACCTCGAGGCCTGATCGTCCTCGCTCGACGCGAATCGACGAATGCGACGATCCCCCAGGATTCGCCTCTGATCTCCATTCGAGCAGTTCGGCGGCGTGACCAGGTGGATCTGCTATGGGGTCGCCAGACTGGTCGGGCCAGTGGTTCCTCTTGTTCAGAGGCCGTCGTCGGTGAGCGCACCAAGGCCGGTCTTCGGCACCGGCGGATGCCAGACGGTCCAGTTGCCCGCGGACATCCGTTCGTGAAGCAGGCTGCGGTCCACCTCGGGCGATGCGGCCCAGGGCAGGGTGATGTCTTGGGCCGCGTGGTACAGGTAGAAGCCGATGTCCTTCGTGCTCCGCGGGCCAGGCCGGCGGGCGGCGGGCTTGTCGGGCTCGAGCGGCCAGACGACGAGCAAGAAATCACTCGGAGCAACGCCGGCCACCGTGCTCTCCCGCCAGGGAGCGAAGGTGCACTGCATCATCGGCGGACGGTTGCGGGCCGCGGCGGCATTCGCCGGCGCCGCGAGCGGCTGCTGCAGATCGAGGGCGTCGAAGAGCGGCCGCTCTTCCATGAAGGGCAAGACCTCCCTGGCCCAGCCGCCCGGATACGGTGGATTCGGGGGCGGAGGCAGCCCGCGGGCGGCCTCCATGTACATTCTCAGGGCCAGGCCCAACTGCCGCTTGTGGTCGGCACACTTCGACCGCGCCATCCCCG
>CAYVNX010000026.1:1437-3764 GCA_964453165.1 uncultured Candidatus Kuenenia sp. | reverse complement strand
AGGGCCAGGCCCAACTGCCGCTTGTGGTCGGCACACTTCGACCGCGCCATCCCCGCCCGCACCGACTGGATCGCGGGCATGAGCAGGGTCAGGAGCGTGGCGATGATCGCCAGGCAGACGAGCAATTCCACGAGCGACACACCCGGCCGCGCATTCGCCCGCTCCCGCATGGTCCGCTCCTTTCGCCCTCACGCCCCTTCGCTCGCCGAGTCTACACGCTCGTCGAACGCCTGACAGAAGCTACGGTGGCGGGAACTTCGGGGTTGTCGGAACCCTCACATCGCCCGATGGGATCCGCAGATCGCCGAGCTGTTTCGCTTCGCCCGGCTCGATGGTGGCATTCGCCACGGTGAGGATAGCGCCGTTTTCGGCATCCTCGGTCGTGCAGACGTAGTTCCAGCCCGGCACGAGCTTCGAGAGCGTGAACTCTCCGTCGGAACCCGTCGTGACCTCGTCACCGAACCCGGTCGTCGAAAACCCGGGATCGCCTAGGGAGATCGGAACCCCGTATCGCAGTCGTACTCCGGCCGCCGCCTGCGATCCGTCCTCCGTCAGCAGTCGACCGCGTACGCTCCCCAGCGGGCTCAGGGGCACCGTCAGCGAAGTCTCTGCCGCCTCCACTGCAACGATGCCGCCCGCGGTCTCGTCGCTGCTCGAGACATGCACGAGCGCCGGTTCAGAGACCACCTCGACCTCGAATCGGCCATCCTCCGCCGTCGCGGCCTTCGCCGTGTCAATTGAGAGCGCGCCTTTGCCGAAGAACGTCACGCGGGCCGCCGCCACCGGTTCCCGGGTGTCACCCCGCACCACTGTCCCCGTCAGCGTCTTTCGGTCCTTGACCGGGATCTCGAGATCGATGCCGATCTCGGGCTCGCCGCCGACGGTCACTTTCTTGCCCGGCACCATCGGGATGAACAGCTCGTAGGTGCCCTCGCCAGCCATGAACTCGAATTCGCCATCGACGCCGGTCGTGATGGCCTGCTGATACCTCGGGCAGACCCAGATCTTCGATCCCTCGGGATTGGGAAGAAGGTCTGCGCCGAGCTCGTTCAGCGGCGTGCCCTGCTGGGTGAAATAGACGTACTGCCCCGCCACCGGCTCCGACGTGGCTTTGTTCAGCAGCCGCCCGTGCACCCGCGTCGCGGGACGGAGCGTGAAGTCGTGATCCTCGACGGCCATCTCGGGCAGGACGACAAAGCCGGATGCCGCCGGTGCCGACCATTGCTTGTCGGCGATCGTCAGCATGTACACCTGGAGGGGCGCAACCGGCAGCTCGTAGCGGCCCGCCTCATCCGTCTGAACCCCGCGGTGAAAGTCGTCCATCGAGAAGCCGGCCCCATGCGCGACCACATTGATGCCGGCAGCCGGGCGGCCATCGGCAAACCGAACACTGCCGCGAAGCGTCACAAAACGCTCGAGCTGGACGGCGAGCGTGTGTGCGTCGCGGCCCGGCTCGTATTCCGTCCGCCGCTCGACGAATCCCTCCGCCCCCGACCAGACGGTGGTCACAGTCGTCTGCCACGCGGGAAACCAGGCAAAGGTAACGAGCCCGTGCTCGTCGCTCCGCTGATCCATCGCAGGCAGCAGGCTCAGATTCAGCTGGTCATCGCGACCCGGCTTCTTGACCAGCCAGACATTGGACCGGGCGGTCGCGATCGGCTCACCCTTGAAATCCCTGATCTGAACGCTGAAGGGCGAGGCGCCGTCGAGAACCAGGGTTTCGCCGGGCTCGTCGGGAAACCTGGCCGGCTTCGTCAATCGGTCGCCGGCCTGGTCCCAGGGAAGCGTGTAGAGCTTGTAATCGAGGCCCTGATGATCCTTCCACGCGACAACTGCCTCGACGGTCTCCGACTGCGGCAAGGCCACGCTGGCCTGGCCGTCGGCTGCCGTGAGCACGGAGCCGAAATTCAGCGGCCACCTCAGCTGAAACGCGACCGCGGCTCCTTCGACAGGGCGGCCTTCACCATCGACCACGCGCACCCGGGCCAGCCGCGCGGGCTCCGCCACGATCCTGATGGCGTCTGATTCGGGAGACGAGTCGCCCTCAGGGACCCGGTACAAGCCGATCAGTGATTGATCCGGCGAAGTCGCCGAGATCCGGATGGAGTGCAACACACCAGGCGGGGTCTTGTGCGGGATACCCAGGTCGAGCGAGAACACGCCGGCGTCGTCAGCGACGGCCTTCAACGGAGGCACGGCATCGCTCATACCGAAGAGGGCTGCCACCCGCACGATTCCGCGCGGCACCGGGTTTCCCGCTCCATCGACGACGACGCCCGCGAGCAACGCCGTCTTAGCGGCCTCGGTACCAGCAGCCGCATCCGGCT
>CAYVNX010000026.1:0-1337 GCA_964453165.1 uncultured Candidatus Kuenenia sp. | reverse complement strand
CAGGCCTCCTCCGCCAGAGTGCGCATCTGCCTGCGCCCGAGCCAGGCGAGCGGGTGCCACCAGAGCAGCGTGGCCGCCAGGTCTCCGGTCAGGTCGGCCAGGTGATCGCGTCGCACCAGGTGGGCCAGTTCATGGGAGAACACCGCCTCCCAGGCGAGCGAAGCATCCGGGCCGGCATCGTCGGGCACGAGCACCACCGGGCGGCCCCAGCACCAGATCATCGGGCAGCGACACCCCGGCGAACGGGCCAGACGCGGCGGTGCGATCCCGATCCGCCGCGCCGCGTGCCCGAGCGACGCCTGCAGTGCCCCGTCGTGAACGGGCACCGCTTGGCGGACGAGCCGACTCCCTTCGACGAGGCCGTGCAGCATGCGAGCCGCCCCGGCGAACGCTCCTGTGAGCCACATCGCCAGAAGAACCACCGGCTGAAATCCCGCGATCGTCGGCGCTGTCCAGGATGCCGCGTCTCCGATTCCGGTCCGCGGCCTCGGACCGGCGGCGGTGCCGACTGCACCAGCCCTCTCGGCCATGAGCCCGTCGGCATCGTTGCTGACCACTGGCCGTGATTCGGGGTGATCGCCGTCGGGCCCGAAGCGGATCACCGGCGATTCAAGCTTCGCTGGCATCGCACCTACTTCCCGCGGCGGAAGGAGCCCCAACTGGAGCGATCCGGCGGCCAGCGTGAGCAGCGGCGCCGCAACCGCGGCCACCAGTGCCACCGTGACCGCAAGATGGGCCCGAGCCGGGCGGCGGCGCCAGATGCGGCTCGCGATGAGTCCTGCCGCAAGCCAGCAACTCGACTGCCAGGCCACGACCCACAGACCGCCGGCGGAAATCGCGGACTCGAAGAAGAGTTCCCTCATTGTTTCCGCTCCTTGCGTTTCTTCGCGATCAACGCTCCCAGTTCGGCCAGTTCCTCGGCGGTGATTCGCCGGTCGTCCAAGAGATGCTGAAACGCGGCGAGTGGGTCGCCGCCGAAGACGCGATCGACGAGGCCGCGGAGGCTGCCGCGGCCGGCCTCGTCACGCGAGCAGGTGGGGAAGTAGACATAGGCCCGGCCCGCCTCCCGATGGTCGAGCCAGCCGGCCTTTTCGAGCTTCTGCATCACCGACAGCACGGTGGTGTAGGCCGGCAGCCTGCGGCGACCGAGGCCGGAGCGGACATCGGCGACGGTGCCCTCCCCGAGTTCCCAGAGCACCTCGAGCACCGACCGCTGGAGCGCGCCGAGCGAATCGAGCGATCCCGGAGCCATCGCAACGCCTTTCGAGCGAGTGTGCCGCGCCCACCGCCGTAACTACTACGCATCGTAGTAGGTTATCCTCCTCGCGTCAAGTGAC
>CAYVNX010000025.1:0-30943 GCA_964453165.1 uncultured Candidatus Kuenenia sp. | reverse complement strand
GAGGAAACTGCGCTTCGCCATCCTGGCTTCGCTGGTTTCCTAGGCCGGCTCTCGGGGCACGGGCAGCCCCGACCTCGCAACCCGTTTCGAAGTGCTTGGTGAGCCCATGAACCAGTTGGCCACCGCCCGGAAACCTCGGCCTGGCATCTTACCCACTGGCATCGCGGTGGAAGTCGCCGTGGATGCCGCCGGTCTTCTCCTCGAGACGAACCTGCTCCACCGTCATGCCCGGATCGATCGATTTGGCCATGTCGTAGATCGTGAGAGCCGCGGCCATGGCGGCCGTGAGGGCCTCCATCTCGACGCCGGTGCGAGCGGTCGCCCGCACGGTTGCGTCGATCCGCACATGGTCTGCAGCCGCGGCGTCGATCGTTACGTCGATCGACTCGAGCGGCAGCGGGTGGCAGAGGGGCACGATCTCACTTGTTCGCTTGGCGGCCATGATGCCGGCCAAACGCGCGGCCGCGAGAGCATCGCCCTTGTCGAGCGAGCCAGACCGAATCCGGGCGACCGTCGCTGCTGCTGCCTTGAGCCAGGCGGAGGCCCGGGCGGTTCGGAGCGTGACCGGCTTGCCGCCGACGTCGATCATCCGGATCTGAGGCTGGGAAGGATCGCTCATGTGGGCGATGATAGCAGCCAGCCCGCGACGGATGATCAGACGGCAGGCCGGAGGCGACGGAATCCGCCGCCTCCGACCTGCGATCGATGACCGAGTTTCAGCAGCAGCGCCGCCGCCGAGCGGCTGCCAGCCCGACGAGGCCCGCCGCCAGCAGGGCGAGCGAACCCGGCTCGGGCACGGCCGCCACACCGCCGGCCGCGGTTGGGGCCGCCGGGAAGTAGTTGCCGCGGCCGTACGCGCCCGAGCCGTTGATCGACACGAGGTCGAAGACGCTCGTCACGCCGTCGTAGTTGAAGTCGCCCTGGCTCCAGACCGAGGCGGTGCCGGTGCCGTACTTGCCGGAACTGTTGACCGACACGAGGTCGAACACGTCGACCTGACCGTTGATGTTGGTGTCGCCCGCGGCGGCGAAGGAGACGGTCGCCGAGCCGTCGCCGCCGATCAGGTAGCCGACCGTGCGGGTGCCGCCGGAGGCCGCCGCGGCACTCGAGATGATGCCGGTCGTGCCGTTCCAGGCGCCGCCGTTGCGACCGGCCAGGAGATCAGCCCGCAGGTCGGCGGCGGAGATGCCGCCTGCCGCCACGGCCACCTGGCCTGCCCCGAGGTCGAGCCGGCCGCCGCCCGATCCCTCTGTGATCGCAAGGCTGCCGACGGCCACGCTGACGCGGGCGTCTTGGACGAGCGACATCGTTCCGCCGCTGCCGACCGTCACCGCGGGCGACCCGGCCAGGTTGCCGGCGTTGATGGCCAGCGAGGTGATCCCGGTCGTCGAGTTGACGGCCAGGGCCGAGGCTGCAAGGGTGCCTCCGTCGACGATCACGGCCGGGGCTTTCATGGTGGTCCCCGAAGCGACCGAGAGGGTGGCTCCGGTGTCGACCGTGACGTTGCTGCCGCCGACGGCATTCGCGTTGGCCACCTGGAGCGTGCCGGCGGAGACCGTCGTCGGGCCGGTGTAGGCGTTGGCCGCGTCGAACACGACGGTGCCGGCGCCGGTCTTGGTGACCGACGTGGCGGTGGCGATCGTGGCGTAGCCGGCCTGGGCCTGGGTCTGGCTGCCGCTCGCGACGTCGATCACGATCACGCCAGGGTCGATTCCGGGAAACGTCGTCACCGTCACGCTGCCGGCAGTCGCTGCGTTGGCCACGTTGGCGTTGATGCCCGAAACCTGAAAGCCCCGCTGGAGGATCTGGCCGACAAACTGGCTGAGATCGGCCGTGAGCGAGAACTGGCTCTGGCCGGAGAGATTCTCGTAGGCCGAGAAACTCTCCGAGAAGTTGTTGGTGGGATCGAGCACCTTGATGAAAGCCTGGGCCGTGTAGTCGGAGGAGAGGGTGTAGGCGTCGACCCGGCCGTTGAAATCGCCATCCGTCTCGGCCGTGATGTTGTCCTCGACAAACGAGAGCCCGTCCATCCACTTGTTGCCCAGGGGGCCAGCGGTGATGCCGCCGTCGGTGCTGTTGGTCCAGAAGGCTCGGGCCTCGGGGCCCGCCACGGTGCCGGTGTTGTTCACCGCATCGGTGTAGGCGTTGAAGTTCGGAGCCAGGATGAGCTGGTTGTCGTCGAGCGTCAGGCTCGGCGGGGTGACGACCGTGGTCTGCAGGTCGGGCACGCCCCAGGTGCTGCCGAAGATGTAGCCGCCCTTGCCGCCTTGAGGTGTCAATTCAGAGACGTTCATGTAGCCCTTCCAGTCGATCGGCGTGGGCTCGGGCGAAGGCTCTGTCGTCACCCGCACGCTGCCGAGGGTGGCCATGGCCGCCGGGTTGGCGTTGACGCCCGAAACGGCGAAGCCGATCTGCAGGAGTTGGCCGGTGAAGAAGAAGGTGTCGGCCGTCAGCGACCACTCAGTGATCCCCGAGAGGTTCTGCCGCTCGAAGAGCGACGTGCTGTAGCCGTTCGCGGGGTCGAGCACCTTGATGAAGGCCTCGGCCGTGTAGTCGGGCGAGAGCGTGTAAGCATCGACCCGGCCAGTGAAGGTGACCGATTCCTGGGTCAGGTTGGCCTGCTCGACGAAGGTGTTGGCCTCCATCCACTTGTTACCCACGGCTCCGTCGGCCCAGAACGGGTCCGACGCGTTGTAGGTGTTGTAGTTGGGAAACAACTCCATCGCATTGTTGGTGATGTTGATGCCGGTTCCCGGCGTGGCGATCAGCGTCGTCTTGAGATCCGGAACGCCCCAGGGGCTTCCGAAGACATAGCCGCCCTGCGAGCCATCGGGCAGTTTGTTGAAGACGTTCATGTAACCGGCCCAACTGCCGGCGCGGCCGACAGGTGCCAGGGACAAGGCGGCAACCGCAAGGCTTGCCAGAAAGAAAAGCTGCTTCCGCATCATGAAATCCTCCACTCCTAGAAACCGGATATACCGTGTTGTCGTAACGGATGCCGGATGCGTCCGGTAGCCACCCGATGTCGTGTGTTTTCTTCCCCTACCATCGCAACCCGTCGGTGGTCTCGACCCCGGCCCGCGTCTTGCTTGCCGGACGTCTCAGCCTGCCGTGTTCATCTGTAGTTCCGGCCGAGTCAACTCGCCGACTCACGAGTTTTTCCCGTGCCGCCCCTCGGCCGCCGTGCCTGCTTTGCCGCCGCCGGCCCGGTCGTACCGTTGACCTCGAAACTCGTGGCAATTGTACGGCGGCAGGCCGCCCGAGAATTGTTCGCGGCAATTGCCTGCGTGAGCCAGAGGGCCGCTTCGAGCCCAAGAGCCGAGGCATCCTGCGTGACCGCCGAGAGTCGCGGCCAGACGTGGGTTCGCACGTCGCTGTCGTCGACGCCGACGACGGACATTTGGGCGGGCACGTCGATGCCCCGCTCCTGGGCCCGCCGCATGATGCCCAGCGTGGTCATCGGGTTGGTGGCGAAGATCGCCGTGGCGGGGTCGTCGAGGCCGATCATCGTGTCGAGCACCTGCTCGCCCGAAGAAAGGCTGGCCGGCAGTTCCATCACGAGCGCCGGGTCGAGTTTGATGCCGGCGCAGTAGAGTGCGTCGTCGTAGGCCCGGCGGCGGTCGGCGTGGTCGGAGTCGGGCACGTTGTGCATCGCCAAGGCGATCCGCCGGTGGCCGAGGCTCAGGAGGTGTTCCACCGCCTGGCGGCTGCTCGGGTAGGAATCAGCCCGGATGAAGTTCACTTCTGGCTCGTCGAATTCGGCCGCCACGACCAGGGACGGAAACCCTTCGGCTGCGATTCGGCAAATCGTCGAGCGGTTGTTGCGGAAGCACCGGAGGATCACACCGCGGATACCCTTGCGGATGAAGAACTGGGTGTAGGTTTCGTCGGGCGACTTGTCGCGGCGGATGCTCAGGAGTTTGAGATCGAACTGCTGCTCTTCGAGCCCCCGCATGATGCCGCTCAGGAGCGCCGGTTCGAACGCGCCGTATTCGCTCCGGACCGGCTCATCGGGATAGGCGAGGGCGATCACGTTGGTGATCCGGCGGCCGATCCGTGGGACGTAGCCGACCTGGTTGATCAGGGCCAGAACCCGCTCCCGGGTGGCCTCATCGACGTCGGGGTGGTTGTTGAGCACCCGCGACACCGTGGCGGGTGACACATTAAGTTGCGCGGCGATGGCTCTGACGCTTGCCATGACGACGACCCGGCCGACTGGAGTTCCCACCCACAAATCACTGAAACAGCAACCGAAACTGTTTCACTGGTGGAATCTTAGCGGCAGCATCCGGCCGGTGCAAGCGATCGGCCCCGGCTTTCCGCGCGGGAAAACCGGGGCCGACGGGAGATTCAAAGGGTGGGCGGCCCAAGCCTGGCTTACCGCCGCGACCGGCGGCGGAGGCCGGCCAGGCCGGCCAATCCGATAGCGGCGAACCCGAGCGAGGCCGGTTCGGGTACGAGCGTCACCGATACGCCACCGTAGGCGACCTCATTCACCGGATTGGCGTTGAGGCCGTTGACCGTGAACCCGGTCTGGAGCAGCAAACCTTGGTAGAGGGACAGGTTTGAAGTGACGACGAACGGACCGGAGGCCGGCAGGGCGACGCGGTCATTGAGGACTGTGGCGAAGCCCTGGTTGGGGTCGAGCACCTTGATGAAGGCCTCAGCCGAGTACAGGCCCGTATCCAGGTCGTTGGCATCGACCGTGCCCTGGAGGGTGTAGCTCGTCACCGTGATCGGGTTGGTCTCGACGAACGAGTTGGCCTCCATCCACTTATTGCCGGCCGGGCCCGGCGTCACGCCGCCGTCGGTGCTGTTGGTCCAGAAGGCCCGGTCAGCGTCGGTGCCACCCAACGAGTTCGCGTAGGTGTTGTAGTTGGGCTGGAGCCGGAGTTGGTCGCCGATGATGGTGCCAGTATTCGAAGTGATCACGGTCGTCTTGACGTCGCTGAGGCCCCAGCTGCTGCCGAAGACATACGAGCCCTGGCTGCCAGCAGCATTGTTGAAAACGTTCATGTAGCCGACCCAGCCGTCCGCGACGGCCGACGAGGCGAGGCCAGCCAGGGCGAGTCCGGCGGCGAAAACCGAGATTCGAAGTGAGCGACGCATGGTGTTGTTCCCCTCTGAACGTGGATGAGACGAGCCGCCGCAGGCAGCGACATGAGCCCGGAATTCGGGCGGTACCCCCGCCCCACACCTGGAACAGTTGCAACTCCCGTGCCGAATGGCCGACGGGCCTGCGTTTTTCCGGCCGGAACCCCTGGGAAAACCGAGAATCACGGGGGAAACAAGGATTTCCCACTGCCAGCGCTGGCCAGCCACAAATCGACACTTCACAAGCGCTGGGAAAGCGGCCCGTAACAGTTTCACCAAGAGCGGGAAACCGCTTTCACGCAGTCGGTGAAATCAACCCGGCCGGCCTCGGGCAGCCGGAGCCGGCGCTCCGCCTAGCGGGGCTGTGATCCGGCCTCGGCCCGCCGCTCGGCGAGCGTGGTGCGGATTTCGCCGCACAGCCGCTCGGAAAGGCCGTAGCCCGAGAAGGCGGCCGCCAGGACGGCGAGCCCGGCCGCCGGGATCAGGCTCATCATCAGCACGATCGCCTGAAGCGCCGTGGCCGATTGGACCTGGTTGGCTACGTAGCCCGCCCGGTCGAGGATCATGCCGGCGATCGCCGCTCCGATGCCCATCCCGGCCTTCTGGGCGCAGGTGGTGGCCGAGAATACGAGGCCGGTCGAGCGGGCTCCGAACTTCCACTCGGCGAAGTCGGCCGTGTCGGCCAAGAGCGTCCAGTAGAGCGTGGCGTTGACGCCGGCAGCCAGCATGCCGAGCACGTGGAACACGAACACGAGCACCCACTGGCCCGGCTGGATCAGATAGAAGGGCAGGGCGGTGGCCGCCACGAACAGCATGCTGCCGATGAAGGCGGCTTTCTTGCCGACTGCGGCCACGATCGGCCGGGTGAGCATCGCCCCAGCGATCATCGCCAGACCGCCCACGAGAAAGAAGGCGGCGATCTTGCCGTCGTCTTCGGCCCAGCCGAGATAGCTCTTGAGATAGTAGATTCCGGCCGACCCGCGGATCACCGCGAAGGTGATGTTCACGATTCCCACCACGAACATCATCAGCCAGTGGGGATTGGCCAGGAGCATCCGCAGGTCTTGGCCGAGGCCCACCTTCTGCGACGGGGGCGGCTGGATCCGCTCCCGGGTCGTGAAGAACGTCACCAGAAAGAGCCCGACGGCCAGGGCGGCAAACAGCGTCACCGTCCGCTGGGCGCCGAGCTGTTGGGCGGCGATTTTCTGGGCCTCATCGAGCCCGGGAGCGACGCCGCCGAGCCGGGCCACGAGCCAGAGGAAGCTCGTGTTGGCGATGATGCCGCCGACCTGGGCCAGCCCCATCCGCCAGGCGTTGAGGCTGGTCCGCTCGAGCGGGTCGTCGGTCATCACGCCCGAGAGGGCACCGTAGGGAATATTGATCGCCGAATAGAGGAGCATCAGCAGGTTGTAGGTGAGCCAGGCATAGGCCAGCTTGACCGGGTCGGCCGCCGCGGGCGTCGTGAATGCGGCGACGAACACCACGGCCAGCGGCACGCAGAGCCAGAGCAGGTAGGGCCGAAACTTGCCCCAGCGGGTCCGGGTGCGGTCGGCGACGGCTCCGACGAAGAAGTCGAACAGGCCGTCGGTCGCCCGGGCGACCAGGAGCATTGTGCCGGTGGCGGCCGCGGTGATCCCGAAGATGTCCGTGTAGAAGTACATGATGAAATTCATCATCAGCGCCCACACGAAATTGCTCGCCGTGTCGCCCAGGCCGTAGCCCAGTTTCTCCCCGAGCGAGAGCTTCATCCCGGAGTCATCCTGCCGAACCCCCGCCTTGGCCGTCATGCCGTGTCTCCCGAAATCGCGACGTCGATCGCCGTCACCGTCCCCGTGCGGCGGAAGATCTCCCCGGCCACCGCGGCCGGAAGGGTATCACCCGGTAGTCGCTCGGCCTTCCCGCCGCGGAAGACCGTGATCCCGGCTTGGGAGGCCCCAAACCGGTAGACGACCGGCACCTGGCAGACCAGAAACCCGACGCCTCCGGCAGGCACATCGATCGACGCCTCCTGCCCGGCGGCGTCGCGGTAGTCGAGCCGGCCCGGCTCCGTGAGAATCTCCTCGGCGGGCAAGAGTTCGGGCACGAATCGCACGCCGCCCGCTTCAATGAGCACACCGAATTCACCGAGCCTCGTCAGGAGTTCTTCCTTCACCTGGCCCGTCATGCCCGGCTGCTGGGCGCCGGCATGCCGGGGCGTGTGGGAATAGGCGTCGGTCGGGAAGGCCCCGTATTCGGCAGGCGACTTGCGGAAGCCAAGGCCGTCGCGGATCCGATGGTAGGCGGCTGCCAGCTCCGCGCGGGCTGCTCCCGCTGCCCGGCCGTGGCATTCCTGCACCGCCAGCAGCAGCTTGGCCACCATGTGCCAGTAGATGCTGCCGAGCCCCTCGAAGCCGAAGAACGTGCCGCTGCGGCCGGTGAATTGCCGATGGTGGAAGAGCTCCTCCCAGAGTGCCAGGGCGGCGGCCCGATCGGCCGCCACGTCGTCCCCCAGGGCATCGATGCGAGCGGCGAGATCCCGGGCGTTGCTGCAGCCAGCGTGGAAGTGGGCTCCGCCGCTCCCGTCGAGCACGATCACAGACTGTTCCCCCGCGTCGGCCCGCGTGGCGAGGGCCGGTACCCGCTGCCGCCAATCGGCCGGCAGGCGGTTGCGGTCGAGAAAGGGCGTCGCCTCCCGGTCGGGCTGAAGCAGGTAACTCCGCTGGTCGGGCCGGTAGAGCGGACTGCGGCGCAGCGCCGCGAGCACCGCTTCTGCTTCCCGATCGGCGAGCAGGCCGCTCGAGAGCACGGCCACCTGGCCTTCGAGCATCGGCTCGAGCCGGCGGAACGACGGCTGACCATCGACGAGCTCGAGCACGTTGTAGGCGTGGAACAGCTGGTCGGGCCGCTGGTTGGCTCGGATCGTCTCGTCGAGCAGGTCGATGGCCCGGGCCAGGGCGCTCCGCACCGCCGCGGTCGCCACGCGGGTGTCGCCCGGATTCCGTGGCAGCTCCGCGAAGGCCCGGGCATAGACCGCGTCGCGATGCGTTTCACCGACCCGGCCGAGCCGTTCGAAGACTGTCCCCGCGTCGCCGCCGTCGCGGAGCACGCCGGCGACCCCGTCAAGCAGCTCCGCCGCTGGAGCCGCGAGCACGACCGTCGAATCGGGGGCGGCGGCGAGCAGCCGATCGAGAAAGGCGAGATACCGGCGGAGATGGCAGACGGTGACGACTGACAGGCCCCAGCCGGCCAGGGCATTGTTGGCGTCGTTCCACTCGGGCCGCTGGGTGTTGAGCCAGATGCCCCCCCCGGGCACGAGGTTGGTGAGCTTCACGAGCGCCGGCACGAGCAGTTTTTCGGCCAGCGAGGCGAGCAGTGGCTCCCCGTCGGGGCCGGCCAGCAGCCGCCCGTCGCCGCCGATCGTCGCCGCCTTGGCGGCAAGCCGACGATGCACCTCGGTCTCAAAGCTGATCGAGTGCCGCGGGTCATGGACGAGTTGATCGAAGCCGGCGATCCGGTAGGGCACCACGGCATGGGCATGGACCTGCCGGTTGAGGTCGGCCGCCAGACGCCCCGGCCAGAATCGCTCATGCGCCTCCAGCAGCCGCAGCAGATAGACGATCTGGTGATCGCCCCAATACCCGATGTGGCTCCAGGGGTCGGCCGGGTCGGGCACCTCCCAGTCGATGCCGCCGCGGGTGATCCGATAGGCGTTGTAGCCGTCGGCCGTCGAGGCGTTGAGAAACACCGCCACCATGCCCGGCAGGAGCGTGGGGAAGGAATGCCCCAGGGCCTCCCAATTCTGGAAGATGTCCCGCCAGTTGCCCGCATAGCCGCAGATCGTCTGGCCGGCATCGTCGCTTGTCTCGATTGAGAACCGATTCCAGGGACGGCTCGGATCGCCGTGCCGCCGGCTGAAGCAGAGCGGGAGATACTCCCGCACGAGGCGTTCCAACTGCGGGTCGCCCCGGCCGGCAGCCTCCGCGGCCACGACGTCGAGATCGCGGCCTCCGGCCGCGGCCGCCCACTCGCGATGCCGCGCGAGAACCGTCTGGCTGCGGGAGCCGAGGAAGGCCTCGAGATCGCCGGGCGGGCAACGACCGCCGGCCGCGGGCACGCCTCCACGCATGATGTTGAAGAGCGTGTTGGAGGCATGATGGGCGGTCGCCACGCCGTCGGCGGTGCACTGAAGCCCGTCCGCCGCGGCAACCCGCGCCCGCAGGCCGGCGGTTTCTCGGTCGAGGGCCGCCTGAATCTCCGTCGGGCCGATCTGGCCGGCCGCCAATCGGCGATCGAGATCGACGACCGCGGCGTGGTCGCGACCGGTGTCAGCGACCACGAACCACTCCTGACTGCCATGGGCCGGCAGGTCGATCGCATCCCGCACGAGGTAGCAGCCAAATCCACCGCGGTCCGACGTTTCCTCGTGGATCTCGCGGCCAAGCCGGAAGGCATCCACCTGGCGATCGGTCACCAGCCGGCGCGGGGCCCGATGCCCGATCGACCAGGCGACGGCGGCCCGGAGCGACTCGGCCGGTTCCGGGCGGTCGCTGATCGCGGCGTTGAGGGCCGAGACGAGCAGGCCGCTTGGCAGCAGGATCTCGTGCCGCATGTAGGCGGCGGCGAGATAACTGAACCGGGCATAGACCTGCTCGCCCACCCCCGGTGGGAGGATTCGGTGCCAGCCGTCGAGCAGGTCGATCCTCCGCCGGCGCGGCAGCAGATTCTCGATTCGGCAGTGCCGCACGAGGCCAAATTCCGCGGTGCCGGCCAGGATCCAGCGGCACCGCAGGCCGAGTCGCAGGTGCGTCTCCTCATAGACCACGCGGCAGCCGAGTTCGTGCTTGCCGAGCGTCCGCGTCACCTCGGGGGAAACGGCTCCGCGAGCCCATGGCTCCCAGCATTCGCCATCGGTGCGGATCACGCAGACGACGCCGCTGCTCGTGGGCTCATGGAGAATCTGGTCGGCGGGCCGGTAGGGGAAGATCGCCCCGTCGGGATTCCGTCGGCCAGCCGTGAGGCCTCCGTTGCTCCCGGCGAACAGCCAGGCATCGCCGTCGCTGACAACATTCATCAGGAACGGTGGCAGCCGTTCGACGCCGCGAATCACCGCATACCGTCCGCCGTCGATGTCTGTGAATTCACAGCCGCCGGCCTGCCGTTCGGCTGCGTCGAATCCGGTCCGACGTTCAATGCTCGGAATCGACATGAAAAGCCCAGTTGTCCATGCAGCCAGAGCCGTTGCCGTCCAGGACCGTCACGAACAGCCGGTAACTACCCGGCCGCCGGGGCGTCGTCAGCGTCGCCCGGCCGGGTGTCTCGGCCGGTTCGACCGCGTCTGGAACCAGGGCTGGAGGCCGCTCGGCATCGCCTCCCTCCCGTCTGTCACTGCTTTCCTCGCGAACGTCCCACCGGTAGGCGAGCGGGGCGGCCTCCGGATCGCGATACCGGGCTTGGATCTCAAAGCGCTCGCCCGGCCCGACGTGCCGGCCCGCCATCGGCATATCGATCTCCTCGAGCACCGGCGCCCGGTCCTTCGGCCACTCGCCCGTCCAGGCCCGCGCGAGCGCGTCGGCCCGCGGCGTCTTCTCTCCGGTGGGCAGCAGGATCCCGAACCAACTGGCTGTCGCCTCCTGCTTGCTTCCCCAGAGGAAGGCGAAGCTTCCGAGGCAATGGCCCTCGTCCGCCATGATCCGGCGGCAGGCGACGAACGTCTGAGCCGCTTTCTCGCGGGTCGTGGGCTCGATCGGTGCGTTCCACTGCGTGTGGGGAGATTCCCAGGGGCCGGCCACGCCGAATTCCGTGACGCAGTAGGGCTTGTTCCAACTGGCGTCGCGGAGCTTGTCGCCGATCCGGGCCGCGTCGGCGTAGGCGTTGACTCCCAGAATGTCGATCGACGGGGCATGCTTCTGGATCGCTGCCAGCTTGGCCGGATTGACGTTGGCGACGATCGTCATCACCGGATGGTCGGGGTCGATCGCCTTGATCAGGCGGGCGAGATGCTCCACCTCCTGCCAGATGGCGGGCGAGTCGCCCGGGCCGCCGGGCCCTTCCATCTCGTTGCCCAGGCCCCAGGCGAGCACCGCCGGGTGGCCCTTCAGGCGACGCACGGCGGCTTCGACCTCCGCGCGTTGCTTCGCGAGTTGGGCTGGATCCCGGTAATCGAACCCATGCCGTTCGTGGCCCAGCCAGAGGCCGACCATGACGGCGACGCCGTGATCTTCGGCTGAATCCAACAGGCTGCGGCCGTTCTCGACCCGCTCGGCCGAGGCGGCGTCCCAGGTGCGGATCGCGTTGCCGCCGCAGGCGGCGAGCGTGGCGAGTTCGGTCGTGCCGCCGGCGCCCCGGATCAGAAAAGGCTGGCCGTCGCGGAGCAGCTGGAAGCCCTTGGCCGGATCTCCGACCACGCGGACCTCTGCGGCCGAGCCCCGAGGCGAGTCCCAGCCGAGGCCGAGGGCGAGCAGCCAGACGGCGACCGCGACGGCACGGCGGGCGGGCAGGTGGGGCATCCGTTGATCACTCCGCAATCGCGGTGTCGAACTCGAGCACGTCGAGCCGGTCTTGGGCCGCCTTGGCGGGCTGCCAGAACCAGCCGCGGGTGTCCCAGCACTGGGCAAACCCGTAGTCATCCACGAGCCGGCGGTAGGCGGCGATGGCATCGGCCTTGCGGCCCGCCTTTTCCAACGCCTGGCCCTCGACGAAGCAGCAGCTGCCGACGTCGTTGAGGGCCCAGGCATCGTGCCCCTTCTCCGCCGGGAGAAACGCGGTCAGCTCCTGCTGCTGCTTGGCCGCTTCCGCCGCGTAGAGTTCTCGGCATTTGGCCGTGAACGCGAGCGTTTCGGCGAGATCACCCCGCTCGAGCGACTGCCAGGCCTTCGTGGTCAGCGCCTGCGAGGAGTGGTCGCCGAAGTCCGGGTCGGCGGCCGCTGCCGGGCCGGCGACGCTCGAGGCCAGCAGCATCACGAGGGCGACCGGAGCGCAGACTACGAAACGAGGCACGGCGAGGATCTCCTCTGGAAGGCAGGGGGGGAAGCATGATCGACGCCGAGGCTCAGCGGTCGACGTTCACGACTTCACCGTCGCTGCGATGCCCGAGCCGGTTGAAGGTTTCGATGTCGATCGAATAATCGAGCGTCGTCACCGAGCCGTCGGCGAAGACGGCATTGAAGCCAGCCGCGTGGGCGGCGCCGGGGGTCATGAAGCTGGCGTTCGTGCCCGTGACCTCCTGAGCCGAGTCGGCATGGGGCTGGCAGTAGGTCGAGCGGACCGTGTCGTAGTCCCAGCCCGACGCCCAGCCTTCATCGTCGTCTGACTGGCGGCTGGTTGTGCCACCGCCACTGCGGAGCCGCTTCTCGAAGATCATCATCGTCTTGCTCGTGCCGTCGGAGATCTTCCCGATCTTCACGACTGGGTCGTAGCGGAGCTCCGTGGCCGCTCCACCCTTGTTGAAGTAGCTGCTGCGGACGATCACGCCCTTGAACCCCGTGTAGGAATTGCCGAGTTGCTGCGACGATTTCGGGGCGAAGTCCATCACCGACGCGCCCGCACCCCAGAAGCCGTAGCCCGCAGAACAGCCTCGCGTGGTGCCGAGGGTGTTACCCGATCCGGGGGTGAGCTGGATGCTGGTCGGAAAACGCGTGGCGTCTTCCGAGCGGCTCGGACCGGGTTGAACGGCGGCGTAGTCCTGGAGCCAGTAGGTGACCGGCCCGCTGATGCCCTGGTTGGAAATCCGGGCCGAGTCCGTGTTGGTGTAACTCGTGGGGCCGCGACGCGAGGGGCAGAAGTAGCCGGGGATCGGGATGCCCGCAATCTGAGCCGTGTTGATCACGGTGTGGACACTGCCCTGCTCCATGTAGGGCAGGACCTGAAAGCCCCACGAAAGGCCCTGCTGCTTGGGGCCGAAGGGACGGCCGCCGGAGGCGTAATCTTCGATCTTGGGATAGGGCGTGATGCCGCCGCTGGGGAAGGTTTTGGTCGCGCTTTCCAGGTTGAGAATGGCGAGGCCCACCTGCTTGAGGTGATTCTTGCACTGCGTGCGTCGGGCGGCCTCGCGGGCACTCTGCACCGCCGGCAGCAGCAGACCGATTAATGTGGCGATGATGGCGATCACCACCAGAAGTTCCACGAGCGTGAACGCCGGTCGTTCGAATCCCGTCGGCGCGGCGGAACGTTGGCGAAGTGGTCGCACCCGTGTGTCATGGACGCAGCAAAGCATCGAATCCCCTCCCACAAATGAATCCCCACCTCAAAATCGGTAGGGAAGACCCGCGTGAAACGCCAACCGGAACTGTTTCACCTCGGTATGCTAGCTGGATCGTGCTGGTCAGGCAAGTCCTGGGTTTTTGGATTTCGGGTCGCGGTTCGGCGATCCGCGACAGGCCAATCCGACCGCCGCCAGAGCGGCAGCCAGCCAGGCTGAACCCGCCGGCTCCGGTACGGTGGCGACAGCCAGCTGGTTCGCTGCGGTGGGAAAATAACCGCCTCGGCCGTAGGTGCCGCTCCCCCCCGTGGCCACCAGATCGAAGACATTGGTGACGCCGTCGTAGGTGAAATCGCCCTCCGACCACACAGACGAGCCACCCGTGCCGTAGGCGCCCGACCCGTTGATCTGCACGAGATCGAACACGTTCACCGTTCCGTCGAGGTTCGTGTCGCCCGGAGCCGCGTACGAGACCCTGGTCGCACCCGCGGCAGTGGTGACGTATCCGACCGTTCGGGCGCCCCCACTGCTCGCCGCCGCCGCCGCCGAGGTGATCCCGTTCAACCCCGTCCAGGTTCCACCATTGCGGCCGGCGAGCAGGTCGGCCCGGAGGTCGGCAGCCGAGATTCCACCAGCGGCGATCACGAGTTCGCCCGCGCCGAGATCGACGAGCCCGCCGCCCCAGGTTTCCGCGACCCTGAGGCTGCCGACGTCGATCGCAAGCCGATTGGCCGTCGGAAGCGTCAGCCGGCCGCCCGTCTCGACCGCGAGGCTCGGGGTTCCCGCGATCGACCCGGCCGAGACGTCGAGCCGCTGGATTCCAGCCGCGCCCAGGGTGAGATTTCCCGCCTCGAGCCGGCCGCCGGCGAGGGTCACCCGAGGAATGGCGGCCACGACACCGCCGGCTATGGCCAGCGTGCCGCCAGGCCCCACGACGGTTGGCGAATCGGCGAGGGCCCGGCTGGCGGTGACCCGCAGGCGTCCGGCCTCGACCAGGGTTGGCCCGGAATACTGGTTCTCGGCCGCGAACACGAGGTCCCCGCCCCCGAGCTTGCGGAGCGAGTCGGCGGCAAGAATCCGGGCGTAGCCGGCATCGAACTGGGTCTGGCTCGCGCCCGACGGCACGTCGATTCGGATATTGGCCGGGGCCGCCTGATAGGCCCGCACGTAGTCGACCGTCATCGTGGCCGGGAAAGGAGTACTCCCGTCGGGACTGCCGACGAAATTCCCCCCCACCGCGAGGTTGAGCATCAGGTTGAACGGCTTATCGAACGGCGCCGGGTAGGGGCCGCCGCTTGTCCACCAGTCGCTCGTCCGCCAGGCCAATCGGCCATCGATGTACCAGCGGAGTTCCGGATCGCTGCCCACGTCCCACTCGAGGGCGTAGTCGTGGAAATCGGCGATCGATCCGCCGGCGGGTAGGGACAGCGTCGTTCCGCTGGACGTGTTGCCCGGCCAGCTATTGCCGTAGTGAATGGTGGTGACGACCCGGTTCGGCTGCTGACCGCGGGCTTCCATGATGTCGATCTCGCCCGAAGCCGCCCAGCCGCCATACTCGTTGGTCGCCGGCAGCATCCAGAAGGCCGGCCAGAGACCCTGGCCGAGCGGCAAGGCCGCCCGCATCTCGAACCGGCCGCCAGTCTGGGCGAAGTGGCCGCGGGTGGTGAGCCGGGCGGACGTGTAGGCTTTGCCGCCATACGCCTCCCGCCGGGCCGTGATCGACAACTGGCCGCCAGCCACGCGGGCGTTGGCCGTCCGGGCCGTGTAATACTGCAGTTCGTTGTTGCCCCAGCCGTCGAGGCCGTATTGGCTTCCGGTGCCGAGTTCGAAGGACCACTTCGTGGGATCGACGGCCGTGCCGTCGAACTCGTCGTACCAGGAAAGGACCGAATAGGTGCCCTGGGCCTGAGCCTCGACGCAGGCCAGGCCGGCCAGCGGGGCGAGCGCCGCCATGAGGATGCCGAAGAGTCGGGCGCGGTATTCCATACTACTAAGGATACGTCGCCACCGGTCGGGACAGCCAGCGACCGGTCAGGCCAAAAAAAACACGCACCGAAAACACGCGCGGCCCGGTGCGTCGCGAAAACGCACCGGGCCGCGGTCATGGAGTCACCGGAGGTGAGGCACGCCGGCCGGTCTTGGGCGTCCGGCCGGCGTGGGCCTCACACCAGTTCTTTCTTCGCGCCCACGAGCGTGCGGATCCGCTCGGCGAGCAGGGCCACGTCGAAGGGCTTCTTGAAGCTCTCGTTGACATGGGCCCGGTCGACCGTGATCTGCGACCCGTCGTCGGGGAGCAGGGCGATCACGATCGTGTCGGCGTACTCCTGGTTCCGCCGCAGGTTCTGGCAGATCTGCTGGGCATCGATGCGACCGATCGAGTAGTCCACCACGATGCAGTCGGGATGGAAGCTCTCGGCCTGGATGCCGGCCTCGAAGCCGCTGGCCGCCACCTGGATCTTGAACGACTTCTCGACGGGCAGATGCCGCTTCACGTTCTCGATCAGGACCTGGTCCTGGCCGACGAGCAGCACCTTCGCCATCGCCTCGTCCTCGAGGTCGCCCAGCGGCATGCCGTGCTCCTTGAGAAACTTGATGAGGTACTCCCGCGGAATGCGGCGATCCTGGCTGCCCGGGATGCGGTAGCCCTTGAGGCGACCGGAGTCGAACCATTTGCTCACCGTGCGGGGAGCAACCTTACAGATCTTGGCGACCTGGCCCGTCGTAAAAACCTTCATCGCGTGGACTCCATGTGGATCTTTCGTGTCCGGAATCGACATGGCCAGCCCGCGGCTTTGCGGCCTGCGGAACACAGCCCCCCTGGTGGTGCGACGCATCGTGATCGCGGGGAAGTCGCACCAATCCCCCGCGGCGAGACGGTCCGCGGCCGCAGAGGGGGGCAAGAGAACGGCCGCGGGCGGCCTTCACCCCGATGGAGTGAAGGCTCGTGCCCGGCCTGGATTCGCAGGATTCCCCCCCCGCGGCACACCGGGCGACATTCGGGGAGGTGAATCCCCAGACATCTCCGCGATGTGACCATCCACCCGTGTAGATCGAAAGAACCTGTCGTGAGACTTGAGCCGTTCTTCCGGAAGGCGCCGGTGGCACCGGGTGCGAGGGGTCAGGCGGCCCGACTGACGCTGACCGCCGCAGTCGCCGCCGCCGACTCGAACCGCACCGCCATCCGCTTCGAGACCCCCGATTCCTCCATGGTCACCCCGTAGAGGGTTCCGGCGGCGGCCATCGTCTTCTTGGAGTGGGTGACCACGATGAACTGAGTGGCCGACATGAAGTCGCGGAGCACGCCGACGAATCGATCGACGTTGGCCTCGTCGAGCGCGGCGTCCACCTCGTCGAGCACGCAGAAGGGGCTCGGACTGCTACGGAAGATCGCCAGCAGGAGCGCGACGCAGGTCATCGTCTTCTCACCGCCCGAAAGCAGCGAGATGTTTCGCGGCTCCTTGCCTGGAGGCCGTGCCAGGATCTCCACCGACGTCTCGAGCAGGTCGACACCGGGCTCGAGCACCAGGTCGGCCTGGCCGCCGCCGAAGACCCTTTCGAAGAGTTCGCGAAAATGGCCGCGGACTGTCTCGATGGTCTCCCCCAGGAGCCGGCGGCTCTCCTCGTCGATCCGGGCGATCAACTGCTCGATCGATTCCCGCCCAGACGTCACATCGGCGAGTTGGGCCTCGAGCGTGGCCAGCCGGGTGGACAGTTCGTCGGCTTCGGTCAGCGCCTCGAGGTTCACGTGGCCCATGCCGGCCACCTTGCGGCGATGGTCTTCGATCAATCGCTCGAGTTCACCCCGGTCGGTGGGCAGGGGCTCACCGCCATCGGCAGCCGGTTCATCAGGCTCGATCGCCTCGATGTCGAGGTCGTATTCGTCGCGAATCCGCTCCACGATCCGCACGCGATGATGCCGGGCGTCGCCCGCCTCGAGTTCCCGGGCATGGATGCGTTCCGCCAGCGATGTCGCCGTCGAGCGGGCCTGATCCTGCTCGCGCTCCAGTTCGCGCCGCCGAGCCTCGCGGGCGGCTGCTTCCGCCTCGAGCCGCGCCAGGCCGGCCGCGGCGGACTCGGCGGCCCAGGCAGCCTCGGCCAGGATCGCCCCGGCGGCGAGCACCTGCCGCTCCCAGGACAGCCGCCGCTCGCTCGCGACGCCGCGGGCAGCTTCGGCAGTGGTCACGTCGTCCCGCAGTCGGCCGGCCGCAGCCGCCATCGAGGCCGCGATGTTCCGGGCGTGGTCGAGCTTCTGCTGGCACGTGGCCCGCGTAACCCGCAGCTGCTGCAGAGTCTCGATCGCCTGGCCTCGACTCTGCTCGAGCGTCGCGATCGCCAACCGTCGAGCGGCGATCTCCCGCTCGCTCTCGATCACGGCCAGCCGGGCGGCATCGCGGTCAGAGTGCGTCGCGCGTTCGGCCGCCTCGGCGTCGACTGCTTTCCGCTCCGTCTCGTGAAGGGCCGCCTCTGCTGCCGCGACGGACTCATCGGCGACTCGTTCGTCTCGGCTGATGCGGTCGAGCTCACCCCGGGCCGCCAGGATCGCATCGGCCTCCCGCTGCCGTCGGCCCCGCGCGGCCTGCACTTCCTGGGCGAGTTGCTCGAGTTCGGTTTCCAGGGCTGCGACCTGGGCGGTGGCCCGGTCGACGTCCTCGGCCAGTTCGCGGGCTCGGGTTTCGAGGGCCCGGAGTTCGCTTCGCCGCGCGACCTGCCCGGCGAAGCCGCTGCCCTGGCCGGCCTCGAATCCACCCGTGCCCGAGAGGCAGGCGCCATCGCGGGCGATGAACAGCGTGCCGGCCGGGGCGGATGCGACCAGCGGCACGGCCTGTTCGATCCGATCGACAAGCCAGGCATGGCCGAGCAGTCGCCGCGTGAGCACGGCGTTGGGATCGGATTCGGGGCCGGCAGGAGTCGACGCCTCCTCCGGAGACTCCGCGACGGCGTGCGGCTCGGCCGAGCGGGAGGCGTCGAGCAAGCGGTCGAGCCGGCCCACCAGCCCGGCCACCGGCTCGGGGTGGAACTCTGCCGGCTCCGGATGGTCGTTCAGGGCCACGAACACGATTCGGCCCGCGGGGCTCTGCTGAGAATCCGCTCCATGCCAGGCCACTGCGTCGCCCAGCCGTTCCACCAGAAGTGCCGCTCCGAGTCTTCCCAGCGCGATGTCGACGAGCGTTGCGTATTCCACCGGCGCGATGATCCGATCGGCCAGCGGGCCGACGAGTCCCGGAACGGAGGCCTGACGCTCGTCGAGCAGCTGCCGAGCCGCATCCGAGAGGCCTTCCTGACGAGCAATCAGTTCATCGAGGACATCCCGCCGCTCCCGGCAGGCCTCCGCGGCGGCGCGGCGGTCGGCCAGGGTCCGCCAGGCCTCCTGGATTCGGCTCGCCATTCCGCGGTGGGCGACGTCGGCGGCTTGGAGTTCTCGGGTCGCCGTGGCCAGCCGCATGTCGAGCGAGGTCAGGTGGCCCTCGGCAGCAGCTCTGGCTTCATCGAGGCGGGCGCGTCGGCTGTGAGCCACGGCCAAAACATCGCGGGCCGCGGTCACCGCTTCGGAGGCAGCGGCCGCTCGGGCTCCCGCCGCTTCTCCCGCGGCTTCGAGACGAACGGCGCGGTCGCGAAGATCGTGGCCGGTCGCGATCGCGACCGCCAGGCTCGCCTCGGCCGTCGTGGCATCGTCGCGAGTTCCCGCGGCGGCCTGCTCACAGTCGGCCAGTTCGGCCTCGACCGCATCCAGCGATGCCTGCATCGCGTTGGCGGTCGCCTCGGCCGCGTCGGCATCCCGAGTCGCTTGGCGAGCCTCCGCGACCGACTGGCTGAGGGCCGCGACGGTGCGGTGGATTTCTGCATCGAGCTCCACGGCTCGTCCGCGGTGGAGATCCAAGGTCGCTGCCGCAGCAGCTGCACGTTGGGCGGTGGCGGCCGCGTGGGCCCGGAGCGCTGCGAGGTGTGGCTGGCAGGCCTCGGCGGCCGCCGTGAGGTCCGTCAGCTGCCGGCCGGCTACAGCCCGGCGATCATCGGCTGCCTGCAACGCCCCGCGATCGGCTGCGAGCGCCGCTTCGACGGCGGCCACATCCGCATCGGCACCGGCCAGGTCCTGGCGGGCGGCGGCGATTCGCATGACCCGGAGACGATCGGTGAGATTCCGCCACCGCCTGGCGCGGGCCGCCTGATTGCGAACGGTTTCCAGGCGGGCGGCCACCTCGCCGACGATGTCGGCCAGCCGCTGCCGGTTCTGTTCGGCCCGCTCGAGTCGGCGGAGTGCCTCGGTCCGGCGGGTCCGAAATCGGGTGATCCCCGCCGCCTCCTCGAAGACGATGCGGCGATCGCGGCCCGAGGCCACCAGCAGGGCGTCGACCCGCCCCTGCTCGATCACGCTATACGCCTCGGTGGCGGCGCCGGTGCCTGAGAAGAGCTGGCGGATGTCCTTCAGTCGCGATGTCTCGCCGTTGACGAGATACTCGCTCTCACCGCTGCGGTAGACGCGGCGCATGATCTGCACCTCGTCGGTCGGGAGCGGCAGTTCGCGGGTGGAGTTGTCGAAGACGAGCGCCACCTCGGCCATGTTGAGCGGCTTGCGGCCTGCCGATCCGGCGAAGATGACGTCGGTCATTTCCTTGCCGCGGAGGCTCCGGACCGACTGCTCACCCAGCACCCACTTGATGGCATCGACGACGTTCGACTTGCCGGAGCCGTTGGGCCCGACCACCGCCGTCACACCCGCGGGGAACTCGAACCGCGTGCGGTCGGCGAAGCTCTTGAACCCGAAGAGTTCGAGGGCCTTGAGGCTGATCATGTCGGTTCGCCCGAGCCCCGGTCGGCGGCCGAGGCGGCGGTGGAGTCGTCGCCCTCACCGTCGTCGGTTCCGCGGGTGGAGGCCTCCTCGTGGATGGCTGGCCGGCCGTCGAATGCGGTTGGAATCGCGTCGAAGGCCAGGCGGCTGCGGAGGAACCGGCCGGCTGCGGCCTGCTGCAGGAATTGAACGGCGTCGGGATACCCGCCGCCGAGCTCGATGATTGCCCGCACGATGCTCGGCGCATCGGGGGGCACTTCCGTCTGGCTGTCCGACTGGCCGGGCACGAATCGGCTGACCGTGGCCAGCGGTCCATCGACCACGACCACGATCGACCTGCCCGCCTCGGCCCTCAGGCCCCGGGAAATCGGATGGTCGGCGCCGAAGAAGACGAGTTCCGGCCGTTCACTCCGGGTCGCGTGAACCAGGGGCGGCCCATCGACGTCGAGCACATGAAGCGAACAGGCTCCGGCCAGCCGCTCGCCGCGGACCAGCGGCATGCCGGGGTCGAGCCGGGCCAGGGCCCGGAAGGCGCCGTAGCGGGTTTCGGCGCTGCGGCTCTCGAGCAGCCCCTGGAGCGCGTCGATGCCGTTGGCGTCGTCGAGCACGGAGAGCGCCGCGAGGGCGGCGGGCCGGGCGCTGCGGAGCGCCGCCGCCGCCTCCGCCAGGTGGGCCGCTGCCACCGACTCACCGAGATAGGCCAGCGCCTCGGCGGCGGCGAACCGAACCTCGATGTCGTCGGCGTCGAGCGCCGCGCGGAGCACCGGAATCGCATCCTTGCCGATCGCCTCGAGCCGCACGGCGGCGGCTGGTGCCGTGACGGGATCCTCCAGCTGCCGGGCGAGGAGCTGCATCCGGGCATGGCGGCCTTCGGGTGGTTCGATCACGGCCACGCATTGCACCACCCGCACGTAGCGGGCCAGGTTGTGGCGATAGAGCGGCGGCACCTCGAGTTCGATGAATCGGTCGGTCTTGGGCGTGGCGACGCCCCGCTTCGAGCCGCGGATCACGGCGTGGAACCGGCGGTTGATCCAGTCGCCCAGCCGCTTCGACATCGCCGACGAACGATGCTCCGAGGCCAGCACCAGGCCGAGCTCCCGGTCGACGAGCGCCACGCCCCCGCCCGGCACCCTGGCCCGGACTTTCGACTTGGAGTCGAGGGTGCCGTTGGCCACGGGATCGACCAGCAACGGCCCCTTGGCGAGGCCGAGTTCGTGGCCGTCGCGAATCGTATTGCCGATCACCGCCATCTCGGCGAGTCGCGTCTCCATCAGCCAGCCCCCGGCCAGGCTGACGGTGTCGTTGTTCGCCGGCACCTCGACGAGGATGTCGAATCGGTCACCCTTGCGACAGCCCGGTGGCAGGTAGCCGTGCACCCAGGTCAGCGAGGTGGAGCGGGAGGCGAGCAGGGTGTTGGGCTCGAGCACGCCCCGAGCCTGCATGTCGGCCAGGAGTGTGCTTCGTTGGGGGCCGGGGGGAGGGTCGCTGCCGGTGTCGGCCAGGCCTGTCACAAGCGCTGGTCGCTCGATCCGCTTGGCGTTGAGCCCCCAAGGAAGCGTGTAGTCGCCGACGAGTTTCGTACCTTCCTCGAGGTGGGCCAGCGCCTCGAGCTCGGGGCTCTGGCTGCGGATCGCCGGCCCGGCGCAGCCGGCGGTTGCCAGGCCGATCAGCATGAGCACGACTGCCCGCAGCCCGTGCGGCGGCGAAGGCAGACGGCACGCGGGCGACACGACGGGCTCGGCCATGGGATGGAATCCGGCGGTTCGGTGGCCGCTCTCGAGCGCGAGAGCGGGGCGGGAACGTAGGCCAGGGCGACGGGGAAGGTCAAGGCGGCTTCAGGTCCTTCGTTTTCATCCCTTGGCCGCCGCCGGGGTGCCTGCTACGGTTCGCCCCCGCCGGTGCCGGAGAGCTCCGGGCCGGACCATTGGCAACGACCCAACCAGTGTGGAGAGCAGGCGTGACGACGTTCGAGGAAAGCGTGATGAACGTGCATGTGCGGTGGATGATTCGACGGGACATGCCCGAGGTGGTCACCATTGAGCGGGAGGCGTTCGAGTTTCCCTGGTCGGAGGAAGACTTCACCCGTTGTCTCCGCCAGCGGAACTGCATCGGCATGGTGGCCGAGATGGCCGACTCCGTCGTGGCCTTCATGATCTACGAACTCCACCGCACGAAGCTCCACATGCTGAACTTCGCGGTGCTCCGCTCCCACCGCCGCCTGGGCATCGGTACCCGCATGATGGAGAAGCTGCTCGCCAAACTCACGCCCGATCGCCGGGGCCGCATCATGCTCGAGGTGCGGGAGACCAATCTCCCGGCCCAGCTCTTCTTCCGCTCGCTCGACTTCCGGGCCACGACGGTGCTCAAGGACTTCTACCAAGACTCCACCGAAGACGCGTATCTGATGCAATACGCCCTCGACGTGCTTCCAGCCGAACGGCGGATGGCCGGCTGAGGCGGAGGCGAGCCCGCGCTCCACGGAGGCTGCCCGAACACGCCTCGCACTCAGGCGAACAACTGCTGCCGCAGTTCGTGGACACGGTGCCTGAGCTGACGGAGGGCGGCGGCCGGAAATGGGCCGGCAGCGAACACGGTGCAGATCGGCCGGCCGGTGGGAATCGTCTGCGGCGGAACGGGCAGATCGGCAATCGTTGGCCGGCCGTCGGCGGCCCGCCAGTGGCGGGCAAGCGTGTCGAGCACGGCCTCGGATCGCTCGTCGATCACGAGCGGTGACGGGGCGAACAGGACTGCCTTGGCCCAGGTTTGCCGTCGTGGCGAGGGGGCGGTGGTAGCGCCCGGCAACGCGAGTCCGCACGCAGCGAGTTGGGCGGTCACCAAAGAAAAGCCCGTGTCGCGTTCGATCAGCTCCATCGATGCGGTGGGGCGGGGATTGACCTCGAGCAGCGTGAGTGACCGCTGTCGATCGACGATCAGATCGACGCCGACAAGGCCGACGAGGCCGGGGACGTTCGCCAGTTCCCGGCCGAGCCGCTGGAGGAGTTCTGCGACACTCCGAGGCAACGACGCAGGGTCGATATCGAGACCGCCAGTCCAATGAAACGGCCGCGCGCCCGTCCAGCGGCAGCCGATCAGTTGCCGGCTCGCGCCGATCAGGTCTGCGCCGCCAGGCGTGACCAGAAAGGCCACAGACCAGGGGCGGCCGCGGACCTCCCGCTGCCAGAGCCAGTGATCGCGGGTTGGGTTTGCTTCGAACCAGCCTCGCCATCGGCCAATCCCGTGGCCGCCGGCCGAGCGACGGGGCTTCACGAGCCACGTGCCGTCGATCGGAATCACCGCGGGATCGAAGTGGGTCTCGGGATACCGAAGGCCCGCGCTGTGGGCCAGGATGCTCAGTTGCGTGGGATCGCGAACCTGGCGAACCGCCGATACGGTGCAGCCCGCGAGCGGGCGGCGCCGACTGATTTCGGCAATGATCTCGGGATGGTTTTCCAGGCCGCCCGTGTAGAGCCAGGGGCCCGGGGGAAAACCGGCGACGAGCTGCGGCAGGACTTCGGGATAGGGGACCGCGCGGGCGTAGCCGCGGGCGATCGTGCGGAGCTCACGGTCGCCGAACAGATCGGCGGCATGGACGTCGCGGCCCGCGCGGGCCGCCGACTCCGCGATGGCCCGCACGCTCGCGCCGACGACCACCAGTCGCTCCCGAGCGGGTGGATTGAGCGAGCGCTGGGGAAGCGCGGCGGTTTGGTTGTCGGTTTCCACGGGAATGGTATTCTGCCCCGGCGTTTTCCCGGTTGGACAGTTCATTTCGAGGGAGATTCATCAGCATGTCGATGTTTATTGGAGAGGCTCTGGCGGGCGAAGGAAACGAGATCGCGCACATCGATCTCCTGATCGGTAGCAAGGACGGGCCCGTCGGTGTGGCCTTCGCCAACGCCCTGGCCCGGCAGAGCGAGGGGCACTCAAACCTGCTGGCCGTGCTGACGCCCAACCTCGCCGTCAAGCCGGCCACGGTGATGATCACCAAGGTGACGATCAAGGGCGCCAAGCAGGCCGTGCAGATGTTCGGCCCCGCCCAGGCGGCCGTGGCCAAGGCCGTGGCCGACAGCGTGGCCGCTGGCGTGATCCCGAAGAGCGATTGCGAGAATCTGGTGATCGTGTGCGGCGTGTTCATCCACTGGGAGGCCGCCGACGACAAGAAGATCTACGACTACAACTACGAAGCCACCAAGCTCGCGATCGCCAACGCGATGCACGGCAAACCGACCGCCGAGGAAATGATTGCCGGCAAGGAACAGGCCGCGCATCCGTTCCGCGGTTTTTAGTTTTCGCGCCTGCCGGGCCATCCCTGGCCCCGGCAGGCTTGGCGAGGCGGAGGACCAGCCAAGGTCGCCCTCAGCTTTCGCGCCTGCCGGGCCATCCCTGGCCCCGGCAGGCTTGGCGAGGCGGAGGACCAGCCAAGGTCGCCCTCGCCTCGCGGCGGCCGCCCTCCCGGCGGCCGGGCGGGGTCGGTCGGGTGACTCGAAGGGCATTCGACGCAGCGAGAGGGCGAGGGGCGATGCCGAAGCGGGTGTTGATCCAACTCGATGGCGATCCGCAGCCGAGCACGTTCGATGCAGTCGTGGCCGTGGATGCCGGGGCCGAAGTGCTGCTGCGACACGGCGGCGTGACAGCCGAGAACGTGACGCCGCTCGTGCACGGGGCGATGTTCACCCGCGGTGGGAGCGACCTGGCCAGCACGGCGATCTTCGTCGGGGGCTCCGACGTCGCGGCGGCCGAGGCCGTCGCCGCGCTGGTGGCGGCGACCTTCTTCGGGCCGGTTCGCGTCGGGGTGCTCGTCGACCCGTCGGGAGCGAATACCACCGCCGCCGCCGCGGTTGTGAGCGTCGGACGGCATGTCGATCTCTCCTCGGCCGTGTCGGCCGTAGTGCTGGGAGGCACCGGGCCCGTGGGCCAACGGGTGGCGCGGCTCTTGGCGGGGAAGGGAGTCCGCGTGATGGTCGCTTCCCGCAGCCGGGAGAGGGCCGAGGCGGTCTGCGAGCGGGTGCGGCAGCGAACCGCGGCGGCGAGGCTCACCGCTGTTGCCTCCGCGGGAGGCTTCGAGCCTGCCAGCGAGTTCGCCTCAGCCGTGGCGTCGGCCGACGTGATCGTGGCTGCCGGTGCTGCCGGAGTGACCCTGCTCGATCCGGCCGGTCGGGCGGCGGCCGGCAGGGCGCGGGTGCTCGTCGACTTGAACGCCGTGCCGCCGTCAGGGATCGCCGGCGTGGCTTCTACCGACAAGGCCCGTACCGAGGGAGCGACCCTGTGCTACGGAGCGCTCGGTGTGGGCGGCCTGAAGATGAAAATCCATCGGGCCGCGATCGAGCGGATCTTCACCGATCCCCAGGCCTTTCTCGATGCCGAGGATCTGCTCGCCATCGGCGAATCGCTGGGGTGAAGGGGGCAGGTTCTGAGCCCGTCCTTCGACCCTCGCCGGAAGCGAGCGGAAGGCGCGGGGGTCGGCGAACGCTCGCGGAGCAATTGGGGCGTATCTTCGCCCGCGACGCGACTTTTGCCGCCCCCGAGCCGATCGATCCAACGCTGACGGAAGGCGCGGGGGTCGGCGAACGCTCGCGGAGCAATTGGGGCGTATCTTCGCCCGCGACGCGACTTTTGCCGCCCCCGAGCCGATCGATCCATCGATCGACGTTGCCATGCCAGGCAGGCTCGTCAGATCTGCCGGGCCGCGAAGCGATCGATAAACCCCGGCAGAAATCGCGCCAGCAAGGCGTAGCTTTTCGCTCGCCAGCCAGGTGTCAACTCCCGCCTCCGACGTTCGAGTCCGTTGAGCATCGCCCGCGCGGCGACGTGGGGCGCGAGGGGGCGGCCTCGCGACCAACTCGGCCGCTCCCCGGCGATGAGCGCATCCCAAAACTCCGTGTCGATCGGCCCCAGCGTGGCGAGCACGACCTCGATTCCCTCACTCGCCAGTTCGATTCGCAGCGCGCCGGCCAGGGATCGCAGGCCGCTCTTCGCTGCACAATACTCCGCATGGAGCGGCAGCGGATGAAGGCCGAGGATCGAACCTACGAACACGACGGCCGGATCGCGACCGCGTGCCAGGGCGGGAAGGCAGAGCCGGACGAGTTCGGCCGGGGCCACGAGATTCAGGTCGAGCACTCGCATGAAGGTGCGGGCGTCGGCCTCGCGAAACGGGCCGATCGCGCCGCCGCCCGCGGCCGTGACCACCAGGTCGATCCCGCCGAGGCGCTCGACCGTGATCGCCACGAGCCGTTCCCGAAAAGCGGGGTCGCAGAGATCACCCGCTTCATGGTCGATCGGCTCGGCGGCGTCGTGGGAGCCGAGTTCCACGAGCCGATCCTGCCGCCGGGCGGTGGCCATGACCCTGGCGCCCCTCCGGGAGAGTTCCATCGCCACGGCCCGGCCCACACCGGATGAGCCGCCGGTGACAAGGGCCCGCATGCCGGTCAGATCCCGCCGCCGTCGGCCAGGCCAGGACACGATGGGGGACACGCTGGAGGGCACGGCGGCCACGGCATCACCCCGGGGCCGCTGCCGGCGGAGGCTCGACGGTCTCCGACTCCGGAGCTTCGGCCTGCGGTTTGGCGTGGGGCTTCACGCTCGCCTCCGTGGCATCGATCCGGCCCACGAGCGCCGCGGGAATGCGACAGTGCACCGTGACCCGATCGGCCGTGAAGTGTCGGGAGAGCACCTCGCCATGGCGACCGAGCCAGGCAAGCAGCCGCCCGTTGCCCGGATCGGTCTCGATGTCGAGATCCCGGAAACTTCGCCCCAGCGAGTCGCTGGCCGCCCGTGCCAAGGCCGCCAGGCCGGATCCCGATCGGGCCGAAATGCCGATGGCCTGCGGATACCGCTCGAGCAGCCGGTCGCGGGCGGCCTGGTCGGGAAGACGATCGAGTTTGTTGAGGATCAGCAGGGTGTCCTTGTCCTCCACACCCAACTCCTCGAGCACGCCGCGAACCGCCCCGATCTGGGCGTCGACGAGCGGGCTCGAGGCGTCGGCCACGTGCAGCAGCAGATCGGCCTGCCGGGTCTCCTCGAGCGTGGCCTTGAAGCTGGCGATCAGGCGGTGGGGCAGGTCGCGAATGAACCCCACGGTGTCGCTCAGCAGCACCGGCCCCCAGCCCGGCAGTCGCCACCGGCGGGTGCGGGTGTCGAGCGTGGCGAAGAGCTTGTCGGCTGCGAGTTCGTCGGCGCCGGTGAGGGCATTGAGGAGGGTACTCTTGCCGGCATTCGTGTAGCCGACCAACGAGACCGTCATGTGACCGTGCCGGGCGGCCACCTCTCGTTCCCGGCGGCCATGGACAACGGCGAGTTCCTGCTTGAGGTCGTGAATCCGCTTTTCGACCAGCCGGCGGTCCACTTCCAACTGCTTCTCACCGGGGCCGCGCATGCCGACGCCCATCTTGAGTCGCGAGAGATGGGTCCACATCCGCTTGAGCCGCGGGAGCGAGTATTCGAGTTGGGCCAACTCCACCGCCAGCCGGGCCTCGTAAGTCCGGGCCCGGGCCGCGAAGATGTCGAGGATCAGTTCCGAGCGGTCGAGTACCTTCACGCTGAGGGCCCGTTCGAGGTTGCGGGTCTGAGCTGGCGAAAGATCGTTGTCAAAGATCACGACGTCGGCGTCGTGGTGTTCCGCCAAGCCGGTCAGTTCCTGCACCTTGCCCTTGCCGAGGTAGGTGGTCTGGTCGGGATGCTCGCGCCGCTGGACGAGTTCGGCCACCACCTCCGTGCCCGCGGTGGCGGCTAGTCCGGCCAACTCGGCGAGCGGCCGCTCGGGATCGACCGGCGGCTGCAGCAGCACACCGACCAGGATCGCCCGTTCCGGCTCGGCGCGGTCGAGTCGCGCGGGTTCTCTCATGGTTCCGCCGTGTCCCAGGTGTCTCCGCAGGTCAACTGGCAGCAGCTTTCCCAGCGGCGGGTGTCGAGCAGGCCGTCGGCCACCGCGTCCTTCACGGCGCATCCAGCTTCGTGGCTGTGGGTGCAGTCGGGGAAGCGGCAGTGATTCGCAAGTGGACGCAGGTCGCGGAACGCCGCCGGCACCTCGGCCGGAACCAGCTCCCAGGGCTGAAACTGCCGCACGCCCGGGGTGTCGACGAAGCAACCGCCGAACCGATGGGGGAGGAGCCGCGCGGTCGTGGTCGTGTGCTTCCCCTTCTCGTTCTCGCGGCTCACCTCCCCCACGGTCAGCCGCAGGTCGGGGTCGAGCGCATTGAGCAGAGACGACTTGCCCACGCCGCTCTGGCCCACCACGGCCGTCACCTTCCCGGCGAGTTCCGCGGCGAGCCGCCCGAGTCCCAGCCCGGTGGTGGCCGAGGCGAGCACGACTGGATAGCCCATCCGAGCGAACACGCCGGCCAACGGCACGACGGCCGCCGGGCTGATCAGGTCGAGCTTGTTGATGCAGATCAGCGGACGGATACCCGCCAGTTCGGCCGCCACGAGCAGTCGATCGAACAGGCCGGGCTTGAGATCGGGCAACGCCGCGCTGCCGATGATCAGCACCTGGTCAACGTTCGCCACGATCACGTGCCGGCGGCCGCGGCTGTCGCGAGAGAGGGATGTGCGCCGCGGCTCGATCGCCTCGATGGTGCCTTCCTCGCCGGTGCTTGTGGCCTGCACCCAATCGCCGGCCACGAGCGGATGCCGCTGGTCGGTGGCCAACGTTCGCAGCACTCGGCGGAGCGTGCAGCGGATCACACGTCCGTCACCATCCTGAACGAGACTCTCCAGGCCATGCACGTGAAGCACGCGGCCTCGCCATGCCCCGGCCGCGAAGGGGGCGACGGCGAGGCCGTCGACCGGGCCACCTGGAGCGGCCTCCACCATGACCGTCCGTTTGCGAGTCAAGGAGCCTTTGCCGGAAATCCGTTCACCCGACACCTGGTCGGCAACGGCATCCGGGTCGGCATCGACGGCCCGCGTCAGGTCACCGCTCCGCCTGCGGCCCGATCGGTTCTTGCGAAACTCGATCCGGAGCTTGCGAGGTCGCGGCATGAAGGCTTGCCAAGGGTTCAGGGCGTGGGCCGCCGCGGCCGGTCGCCGGACGGGCGGGAGTCTGACGGCCGCCGCCCCTCGAGGCCGGCTGTCTCGAGGAGCGACCGGCTGAAGATGCTCTCTTCTCGGGTCTTCTCCTCAGGTCTGGCCGTCGAACCGAGCCGCAGCGGATCGAACGCGATCTCGTATTCGTGATTGGCGATCGTGAGTTTGTCACCGGGCTTGAGCTGCTGTTCGCTCACGCGGGTGCCGTTGACCTTCGTGCCATTGCTGCTGCGGAGATCCTTGACAGACCAGTAGCCCTCGCCCAGGGTCAGTTCACAGTGATGCCCGGACACGTTGGGAAACCTGAGCACGATGTCCGCGCCCTCCCGTCTGCCGACGATCAGGTCGGGCTTGAGGAGCGGAATCGGGTCGCCGCCGCCCAGGGGAAGAAGTTCGCCATACATCGGAGTGTTTCCGTCTCAGAGTCGCCAGGGGGGTCGAGGCCGGCCGCCGTCGGCCGGTCGCTTGCTTCGGTCAGCAGTCCCGCCACTGCCTGCTTGGAAGGTATGCAGGGGCTGGCGGAGGGTCAAGTTGCAGGCCTTCGGTGCCGGCCGGCGCCGAAGGCCCCCTGTTTTTCATCCCCGTCGCGTCCCGACGCTCCGTGGCATCCGTTGCGGCATATACTTCACGCTATTGAGGAACTGGAGCGGACCGGGTGATCGCCGGCCGTGGCCTGCGGGCGACGGCGGGAGGAAAGTCCGGGCTCCGTAGGGCAGGGTGGTGGGTAACGCCCACCGGCCGTGAGGTCAGGGAAAGTGCAACAGAAAGCAGACCGCCTCCGGGGTTCGCCCCGGCGGTAAGGGTGAAACGGTGAGGTAAGAGCTCACCAGCAGGCCGGGCGACCGGTCTGGCTCTGCAAACCCCACCCGGAGCAAGGCCAAGCAGGAAGAAGATCGTTCCCTCGGGAATGGCGCGGGGCTGCCCGTCCCGCACCCGCTTCCGGGTCGGCCGCTCGAGGCCCCGGGCAACCGTCGGGCCCTAGAGAAATGGTCACCCCCCGGGGCCGCGAGGCCACGGGGACAAAACCCGGCTTACAGGTCCGCTCCAGTCTCCTCACGCTCTCCGCCGTCGGCTATCTCTTGGTCGGCCGGCCCCGAGAGGTCTTGCTGGTCCCGCTCATCGAGCAGTTTCATGAGTTTCGAGATGCACAGGGTATTGACGCTGACCCGCAGCAGCCCGGCTTCGTTCTTCAGGGTCTCATGAAGCGAGCGAGGCATCCGGACGGTGACAACCCGCTGGGCTTCCCGCTCGGCCGGACGTTCCTGCTGCCGGCTCCGGAGTGCGTCGAGCATCTCTCGAATGCGGGCGTATTGCGGCGAACACTCAAAGCGGATGAGCGACTCGGGGTCGCTGAAGGTTCGGCGCACCATCCCGTCCACTCCCAGGATCTCCCGGAAGAAGACCACCCATTCCGGATCCATGCCGTAGAGCCGTTCGGCAACCTGGAGAACCGCGGCGGCCTGGTGGATTTCGGCGGGATATGCCGAGGCTAACTTCGTGGTGGTGGCCATGGGAAACCTTTTCGTGGCTTGGGCTTGTGGGAACTGACGATCTCTCGCAGGCCGCCGCCGTTGGGTCTCGGCGTCTCCCGCTGGAGAACCTTTTGCTGTCGGTCAAGTGACAGCATGAAGTGCTTGCGGCGCAAGGACTTACGCCTTGCTTGCCGCGGCTGCCTCGCGAACTGGCAGGCATGCTCGGTCTGCAGGCAGTCCGGGGGCTGCCTGGAAATCAGGCAGCCATAAAGATTCGCATATACCAATTGTCCAGCTCGGAACGCCGGTCCAAACAAGATTCAAGCCACCGGGTTTTCCCAGTTTGACACGCTGTGTCTCGTCCCCTGTTCGGGCCCTCCCATCCGCGAGCGT
>CAYVNX010000024.1:0-31229 GCA_964453165.1 uncultured Candidatus Kuenenia sp. | reverse complement strand
GGCGTCTTCTCGGGGCGACGCCGCTCGTAACGGCGTGCGGGACGGCGAGCCCACGAGGTGCCGCCGGATCGCCCGGCGACAGGTCCAGTGGCTCGTGACGGCGTGCACAACGCGACCAAGAGAGCGGCTTGCGTCACGGTGGTGTCCCACTAGGAATGGCGAGCGCGGCGGCCTCAGGGGGCAAAGCTTTCCCCGAGGATGGCCATGCCGGCGGTGCGGCCGACCCTCGACCGAGGCGATGCGGGCGAAGACCGACGAGTCGCCGGGCATCAGGAGCAAGATGGACGACGTGGCCCGCCGATCGGCGACTGATGCTTGCCGAAGCGCCATTGGCCAACCTTCCGGTGGCTCGGCAGGCCGCGCTCAGATCAGTTCGACGACGGTTTGCCCCGAGTCAAAGGCCGCGACGACCGTGTCGAAGGAGGTAGAAAAAGCCGCGAGCAAGTCATCGTTTCGGCAGTTGCCCAACCGTACCCACAGGAACCGCCCCGCGTCATGCGGCTGGCTGCTCAGCTAAAGAAAATCCTCGTCCTTGCTTACGACGATCCGGGCGTCGTCGAGAGCCCGCGCCCAGAGAGCCCGGTCGTCGAGCAGGTGGAGCCCACTCTGGAAGACGTGTTCGGCGTCATGTCCGCGGTCGCGGATAAAGAAGGAGGCAACTGGTTATCGACCAGAAACCTCATGCGACCTCAACGACGACATGATTCGTCTGCTGCGCGGCGTAGGCGATGGCGGCCAGGATGTCTTCCCGCTCGAGACAGGGATAGTCGGCGAGGATTTCGTCGACGGGGGCCCCGTTGGCGAGGAGTTCCAACACGTCCGACACGCGGATGCGCATGCCCCGGATGCAGGGCTTTCCGCCGCACGTTCCGGGCTCGATGGTGATGCGTGGATGGACTGTGGACGCCATATTCCCGCACGGCAGGCTGGTCGCCGGCATTCGACGACGAGCAGATTATTTTCGCGGCAGCACTGATGATGCCCGGCGGCCTCGGCTGCACGGTTTGGAGTACCGACGACTACGCGACGCGGTACGGCGACTCGCACCATGAGCCGCCGGTGTTGCGGGAGCGCTTCGTCGTGTACGACAAGCTTCCACAAATCGTGCGGGCAATGATTCCGGGCGTTGCCCCGAAGCTCATCGCTGAACTTCTCTCATGCTTCCACGTGCTGGCTCGGTGACGCCGGGCCTGCTGATCTCTCGCCCGGCCGCAGCGTAGCGGCCGGGCCTCTCTTTGTCCGGCAGGCAACGTGCCTAACTGGACTGACGCGAAGGCCGATCCGACCGTCTCGACTGTCTTCGTCTTCAAGCGGGACCGGCTCGCCCGCCCGCAAGACGTACTCCAGATGGTGGCGTTGGAGCGGGATCTGATCCTCAGCGGCGTGACGCTCGTGACGCACGACAGGGTGTTCACGCCCGAGGACGTGAAGGCCAACGGCATCGTGTATTTGATCACAAGCCTTATCGAGTATCAGCAGCACGGCAGGTTTTCACCGCAACTCGGTGATCGGATGATCTTCATTCAGGCTGCGATGGCGGTGAAGGGCTACAGCACGGGCGGCCGAGCCCCTTACGGATTCGCTCGGGCGCTCGTCGGTCCCGATGACCAATTCGTGCAGTGGCTAGAAGACGGGGAGAAGATTCGGCGGCTCGGGCACCACGTGCGTTTTCTGCCTTACGACGTCGATAAGCTCCGCACGTGGGTCATGATGCTCGAATGGCGGGCGGCCGGAGACGGTTACAAGAGGATCGCCAGAAAGCTTAACGAGTTGGGCATTGCCGCCCCGGATGCCGGCCGTGTCCGCCGCGACCACGGGCAGCGGCATCATGTTCCCGGCAAGTGGCACCCGACGACCGTCCGAGATCTCTGCAGCAATCCGCTTATTGCGGGCATCAAACAGTACGCGAAGCGATCGATGGGGCGGTATAGGCGGGTCGGCCCTGACGGCCCCAGGGAGCTCACCGAGGCGGATCGCGGGCCAGGTGACCAGCCGCGCACACTCGAGAACCCGCTGGAGTTACGCGTGCGGGCTGACAGCGGCGGCGAGGCATTCGTGGATGCCGCCACATGGGACGCACTTCAGCCGAAGGGCAGGACACAGGAGGAGGGGAGGCGAGCCGGGGGACGGAAGCCAAACAACCCGGATCGCTACCCACTCTCGACGCGAATCATCGACCTGACCGACGGCTGCGGCAGCGCGTTGCACGGTCGCAAGTCGGGTGAGCGACTCATCGATAGGTGCGGTGAGCAACTCGATCAGGACCTCGGCACGGCGCGGCAGCGGATGGCGAGAGAAAAGGATGACGCCCGTTACGACGCCCTCGCCAAAGCGTTCGACGAGATCCGCACGGAGCGTGACCAGGCGGCCCGTCGGGTCGAAGAACTCACCAAGCGCCCCGCTGCTGTCACGGTAGCGGTCAGCCCCGAGGAAAAAGTCGACGCACTCATGCTCGCGATCGATGAATTGGCGGCCGTCACCACCGACGAAACGGCTCGGGAGCGGATTCGCCCGGTTGTGCTCCGACTCGGAATCTGGATCGGATTTGACTACGAGGGTTACACGAAGGGCAAGGGCAAGCGGCCCTTTCGCCGCCTGCGCCGGGGCGTCATCGCCTTCGGGCAGGAGAACCTGCCGATCCGCGTCCATGGGGCTCGGCACGTCGCCGTCGAGGAGACAGTGACCGTGGCCCCGCCGCCGCGTCGGTTGGCGACCCAGCCGGTCCGCCGCGCTTGGACCTCGTCGCCGCCGGGCCCGCCACGGCGGCCCACGACGATCACGGCGTGTCACCCGACACGCCGCACGACAATCAGGGCGCCCGGGCGTGTCGCCGGGGCCCGTCGGTCGAATCCAGTGCCCAAGGAGGCGATGGCACCGGTGACGGCCGTACGGACGAGCCCATCTCCGGGATGGTGCAGTTTCGTACGGTAAGTGATGTCGGGGCGACTGGATTCGAACCAGCGACCTCTACGTCCCGAACGTAGCGCTCTAGCCAGGCTGAGCTACGCCCCGAGCTGTGCAGCAAGAAACCTGGATTGACCGGGCCTCTGGCTTCACGCGGGAAGTGATCTTGGAAGATTACCCGGCCGCCGCCGGTCGGGCAACGGCAGCCCGTTTCCATCGCTCTCTGCCATCATTCCACCGTCACGCTCTTGGCCAGATTTCGGGGCTGATCCACGTCGCAGCCGCGATTGACCGCGATGTGGTAGGCGAGCAACTGGAGTGGAATCACTGCCAGGAGCGGTGAGAGAAGGTCGTCGGTTTCGGGAACCTCGATCACGAACTCCGCCAGCCGTTTGACCTCCGATTGCCCCGGCGTGGTCACCGCAATAACGCGTCCCTGGCGAGCCCTCACCTCCTCGATGTTGGCGAGCATCTTGTCGCTCGTATGGCCGGTCGTCGCCAGCACCACGACCGGCATCAGCCGGTCGATGAGCGCGATCGGGCCGTGCTTCATCTCGGCGGCCGGATAGCCCTCGGCGTGGATGTAAGAAATCTCCTTGAGCTTGAGCGCGCCCTCGAGGGCCACTGGAAAATTGAACGACCGGCCGAGGTAGAGGAAGTTGGGCGCGTAGGTGAAGCGGTCGGCAAGCGTCCGGATCGCCGCCTCCTGGGTGAGGATCTCGGCGATCTTCTCGGGGATGCGGTGAAACTCCTCGGCCACCCGCGCCGCCCGGGCGGGCGAGAGCGTGCCCCGCTTCTCGGCGAGGGCCAGGGCCACGAGCGCGAGCGCCACCACCTGGGCCGTGAACGCCTTCGTGGAGGCCACGCCGATCTCGGGCCCGGCGTGGGTGTAGACGCCGGCGTCGGTCTCACGGGCGAGCGTCGAGCCGACGACGTTGCAGATGCCGAGCACCAAGGCGCCGTGCCGCTTCGCCTCCCGCAGGGCGGCGATCGTGTCGGCGGTCTCGCCGCTCTGCGAGATCGCCAGCAGCACGTCGTTGCCGTCCAAGAGCGGCTCGCGATAGCGAAACTCGGAGGCATACTCGACCTCGACCGGCAGCCGGGCGAGGTGCTCGATCAGGTATTCCCCCACGAGCGCCGAGTGCCAGCTCGTGCCGCAGGCGGCAATCGTGAGCTTCCGGGCCGAAGCGACCCGATCGAGCACGCCGGCCAGGCCACCGAGCTGCACGTGGCCCGTCGGCAGCAGCCGGCCGCGGAGGCAGTCGGCGACGGAGCGGGGCTGCTCATGGATCTCCTTGAGCATGAAGTGCGGGTAGCCCCCCTTCTCGATCGCGTCGAGCGAGAGGGCGAGTTCGTGCACGTCCTTCGTGAGCGGCACGTCGTCGATCGTGCGAACTTCGCAGCTGCCGGGACTCAGCACCGCCAACTCGCCGTCGTCGAGATAGACCACGCGGTTGGTGTATTCCACGATCGGCGTCGCGTCGGAGGCCACGAAGGTTTCGCCGTCGCCGAGGCCGACGATCAGAGGAGAGCCGTTTCGTGCGACATACAGCCGGTTCGGATCTTCCAGATTCACGATCGCCAGGCCGTAGGTGCCCGTCACCTGGCCCAGGGCCAAGCGGATCGCCGCCTCGAAGGGAAGGTTCGGATCGCCGGCGCGGATCTCCTCGATCAGTTGCACGACCACTTCGGAGTCGGTCTGGCTGCGAAACACGCAGCCTTTGGCCGCGAGCGTCTGCTTGAGAGCCGCGTAGTTCTCGATGATCCCGTTGTGGACCAGCGCGATTCGCCCCGAGGAACTCACGTGCGGATGGGCATTGACGTCATCGGGCAGGCCGTGCGTAGCCCAGCGGGTGTGGCCAATCCCCAGGCTGCCCCGCGGCGGGTCGGCCGCGAGCCGGCTCTCGAGGTCGCGGACCTTGCCGGCACATTTGGCGACGTGGAGCGACCCGTCCACGATCGCCACACCGGCTGAGTCATAGCCGCGGTATTCCAGCCGACCGAGCCCCTTGAGCAGGATGCCCTGGCAGTCCCGAAACCCGACGTAGCCGACGATCCCGCACATCACATGCCCTCCGACCGGACGGTGATGCCCGTCCCTTCTTGAGGGTATTCTAGCGATGTGGCATTCGAGAGGCCGCCGGAGCCCAGGAGTCGCCCTGGAATCGATGACTGCGCTGATCCTGTTCGATGACGCCGCGGCCTGCCATCTGGAGCCGCTCTCGCTGACACGGCCCGTGCACGATCTCCGGCTGGGGCTCGAGACCATTGGAGAGCGCTGGCGAAGGGCGATCGGGGCCAAGCGGGCGACCGGGCTCGTGAAGCCCCATCTCAAAGGACTCTTTCCGGAATCATCCCGATCGCCGTCTGACGCGATCTGGATCAACGCCCGCTACCTCCCCACGCCAGCACTCGTGAAGACCGTTCGCGTGAGCGCGGTGGTCTGCCAGGGCGACGACCTCGTGGCGGCCCGGGCCACGGC
This sequence comes from uncultured Candidatus Kuenenia sp., assembly GCA_964453165.1. GTDB lineage: Bacteria > Planctomycetota > Planctomycetia > Pirellulales > UBA1268 > QWPN01. The sequence continues at coordinate 25,843 of CAYVNX010000024.1, read as the reverse complement.
CAGCCAGTCGGCCGCCTGGTTGAAGGCGGGCCGCCCGGAGCCTCGCAGCCGCGGCCATCAGGTCACCCAACCACTGCAGGTGGTGCGGTATCCGTGGGATCTCGTCCGACTGGCTCCGGACGCCATCGTGTCTGAAGCGGCGGCGCTCGAGCAGCCCTGCGGCCCCGGCCCTGGGTTCAGCCCTGCCGCCTTCATCGACCAGCCTGAGCGGCTCGTCATGCATCCATCGGCGGTCGTGGAACCGGGGGCGATCCTCGTCGCCGAGGAGGGGCCGATCCTGCTCGGTGAGTCGGCCCGGGTGATGGCCGGAGCGATGCTCCGCGGCCCCGTGGCCGTCGGCGAACACGCGATCGTGCGGATGGCCGCCCGGATCTACGGCGGCACCGTGATCGGGCCGCACTGCCGGATCGGAGGCGAGGTGGCTGCGAGCATCTTCCACTCGTATTCCAACAAGTCCCACGAGGGCTATGTGGGCAACTCGGTCTTCGGGCAGTGGGTGAACCTTGGGGCCGATACGACCGCCTCGAATCTCAAGATGACCTACGGCAGTGTGAAGCTCCTCGATTGGCCGACCGGGCTCGAGGTCGATACCGGCGAGCAGTTCGTGGGCACGGTCATGGGAGACCACTCGAAGACCGGCATCAATACCATGCTCAACACCGGCACGGTCTGCGGCGTGAGTGCGATCCTCGTCGGGGCCGGGTTTCCACCGCGGGCAATCCCGTCGTTCAAGTGGGTGCAGCCCGGGGCGGTCACCGACTACCGGCTCGACAAGGCGGTGGTTGACATGGAGCGGATGATGGCCCGCCGCGGGGTGCCGCTCACGCCCGCCTACCGCCGGATGATGACGGCGATCTACGAGATGGGCCGCGGCTGACTTGACCCGCTGTGACGTGCGTCGGGGCTGCCGCCATCCTCTCGCTTCACGTTCGCGTCGGCCCTCCCGGCCTCCGCTCACTGCGTGTCCGCTGCGCTTCGCCATCCTGGCTGCGCTTGCTCCCACAGCACGCTCGAGGACACCGGCGGCCCCTCCCGGGCCTCGGGAGGCAGAAGGCATGCGATCGTGAATCTGCCAGACATCGGAGGCCCGGGGATCGGCGAACGCTCGCGGAGCAATTGGGATCGCCATGTGGCAATGGTGGCTGGTCTCGCCCAACGGCCCGGTGTCCCCGGACTTGCGTCCGGGGCTTTGATTGCGTGCGGCCTGGTCACGATAGAAGCCCCCGACGCAAGTCGGGGGGCGCCGCGTGGCAGCGGATCCCGTTGGCCATGCCGCGACGCGACGCGTGCCGCCTCCGAGCCGGGCCTACTCGGCGGCCGCCGAGACGCAGACGAGTTCGCGATCGTTGCGGGCGAAGACGCACCGGTCGGCGAAGGCCGGATGACTCCAGACCACCTCGCGGCCGAAGCACTCGTTGGTCGGATCGAGCAGGTGCATGCGGCCGAGTTCTTCGTATTTCTCGGGCGTGAGTCGGGCCAGGATCAGGTCGCCCGTCTCCGCAAACAGCCAGACGCGGCCGCCGTCGCCCGGCGGCGCCTGCCGCACGAGAAAGGCCGTGCCGTGCTTGCTCCGCCGTTCGCCGCCGGTGGTGGGATCGAGCGTTTCCCAGAGCCGCCGGCCCGTGGCCAGATCGGCCGCCGTCAGCATCCCGGTGTCGCAGTCGCAGCCGTAGATCGTTCCGCCGGCGATGAAGGGCGTGCTGTTGGCGCAGTACACGGCCGACTTCGGCTCACCCCGCCAGAGCACGTCGGCGCCCGAGCCGTCGGCCGCCAGACGGAACAGGGCCGCCACCCGGCCGATTCCGCTGGCGTAGAGCACCGGGCCATCGGGCGTGTCGGCCACCTGCGGGGCCATGATCGACATCCCATACATCGGCTTGAGCGGCCGCGACCAAATCACCCGGCCCGTGGCCGGCTCGAGGCCGTTGAGGTTGTCGGCATCCCAGAGAAGCAGTTGGCGCCGCCCGTCTCGCTCGAGCATGGTGGGCGGGCAGTAGCCACTCTCGCTGGCCGAGAGGGCCCGCCAGCGTTCTTCGCCCGTCTCCTTGTCGAAGGCCACCGCCACGCTGCCCGGGCCGCCGACGAGGCAGATCAGGAGGTCGCCCTCGACGAGCGGATGGCCACAGAAGCCCCAGAGTGGCGTGGGCGCTGAGTAGTCCTGCTTGAAATCCTTCTGCCAGACGACACGCCCCGTTGCGGCTTCGAGGCAGACGAGATTCCCCTCGGCGCCGAGCGCATAGACCTTGCCGTCGGCCACCGTGGGCGTGCAGCGGGGACCGGCCGCATACGAGATGCCGTAGCGGCAGTCGTAGGCGTGTTCCCAGAGGAGAGCGCCTGTCGCTGCATCGAGGCAGAGCACCCGCTCGCGGCCGGCGAGTTCGGTGCGGTCGTTGGGCGCGTTGGCGAGCGACCCCGCGGCGCGGTCGTAGTCGGTGAGATAGACGCGGCCGTCAGCCACGGCCGGGCCGGAATAGCCCCCTTTGACGGGCACACGCCACTTCACGGGCAGTCCGGCGGCCGGGATCGTCTCCACGATGCCCGTCTCGCGCCAGACGCCGTCGCGGTGCGGACCCATCCACTGCGGCCAGTCGTCGCCCGATGAGACTCGGGCCACGGAGCCCGCGAGACAGGCCACGGCGATGATCAATGCGATGGGGAATCGGGACAAAACCGGGCGAGCCTGCAGGCGGGGCATGAGCGAAGTCTCCGGGACGGTTGCCAACCGGCGTCATGATACTGCCGCAAGCTGCGGCAGGTCGCGCGTCACGTCGATCCCGGCGGGCCGCCAGTCGATCACTTCCATCTCGGCGGTTCGGCGGCCGCGAAACTCGTTGATCTTCGGCTTGAAGGCGATGTGGAAGGGCTGACCGGGAGCGGGGAGGTGCGGGAGCCAGTCGGCACCCCCGAAGGCCACGCCCCGCACCTTCGCGCCGTGCTGCGTGAGTTGCAATGAGAGATGCCGGCCGCCGCCGCCGATCGTCCGCGGCGGCTCCGCGAGCGTCACGCCCGAGGCGCAGAGCACCGGGCGGCGGTTGCCCTGCCCGAAGGGGGCGAGCCGTTCGATCTCTTCGACCGCGTGGAGCGTGATTCCCGCCAGGGTCGTCTCGCCGTCGATCGTGAGCTGGGCTAGGCGAAGCGAGTCGGGCATCCGGGCTGCCACCTCCGCGATGAAGGCGGCGCGGAAGGCATCGATCTGGCTATCGTCGACCCGCAGGCCCGCGGCGGCGGCATGGCCCCCGCAGGCCACGAGCAGATGGCGGCAGGCGACCAGCGGCTCGTGGACGTCGAAGCCGGGCACGCTCCGCAGGCTGCCCGAGGCGACGAGCCCCTCGTGGGCCCCCTGGGCGATCACGACCACCGGGCGATGGAAGCGCTCCGCGAGCCGCCCCGCCACGATGCCCACGATCCCGGCGTTCCAGCCGCGGTCGGCGAGCACGAGCGCGGCATCGGCCTCGGGATCGAATCGCTCCAGGGCCTGCTTTGTGGCCGCCAGCAGAATGCTCCGCTCCTCGCTCTCTCGGCGGGTGTTGAGCTCGTGCACGTAACTGGCCAGGCTTTCGGCCCGAGGCAGGTCGGCCACCGTGAGGAGCTCGATTCCCTTGGTCGCCTCGCCGAACCGGCCGGCGGCATTGAGCCGCGGCGCGAGCCGGAAGGCCACGTCTTCCGAGTCGAGTGCCGACTTCTCGTGGACCGCGGCCAACTCCATCAGCTTCGCCAGGCCCGGCCCGCCCCGCTGCCGGAGGCACTCCAGGCCATGCCGCACGAGGATCCGATTCTCGTCGAGCAGGGGTACCACGTCGGCCACCGTGCCGAGGGCGGCCAGGCCGATGCTCCTGAGCAGCATCTCTCGCAGCCGGGGCGTGACCTGCTTCGCGCCCGCCGCCCGGGTGGCGATCGCCCAGGCCAGCTTGAAGGCCACGCCCGCCCCGCAGAGATCGCCGAAGGGATAGGCGGCGCCCGGCAGCCGGGGATGCACGATCGCGGCGGCGGCCGGGAGCACCTCACCGAAGGAATGGTGGTCGGTGATCACGAGCTCGAGGCCGAGCTCCTTGGCCCGCGCGGCCTCGGCCACGCTCGCGATGCCGCAGTCGACCGTCACCACGAGCTCGGCCCCCTCGGCCGCCAGCTTCTCCAGCGCCTCGGCATTGAGCCCATAGCCCTCCTCGAACCGGTTCGGCACATACCAGCGGTGCGGGGCGTCGAGGGCCTCGAGACAGCCTACGAGAATCGCGGTGGCCGTCATGCCGTCGGCGTCATAATCGCCGTAGACGACGATCTTCCGGCCCGCCCGGACCGCCGCCAGGATCCGGTCGGCCGCCTCGGGCACTCCCGGCAGCGTCTCGGGATCACGGAGGTCGGCGAGCGTGCCCGACAGGAAGGTCTTCACCGCGGCCGGGTCGCTCACGCCGCGACTGGCCAGGAGCGCCGCCACGATGCTCGACACCCCCGCACGCTTCTCGAGCGCCGCCACCGCCGCGGGGTCGTGAGGTCTGAGTTGCCACCGCTTCGGCATCGGCACGAATCCCTTCTGCACGTCGGCAACGACGTTGATGGAGCGTCGGTCAGAAACCCCTAGACGGTCAGGCGAGGGGGTCGGCGAACGCTCGCGGAGCCTGGGGGCGTATCCTCGCCCTCGACGCGACTTTTGCCGCCCCCGAGCCGGCGATGCACGGATCGCGTCCGCCGAACACAACCGCAGTATATCGCCGCGAGACGGTATAGTGTCGCCGCGTCCCGCCTCCCTTGTTCGGAGCGATCTATGCCCGTCGCCGACCTGCCGCTGCCCGTGCTCCCGTCCAAGCCCAAGCGGGACACCGTGCCCGCCGACAAGGTGCTCTGCGAATACTGCTCGGCCAAGTGCTGCCGCTATTTCGCCTTGCCGCTCGAAGAGCCGACCACGCGGGAGGAGTTCGAATACATCCGCTGGTTTCTGCTGCACGAGTACGCGACGGTCTTCACCGAAGACGGCGACTGGTACGTCTGCGTCCACACGGTCTGCAAGCATCTCCAGGACGATCACCGCTGCGGCATCTACGAGACGCGGCCGCAGATCTGCCGCGAGTACACGACCGACGACTGCGAGTACGAGGACGACTGGGTCTACGACCAATACTTCGAGACCGCCGAACAGGTCGAGGAATACATGGACGCCGTGCTGGGGCCCGGCGGTCAGACGCTCGGCGAGGGCCGCACGAAGAAGAACCGCGGTCAGTCGATCCGCGGCCCCAAGCCGCCGCTCCTGCAGATCCTCTGATGATCCAACCTCGCACGCTCAAAGGCTTTCGCGACCACCTGCCGGCCCAGGCGCTGGCCCGGGAGCGGGTGCTCGACATCGCCCGGCGGGTCTACCGCTCCTACGGCTTCGCGCCGATCGACACGCCGGCGCTTGAGTATTTGGAGGTGCTCACGGGCAAGGGGAGCGAGGAGACCGACAAGCAGCTGTACCGGTTTACCGACCACGGCGGCCGCGAGGTGGGGATGCGGTTCGACCTGACGGTGCCCTTCGCCCGGTTCGCGGCGCAGCACGTCAACGAGCTCGGCCTGCCGTTCAAGCGGTACCACATGGCCACCGTCTGGCGGGGCGAAAACACGCAGCGCGGGCGATACCGGGAGTTCATGCAGTGTGATTTCGACACGATCGGCACCACGAGCGGCGTGGCCGATCTCGAGATGGTGCTCGTGGTGCACGACCTCCTGGCGGCGATCGGCATCGAGCGGTTTTCGATCCGGGTGAACGATCGGCGGGTGCTGGCCGGCGTGCTCGAACGGCTGGGACTGGCGGACCGCGCGACGGGGGTGCTTCGCAGCCTCGACAAGCTGGCCAAGGCCGGCGTTGAGGCGGTGGCCGGCGAACTTGCAGGGCAGGGCGTCGCGGTCGAGGCGGTCGCCGCCCTGCTGGAGATGGCCCGCCTGGCTGGGCCGCCGGCGGAGGTGCTCGCCGGCCTCACAACCCTCGTGGGTGACTCGGCCACGGGGCGGGCCGGGGTGGCCGGGCTCGAGGAGATCGTGGCGGGGGCTGCGGCGGTGGGCGTGCCGGCCAATCGGCTCGTGATCGATCCCTCCATCGCCCGTGGCCTCGACTACTACACGGGCATCGTGCTCGAGAGTTTTCTCGACGACCTGCCGAGTCTCGGCAGCATCTGCTCGGGCGGACGCTACGACAACCTCGCCGGCCTCTACACCAAGCAACCGCTGCCCGGCGTGGGCGCGTCGCTGGGCATCGACCGGCTGCTGGCCGGGCTCGAGGAGCTCGGGCAGGGCACCACGGTCGAGACGCCGGCCGAACTCTTCCTCGCCTTCTTCGAGGCCGATCGGCTCGCCGACTACCTGCGGATCGCCGCGGCCCTGCGCCGGGCCGGCCTCGCGGTCGAGTTTTTTCCCGAGCCCAAGAAGCTCGGCCAGCAGCTCAAGCTGGCAGCCAAGCGGGGCTTTCGCGGGGCGCTGATCATCGGCGGCGAGGAGTTCGCCGCCGGCACGGCCCAGCTCAAGAACCTGGCGACCCACGCCTCGACCACGATCGACTGGCACGGCGACGTCGGGGTGCTCGTCGACGCGGTCTGCTCCTGCCGGGCCGGCCTCGACGCGGTCTGAGGGCAGCCGCCGGGGCCCAGCCGCTCAGGTGTCGGCCCAGGCCCGCTCGAGCCGGGCGAGTTCCCGAGCCACGACCAGGGCCGAGGCCGGGCGGTCTTCGCGGCGATGGGCGAACAGCCGCATCACCATATCACCCACCGCGGGCGGAGTCTGAGGGGCCACCTCGGCCAGGGGCCGCGGCTGGCCGCCGGCGATCGCGGCCAGCAAGGCGGCCATCGTCTGGCCCTCGAAGGGAAGCCGGCCGGCGAGCAGTTCGTAGAGCATCACCCCGAGTCCGAACAGATCGCTCTGGGCGTCGGGCTCGCGGTCGTCGAGGCGTTCCGGGGGCATGTAGGCGGGCGTGCCGATGAGCGCCCCCTCCACGGTGAGCCGGGCGGCGGCGTCGGCCTCGCGGTCGTCGCTGCCGGCCAGACCGAAGTCGATGATCCGCACGGTCTCGAGCGGCCCGTCGAGAAAGATGTTGTCGGGCTTGACGTCGCGATGCACGAGCCCGCGGGCATGGGCTGCGGCCAGGCCCTCGGCGATCTCGCGGCCGATCCGCAGCGCCTCGCCGACCGGGACTGAGCCCGCTTCGGCCCGTTTGTCGCCCAGGGTCCGTCCCTGCAGCAGCTGCATCACGATGTAGGGGAGACCGTCGTCCTCACCGACGGCATGCACCATCAGAACGTGCGGGTGGTCGATCGCCGCCGCCGTCCGTCCCTCGCGAAGGAAGCGCTGCCGGGCCCGCGGGTCGCGAGCCCGGCGCCGGTTCATCACTTTGATCGCGACGTTGCGGTCGAGCGTGTCGTCATGCGCCAGATAGACCCGCCCCATCGCGCCGGCCCCGAGCAGGCCGAGGATGCGATAGCCGCCGATCCGCTGGGGGAGCGGATCATCTGCCAGGCCGTCCGCTCCGGGCAGCAGGCCGGGGTCAGGTCCGTCGGCCGCGCTCGACGATCCTGGGTGCATGATCACGGTGTCGGTGATCGGAGACTGGCGGGCGTGCGTGTCATGCGCCGTCACCCGCACCACGAACGAGCAGAAGGGGTCGCCGTGGAGCATGCAGCTCGTCTCGGCGAGGTCGATCGTTTCGCCGAAGTGGCGGGCGATGCCGTGGAGCAGTCCCGTGGCCAGTGGGCAGAGTCGCCGCCGGGAACTGTAGACGAGGTGGATCTCCTCCCGGGTCGATCGGACGGTCTCCAAAACAGGCGGATCGGCTCCGGGTTGACTCGCGCGAACCATACCGTGGATCAGCTCCTCGGTGTGCTCGATGAGATCGAGCGTCCGCCAGTTGGGATCGATCAGCGGGCCGGCGACCTTGACGAGATGCGGCGCCAGAAACTCACCGAACCGGCGAGCGGTGGACTGCACGGGCTCTGCGGCTTCGTCGGCGATGGCCTTGAGAAACGCGAGGGCGTCGGCGTCGGGGTAGACACCCGAGGGCAGATGGCGGGCGGCGGCGAGCGAACTGAGCGGCTCGAGGGATGACCGCGACCCGGTCGGCGACCCGGTGGACAGGGTTTCGAGAAACTTCTGCAGGTAGAAGAAGATCAGTCCGTGCACGGCCAGGCCTGTCGTTGCCGGTGAATCTGGTCCCCTCTGCCGCCGTCGAGCCTATCAGTGGTCGATGCTGGAGGAAAGCGGATCGTCTGCAGCAGACGACCGATCGCAGAGCCGGCGCCGGTAGAGGGCCAGGCCGTGCGCGGCGTGGTAGAGGCCGCCGCATTCGAGGTCGAGGTCGGTCGTGCGTTCGAGCAGCGTGACGAGCCGCTCGGCCGCCCGGGAAACCCAGGGGGCGGCGAGGCTCTCATCGTCGAGGACGAGCGGCAGAATCTCGAACACGTGGCCGGTCGCCCCGAGCGTCGAGAAGACATCGGGCGATCGGCCCGGCCGTTCGAAGTAGTGCACCGAGAAACTGCCGTCGGGTTGTTGAAACTGCCGGGCCAGGTCGATGTATTCGGCCAGCACACTCTCGGCCAACGCCCAGCCGCTCTTCGGCGGCGGCGGGGCCGGATGGACGGCTCGGTAGGCCGCCACGGCCGCCGCGAGGCCGTAGAGCCGGTGCGTGCCGCCGCAGGCGGCGCCGACGATCTCGCTCTGAGCTTCCATCCGCACCACCGCTTCGGTCGTCCAGCGGCGGCCGTCGCCCGCCTCCCAACTCGCGTCGGGCGGGTCGTAGGCGGCCAGGGCCATCAGCGTCCAGGAGCACTCCTGACCCGGGCGGATGTCGCGCTTGGCCTGGGCCAGCAAATCGGCGAGCGTGAACTCGCGGCCGCCGGCCCTGACCGGCGTGGCGAGCGGCAGGCCGCCGACGAGGCCCGATTCGCCGGTCGCGACGCCACACTGTGAGAGATAACCGAGCCACTGGTCGGGGTGGCCCTGGCCCGTCACGCTGCCCTCGTCGACCACCGCCAGCGGCCCCACGTCGCCCGCCCGGATCTCCCAGCCGGCGATCCGGCCACCGCCCAGGAGGAACTCGACCGCGGGCGACACTTCGCCGTCGTGGGCGAGGGGAAACTCTGGACCGAAGGCAAGCACGCCGTGAACCACCTGCCAGGCCCCCTGCTGGGAGGCGTCAAGCAGGCGACGATCCGCGGCGTGGCGGAGGACGGCCTCGATCCGCGGGCAGAGGTCTCCGCCTGCGGCCGATTCCAGCGCTGATCCGTCGATTCCGGCTTCGGGGCCGCTGCAGCCGGCGACGAGCAGCAGCCAAGCCACGGCCACAACCGACCGGAGCGGGCAGCGAACCAACCTGGCCTGCCACGCGTAGAAACTGTTGACTGTCTTCGTCATCGACGGGTGATTCCTGCGCCGGGGCGACGCAACGGGAGCCGGCCATACACGCCGCGGGCGTGCCGACTAGGATACGTTGACGGCGGGCCGTTGGTCAGACGACTTTCAAAGTAGGAGCTTTCGCGAGCCATGTTCTTCTTCGACCCCATGTACTTCGTCTGGATCGCCCCGGCCATGCTTCTGGCGGCGTGGGCGCAGTGGCGGGTGAAGTCGTCGTTTGAGGCTGCCTCCCGCGAGCCGGCCCCGCTCTCCGGTGCGGCCGCGGCCCAGCTGATCCTCCGCTCGGCGGGGGTGACCGACGTGGCGGTCGAGCGGGTGCCCGGGCATCTCACCGATCACTACGACCCCCAGTCCAAGGTGCTGCGGCTGTCGCAGGACGTCTACGACTCGCGATCGCTGGCGGCGGTGGGCATCGCGGCCCACGAGGCGGGCCATGCGCTCCAAGACGCCAAGTCCTACGCGCTGATGGGGGTGCGGAATGCGGCGGTCGGTGTGGCCAACTTCGGCAGCGGCATCGGGCTGTTCGTGTTCATGATCGGCCTGGGCCTCGCGCTCAAGCCCGTCGCCTGGCTTGGCATCGTCCTGTTCGCCGGCACGGTCTTCTTCCAACTCGTCAACCTGCCGGTGGAGATCGATGCCAGCAACCGGGCCAAGGCAGAGCTCGTGAACCTGGGCATCGTGCCGGTCGCCGACATGCCGGCGGTGAACTCGGTGCTCAACGCCGCCGCCTGGACCTACGTGGCCGGCACGCTGCAGAGCGTGCTCACGCTGCTCTACTACGCGAGCTTCCTCTCGGGCGGTAGCAGCGACGACCGCTGACGCGGATTGCGTGGTCGATCGGGAATCGTGACCGGTTTCGCCCAACGGCCCGGCGTCCCCGGACTCGCGTCCGGGGCTTTGATTTGGATCGGACCCCGGGTCATAGAAGCCCCCGACGCGAGTCGGGGGACTCCGCGTGGCAGCGGATCCCATTGTCTATTTCTTCGGCAATCATGACCGGTCTCGCCCAACGGCCCAGTGCTGGTCTCGCTCAGTGATTGAGCGAGTAGAGCAGCACGTTGAGGGCGATCTTCTCCGCGTCGTCGCGATCGTAGCCGGCACACTCCAGCGAGTTTTGCTTCTCGAGGGCGCAGGAGAGATCGAACGGCGAGAAGATCACCGCCCAGCGGTCGCCGATCTTGATGCCCTCGAGCCGCGGGGTGGTCTTCCGGGTGCGGACCGCCATCGGGCCGTCGCCTCCGGCCGGTTCGCGGAGCGTGACCTCGCGGATGTCGAAGCCGCCGTATTCGGCGGCGGTGAAGATCGGGTCGTCGGCGGGGATCTCCACAAGCTTGTGGTCTGGCAGGATCGCGGCGATCTCGGCGCGGAAGGCGGTGGTGAACTCGGCTGCGGCGCAGACGCTGTCGGCGAACAGCATCCCGCCCCGGTCGAAGAAGGTGGCCAGTCGTTCCCGACGGGGGGCGTCGAAAGTGAAGCCGCGACGGCCGTGCATGAAGAGCAGGTGGTAATCGAAGATCGCCTCGTCGGCCGGGTCGATCTGGGCCGGCGTGTCGTCCACCCGAACGCCCGTTTCCCGGGCGGCGGCCCGGAGAATGTTAGCCAGCGCCGCCGGCGCCACGTCGCACATCCCGCCGTGCCGCAGCTTGCCGATCGCCAGCTGGCCGCGGTCGAGCGGATCCCGCGGGGTCGCCACCTGTGGCATGATGTCGAAGAGTTCGTCCTTTCGCTTGAGTTCCCGGTTCGTCGCGTAGGCGAGCACGTTCGCGCCGATCGCCAGGGCCGCTTCGACCTCCTGGGCGATCGCGGGCGGCAGGTCCCGACGGGCCGGGCCGCCGAGTTCCCAAAGGCAGGAGAGGCTGGGCATGCCGCTGGGATTCGTTCCCCGGTCGGTAGGCGGGGCGTAGATCAGGCAGGTGCGACAGCCGTAATCGACGCCCAAGAGGGGTCGATGCAGTTCCGGGGGCACGATCTCTTCCGCATGCCAGGCGGGATGCTCGGGGGGCAGGAGGTTGAGCCGGTATTCAGGCTCAGGGAAGATCTCCCCCACGAGTTGCCGCAGGCGGCGGTCAAATTCGTCGCTGTTGGGGCAGCAGGCTTCGGCGAAGATAAAGCCCCCTTCGTCCACATAGGCCCGCAGCCGCTGGCCGGCGTTCGGCCCGAGGTCGAAGAGCGACTTGCCCGAGAGCCAGAAGACCGGCGCCTGCATCAGGTCGGCATGGTCGGCGGTGGCCGCGGCGAGCACGTGCCAGGAGAGTCCGGCCGGATATTCCTTCCTCCAGCGGGCCTCGACGTATTCCACAAGGTGGGCGATGTCGTGGCCGTGCCGATTCCAGTCGTCGGCCGGACCGTGCAGGCTCTTGGCCACCAGCACCGGCCGCCGGCCCTTGCCGAGGAACATCAGGGCGAAGCTCGTCGCGACCGTCGCGTCTTCGAGTCGGCGGGCCGTGAACTGCCCGCTGAGCCGGTCCTGGGCGGCGACGAGCATCTCGGCCCCTTCGCGAAACCAGTCGTGCTCGCCGATGAACCGCCGGGCGGTGAACCGGCCGACCCGCTCCACGCCATAGAGGTAGTAGTAAAGCCAGGTGTCGCTGCCCGTGCCCGGATTCTGGGTGACGCTGAACCGCCGGCCCAGCCAATCGAGCCCGCGTTCGAGCACCTGTGGCGCCCGGCCGCCGCCGCAGCAAGAAACGCCGTTCGCGGCGGCCCGCGCATCGGGGGTGCCGAGATACTCCGACGTGATCCAGATGCTGCCGATGCCGGCGGAGGTCATGCTTCCGGTGCCGGGTGAGCGGCCGCTGTAGCCCCAGGAGCCGTCGGCGTTGGCGCAGGCCACGAAATACTGCTGCGACCGAACCCAGGTGTCGCGGTTGACCCACGCGCCCGCCCGCGCCGCCTCGTGCAGCGCAAGCAGTGCGTATTGCGTGTTGGAGTTGTCGCCGATTCCGCCGGCGGGACTCGGCCCATACGTCCAGGATCCGGCCCCCGGGCCGTTCTGCACCTGGGCGGCCTCGAGCCAGGCCGCATTGCGAAACAGGATCGCGGCGTCGGCCTGCGGCGAGAGCATCGCCAGGGCGAGCGTCTGCAGGGCCACATGGTAGGTTTCGTTCGGCTCCTGGAGCCGCAGCCAGCCCAGGCCCTTCCGCACGGCCGGGTGGTCGGCTTCGAGCCCCGCGTTGGCGAGCGCCAGGAGCACGAGGCCCGTCGCCCCGACCCGCTTGTCAGGCGTGCCCATCGCGTCCCAGGAGCCGTCGGGATTCTGCTGCCGGATCAGATAGTCGCGGCCCTTCTCCAGCGCCTGCTGGATGTCGTCGGGCCGAAGCTGCGGGTTTTGCCCACGGGCGGGAGCGAAGGCTGCCGCGGTCACGAGAACCGCAAGGCAGGCGGCCACGACCGGTCGCCTGCCGCCACGGCGCCAGGCGAGGGTCGAACCCGGTGACATGCTGGTTTCAGCCATCGCCTTCGATCGTAGCAGGTGCGAGACGCCGCCGGAGACCTCGGCCAACTCGCCGCAGAACAGCCGTCCGTTTGCCGCTACGGCCAGGAATCCCGATACTGGAGGATCTGGTCTGCGAAGCCGCGAGGGAGTTGCTCCCCGAGCCCCTCGGCGATTTCGCAGATTCGTTTCGCAGGCTCGTTTCTCCGCAGGAAGGATTGTCGGCGTGTCCACCGCTTCCCGTCCGAAGACACTCGACGACATCCTTCAAGAGTTCGCCCAGCACCGGCGGCTGATGCAGGAGGAACTCCAGAAGGTGATCGTCGGGCAGACCGACGTGATCGAGCAGCTGTTTGCGGCGATCTTCACCCGCGGCCACTGCCTGCTCGAAGGGGTGCCGGGGCTGGCCAAGACGTTGATGGTGGCCACCCTGGCCCGGATCCTCGACGTCGGGTTCAAGCGGGTGCAGTTCACGCCCGACCTGATGCCTTCCGACATCACGGGCACCAACGTGCTCGACGACGAGGGTGGGCGACGGGTGTTTCGCTTTGTCGAGGGGCCGATCTTCACGAACATCCTCCTGGCCGACGAGATCAACCGCACGCCCCCCAAGACCCAGGCGGCCCTCCTTCAGGCGATGCAGGAGCGGGAGGTGACGGTGGGCCAGCAGACCTACCCGCTGCCCGAGCCCTTCTTCACGATCGCCACCCAGAACCCGATCGAGCAGGAGGGCACTTACCCGTTGCCCGAGGCCCAGCTCGACCGGTTCATGTTCAACATCAAGGTCGGTTATCCCTCGGCGGCCGAGGAGGAGCAGATCCTGATGTCCACCACCCGGCCGGAGAAGCCCGAGGTTCAGAAGGTGCTCTCGGGGCGGGCAATCCTCAACATCCAGAAGGTGGTCGCGAGCGTGGCGGTCAGTGAATACGTCGTGAAGTACGTGGCCCGGATCGTGCGGGCCACGCGGCCCAAGGATCCGCAGGCGCCCCCCTACGTGGCCCAGCTCGTCGATTGGGGGGCCGGGCCGCGGGCTGGTCAGTTTCTGATCCAGGGGGGCAAGGCGGTGGCCGCGATGGATGGCCGCTTCAGCGTCTCGCTCGACGACGTGCGACGGGTGGCCGTGCCGGTGCTGCGGCATCGCATCGCCACCAACTTCCAGGCTCAGGCCGAAGGGCTCACCGCCGAGTCGATCATCGAGCGGCTTCTGAAGGAGACGCCCGAGCCCGAGATTCCCAAGTTCGTCCGGTAACAGGCGGCGCCCCGCGGCCTGGCGGGGCGGTGCCGGCGAGGTGACCCGCCGATGGTGCGTGCGGTCGAGGAATACCTGAAGCCCGAGGTGGTCCGGCAGATCGCCCGTCTCGATCTCCGCGCCCAGTTCATCGTCAAGGGCTTCCTGCAGGGGCTCCATGCCAGCCCCTACCAGGGCTTCTCGGTCGAGTTCAGCGAGCACCGGCGGTATACCCCCGGCGACGATCCCAAGGACATCGACTGGCTCGTCTACGCCAAGACCGACAAGCACTACGTCAAGAAGTTCGAGGCCGAGACCAACATCACCGGCTACCTCGTGGTCGATGCCAGCGAGTCGATGGCCTACACCTACCGGCAGGAACTGACCAAGCTCGACTATTCGATTTCCCTGGCTGCGGCCCTCTGCTGGCTGATGGTGCATCAGCAGGATCCCTGCGGCCTGATGGTCTTCGACGAGAAGGTGCGGACGTCGCTGCCGGCCCGGTCGCGACGGTCGCAGATCGGCCATGTGCTCTCGATTCTGTCGAAGGTGGCCCCTGGGGGCCGAACCGACATCGCCCGGAGCCTCGTGCAGGTGGCGGCCATGCTCCGGCATCGGTCGCTCGTGATGGTGTTCAGCGACCTGTTGGCCGATCCCGGGTCGATTCGCGAGGCGCTGCTGCGGCTGCGGCACGGAGGACACGATGTGATCCTCTTTCACGTGCTCGATGAGGCTGAGGTCGGGTTTCCATTCGAGGGAATGGTCGAGCTCACCGAGCCGGAGAGCCGGGACAAGCTCGTGATCGACGCCGACGCGGCCCGCACGGGCTACGTGGCGGCGGTGGAGTCGTTCCGCGAGGACTATCGCGCATGGTGCTTCCGCGCCGGCGTCGACTACGTGCCGCTCGACACGAGCATGCAGTTTGACCGGGCTCTCGTCGAATATCTGCACAACCGGCGGGGGCGTTTTTGAACCATGGGGCTGTCGTTCCTCTCGCCGCTCTTCCTTGGCGGAGCGGCTCTGGTGGCCGCTCCGATCCTGCTGCATCTCTTGATGCGGCGAAAGCCGGTGCCCCATGCCTTTCCGGCGCTCCGCTTCCTCCAGGAGCGGGCCGTCCGCAACCGGCGTCGGCTCCGGCTCAGCCATCTGCTCCTGCTCTTGCTGCGGATCGCGGCGGTGCTGCTGGTGGCCTTGGCGTTGGCCCGGCCGGTGTTGCGGGGGGCCGGCTGGCTGCCCGACGCCGAAGGGCCGGTCGCAGCGGCCTTCGTGTTCGACACCGCGCCGCGGATGGCCCTTCGCCAGGGCAACGAGACCCGGCTCGAGCGGGCCCGCTCTCTCTCGGGTGTTCTGTTTGAGAAGCTGCCCGCCGGCAGTCGGCTGGCGGTGATCGACACCTCGGATAGCCCGCCGGCCTTCTCTGCGTCGCTCGCGGAAGCCCAGGCCCGCGTGGAGCGGCTCGACGCGGACTCGGGCTCCCGCTCCCTGTCCGAGGCGATCGCCCAGGCCCGGCGGCTTCTGGCGACGGCGGGACTCGATCGCCGCGAGATCTATGTCTTCACCGATTGTTCGCGGGGCGCCTGGGATACTGCGCCGGCCGCCGGGGCGGAAGAGCCCGGCGCGGCGGTGGCGTCTGTGCTGTACGTGGATGTGTCGGCCGAGGCGGTGCGGAATTACGCGATCGAGTCGCTCGATCTCTCGGGGGTGCGTCTGGCTACCGGCACCCCGCTGGTGATCGAGGCCACGATCTCCGCGACCGGCACCGAGGCCGACCGGCTGGTGGACGTCGAACTCCTGGCCGACGATGGCCGCTACGTGCGGCGCGGCGTGAAGCCGGCGGCCGTCGGCGAAGCAGGGCGTGCGACCGTGGCCTTCGAGGTGGCGGGTCTCGAGCCCGGCACCCGCCAAGGCCGGCTGCTCCTCGATGGTAGCGACGACTTCACGGCCGACGACGTGCGGTCGTTCACGGTCGAGGTCGGTCCGCCGGGTCGGGTGGTCGTGGCGGCGGCCAAGCCGGCGGATCGGACCGGCAGGCTGATGGTAGAGGCCCTGGCGCCGGCGCCGCTCCGCCGCGCCGGGACGGCGCGGTTCGCGCCCGACGTGATCGACTACGGGGCCCTCGACCTGACGTTCTGGCAGGGCGCGGAAGGAGTGGTACTGCTCGATCCGCCGCCGCTGCCCGATGCGGTCTGGGAATCGCTGGCAGCCTGGGTGGCCGAGGGCCATGGGCTCGTGGTCTGGCTCGGTCCGGCTGCCGGAGGCCCGGAGGCCTTCAACGCTCCCGCGGCCACCCGCCTGCTCGGAGGCCGGATCGTGCGAGTCTGGCGGAGTCCCGATGCGGGGAATTTTCTCGCCCCGACCGATCTGGCCCACCCGCTCCTGGCGGCGTTTCGCCGCGTGGGTGACGAAGTGCCATGGCAGGACTTTCCCGTGACACGCCACTGGGAGTTTCAGCCGGCGGAGCCGGGGGGCGACGAGAACACGCCGCTCCCGGCCGGCGTGGTGGTCGCCTATCGCAACGGCCTGCCGGCCGTCGTCGAGCATCGGGTGGGGCAGGGGCGGGCCGTCGTGGTGACGACGCCCGTGACCCAGTCGGCCAGCGATCCCGAGGCCTGGAATAATCTGGCCACCGGCTTCGAGCCCTGGCCGTTTCTGATCCTGGCCAACGAAACCCTGCTGTTTGCCAGCCAACATGCCGCCGAACGCAATGTGGTGGTCGGGAGGCCGGCGGTGCTGCCGCTCGGCCGTCGCGACCTGCCGACCGCGACGGTGCGGACTCCGGGTGGGGACGACTTTCCGGTGGCGATCGATCGCGTGCAGGGCACGGTCACCGTCACGGCCACCCTCGAGCCGGGCAACTACACCGTGCGGGCCGGTGGCGCGGCCAACGGGGTCAGCGACGGCTTTAGCGCGAACCTCGACCCCGCCGCCACTGATTTCCAGCGGCTCTCGGCCGAGGATCTGGCGACGGTGCTGGGCCCCGATCACCGCCTGGCCCGCGATGCGACGGAACTCGTTCGAGACGTGAACCGTGAGCGGGTGGGAACGGAACTGTTCGGCTGGCTGATCCTGCTCGCCGCGGCGGCGATGGCGGCCGACTGGATCGTGGCCAACCGCTTCTATGCCCCCAAGGACGAGCCGAAGGCGTCGGCCGACGTGGTCGCGGAGTTCGGTGAGTCTCCAGCCGACGCCGAGCCTGAGCCCGCCTGGGCCGGAGGCGGCGGCGGCCCGCCTCCACTCCCGACGCGGGAGGAGGTTGCTTCATGAAGGAAGCTACTTGGATCGAAGACCTTTCGATCTCGTTCGACCCAGTCGGGTCGTGGGCCTTCGTCGTGCTCGTGGCGACGGCCCTGGCGGCCGTGCTCGTGGCGGTGCCTCCCGACCGGTCCCGGATCGGTCCCCGGCAGGTGTCGGTGCTGGTGGGCCTGCGACTCCTGGCGTTCCTCGCCGTGGTGCTTTGCATGCTCCGGCCCGAACTGGTCTCCACCCGGCGGGCCGTCCAGCAGGGACTCGTCGTGGTGCTCGCCGATGCCTCGGAGAGCATGACCGTGGCCGACGGGCCGGGCGGAGCGACCCGGTGGCAGGCGATCGTCGCGGCGATCGATGCCGCGCGGCCGGCCGTTCAGGAGTTGCTCGGCCAAGGGGGCTTCGAGATCGCAGCCTGGACGTTCGATCGGGAACTCCATCCGGTGCCGCCGCGCGGCGACGACCCCTTGCCCTTGGGCGACTGGCGGGACGCCGCCACGGCCGACGAGACGGCGATCGGGTCGGCCCTCGACGAGGCGATCCGTTCGGCGCCGGATGGCCGCCTCGCCGGCGTCATCCTCTTGAGCGACGGCGCCCAGCATGCCTATCCGCCTCGCGACCTTCCACCGCAGTCGGCCGCCCGCAGTGTGGCTGACCTCGGCGGACCGCTCTGGACCGTCACCTTCGGCCAGCACCTCGGCGGCGGCCAGGGTCGCGACTCGGCGGTCGTGAACCTCTCGGTCGCCGAGACCGTCTACCTCGACAACACGCTCGAAGTGGCCGGCCGCGTGCGGCTCGAGGGGCTCGCCGGGAAGGCGGCGGCGGTCGTGCTCTTGGTCGAGGGCGACGAGGGAGTGCTCGAGGAGGTGACGCGAACGACCGTGTCGACGCCACGGGAGTCGGGCGAGGAGGCGGTGCGGCTGGAATGGACACCGAAGAGCCTAGGCGAGCGGAAACTCGTGCTGCGGGTCGAGCCTCAAGAGGGCGAGGTGGTCGTCACCAACAACGAACTTTCGACCTTCGTGACCGTGGTGGATGGCGGGCTCCGGGTTCTCTATCTCGAGGGAGCCCTGCGGGTGGAGCAGCGGTTCCTGCGGCGGGTGCTGGCGGCCAGCCCGGACATGCAGGTCGATTTTCGTTGGATCGATTCGAGCCGCCGCGACCGCTGGCCGGTCGACCTGAGCCGGCAACTCGCCGCCGACTACGACGTCTTCCTGATCGGCGACCTCGATTCGGCCGCCGTCAGGCCCGACGACGCGCGGACGATCGCGGAGCGGGTGGCGGCCGGCGCCGGGATCGGCTTCTTGGGGGGCTTTCATGCCTTCGAGTCCGGAGGCTGGGCGGGTTCTCCGCTCGGACCGCTCGTGCCCTTCGAGGCCGATCCGCTGGCCCGGCAACGATTCGGCGAGCCCGTGCGGCCCGGAAGCCATTTGGAAGGTCCGCTCGCGATGCTTCCCGATCGACGGTTTGGCGGGATCTCGATTCTCCGGCAGGCCGACACGGAGCAAGCCTCGCGGGAGGTCTGGGAGAAGCTGCCGACGTTGTCGGGGGCGAACGTGCTGGGCCGGCTCGTGCCCTCGGCCAAACCGCTGGCCGTGACGGCCGACGGCCGGCCGTTGCTGGTGGCCCGCGAGTATGGCGAAGGCCGGGTGCTCGCCTTCGCCGCCGATTCGACCTGGCGGTGGGTGATGCAGGGCGGCCGGGATCAGCACCGGCGGTTCTGGCGGCAGTTCGTGCTCTGGCTGGCCCGCCGCGACGAGCAGGATGCCGACTCCCTCTGGCTCCGGCTGGCGCAGCGCCGACTTCCTCCCGGCACACCCCTGGAGTTCGACACGGCGATCGCGGCGGCCGACGGGGAACCACGCCCCGATGCCCAGATCGAGGCGGTGGTGACGGCACCCGACGGCAGTTCCCGGCCGGTGCGGGTGGCCGCGGCCAATGGCGGGTTTTCCGGCACGGTGGCCGACTGCGTCGAGCCTGGCGACTGGAAGCTCGTCGTGCGGGGACGGCGTCCAGGAGATCCCGAGCCGCGGGAGCGATCCGCGCGGTTCACCGTCTACCGGCAGGATCTCGAACTGGCCAATCCAAGAGCCAACCCGTTGCTGATGCAACAGATCGCCGGTGAGACAACCGGCGGCCCGCGGCTGCCCGAGGAACTGCCGGCGATCTTCGAGGAGATCGGGAATCGGCCTTCGGTCTACGAGAGCCGGGAGCAATGGTCGCTCGCCTTCTGGGACAGTTGGCCGATGCTCGCCCTGCTGGCCGGCGCGATGATCGGGGAGTGGTCGCTGCGGAAGCGATGGGGGCTCGTGTAGGGCGGGCGGCGGTTGGGAGAACCGCCGCGATGCGACGTTTGCCGCCCCCGAGCCGTCGAATCCAGGCTTTTGCCCTGGAACCGCCCCTGCTACCCTCCCTGCCCGCATTCCGGCTTCCGGGTGCGGGAGGTGCCCACCGGCGAGGAGGTCGGCCATGGCCAAGCGACGTCCGATCCGCGACAAGCTCTTGCTGGGAGGACTCCTCGTCGGCGTGATGGTGGCTGCCTTGTCGGCCAGCAGCTTCCTCGGCGTCTATTCCTATCGCCGACTCGTCCGCGCGCTCTCGAGCCGGGCCGCTGAGTTGCCGCTGGCCGCCGAACTCGACGCCAGGGTGGCCACGCTCCGCCTGTCGCACGCCCGAGCCTTGGCCGGCGGCGACACCGCCGACGGCGTACTCGCCGGCGTGCGGGCCACGGCCGACGCCCTCGAGGCCTACTCGGCCGAACTGGAGGCGGGGGAGCTCGACGACGTTCCCTTCTCCGACCGCACCCGGGAGCGAGACACTGCCCGCCGGATCGCCCTGGGGCTCTCCGCGCTCGAGCGGCTCGTGGCCGAGCCGACCGCCCCTTCGGCCACTGCGGAACGGGCCGTGCTTTTGGCTGCCGCCCCACAGCTCGAGCGGCTGGCCGTACTTACGGCCGAATTGCCCACCTTCCTTCAGCAGCGGCTCTATGACCTGGCCCACGAAGTGCGGGGCCGCTACCGCACGCTGATCGTGGTCACCTGGACGGCGGCGACCGCGGCGGGGGTGTTGCTTTGCGCGATCGGGGTGCTCACCTACCGCTGGGTGTTTCGGCCGCTGCGACTCCTGGGACACGGCTCCCGTCGGGTGGCGGCTGGAGACTTCGACTACCGAATCCGGCTCGACACCCGCGACGAGATGGCGGAGTTGGCCGACGCCCTGAACGACATGACCGAGCGGTTCCGGGAGATTCGCGACGACCTCGACCGGCAGGTGCAGTTCCGAACCCGCGAGGTGATTCGCAGCGAGCAGCTCGCGAGCGTCGGGTTTCTGGCCGCCGGAGTGGCCCACGAGATCAACAATCCGCTGGCATCGATCGCGATGTGCGCGGAGTCGCTCGAAAGCCGGATCGACGCGATGGCGCCCCCGGAATCCGAGGCTCAGGTGGCTCGGCGGTACCTCTCGCTGATCCAGAACGAGGCCTTTCGTTGCAAGGGGATCACCGAGAAGCTGCTCGACTTCTCCCGGCTGGGTGAGGTGCGGCGGCAGGCCACCGCCCTGGCAGCGCTGGTGACCGACGTGGCCGACATGCTGCGGCACGTGGGGCGGTTCGCCGGTCGCCGAATCGAGATCGAGGAGGGGCAGGACGTGCTCGTGATGGTCAACCCGCAAGAGATCAAGCAGGTGGTGCTCAATCTGCTCGTCAACGCCCTCGACTCGATCGAAGAGAACGGAGTGGTGCGGGTGACGGCCCGACGTTCGGGCGGCGAGGGGGTGCTGACGTTCAATGACGACGGCTGCGGCATGACGCCCGAGGTGCTCGAGCATCTCTTCGAGCCGTTCTTCACCCGGCGGAAACAGGGGCAGGGCACCGGCCTCGGCCTCTCCATCGTGCACCGGATCGTCGCCGACCACGGCGGTCACATCGAGGCCGCCAGCGATGGCCCTGGCCGAGGCGCGACCTTCCGGGTGGCTCTGCCGCTCGCGCAGATCGGGGCGGTGGCCGGCGATCCGCCAGGCACCGGAGCCGAGCGGGCGGCCTGACTGCCGGTCGAGCTGGTGGCCTATGTGAATCCGATCAATGCAGACGATCGATTGAATGGAGTGAAACGACGTGAAGCCCAACCAGCGACCGATGCGAATCCTGTTCGCCGACGACGAGCCCTCGATCCAGGAACTGATGCGGATCGAACTGCCTCGGCTCGGGCACGAGGCCACGGTCTGCCCCGATGGCACCACGGCCCTGGCGGCTCTCGATCGCACCGCCTACGACTGCGTGGTGGTCGATCTCGACATGCCGGGCGTCGGTGGCATGGAAGTGATCGCCCGAGTGCGGGCCACCGCCCCCGATACCGAGGCGGTGATCATCACCGGCAAGTCATCGGTGGAGACGGCCATCGAGGCCGTTCGGCAGGGAGTGTTCGAGTACCTCACGAAGCCCTGCCGACTCGCCGAGATTCAGGCGGTGCTCGAACGGGTGCGGAAGCGGCGGGAACTCACCAGCCGGCTGCGGGCTCTGGAGCGGCGCGTGCAGCGGGCGGAAGGAACCACGAATCTGGTCGGCGGATCAGCCGGCCTGGAGGAAGTGCGACGGCTCGTCGACCGGGTGGCCGGCAGCGAAGCGGCCGTGCTCGTCCGAGGCGAGACGGGTACGGGCAAGGAACTTGTCGCGCGGGCCATTCACGAAGGGAGCCGCCGGGCAGGCGGGCCGTTGGTGGCCGTCAACTGC
Source organism: uncultured Candidatus Kuenenia sp. (assembly GCA_964453165.1). GTDB lineage: Bacteria > Planctomycetota > Planctomycetia > Pirellulales > UBA1268 > QWPN01. Next base: position 3,850 of record CAYVNX010000024.1, on the reverse strand, counting down.
GGCGCGCTGCCCGAGCACCTCGTCGAAAGCGAGCTCTTCGGGCATCGCAAGGGAGCCTTCACGGGCGCCGATGAGCATCGGGCCGGTCTCTTCGAGGTGGCCGACGGGGGCACGCTCTTTCTCGACGAGATCGGTGAGCTGCCGCGAGCCCTGCAGTCCCGCCTGCTGCGGGTGCTCGAGAGCGGGGAGATTCGGCGGGTCGGCGACAACCATCCGATCACCGTCGACGTGCGGCTCGTCTGCGCCACCCACCGGCCGCTCGAGGACATGGCCCGAGCTGGCGAGTTTCGCGAAGACCTCCTCTTTCGGATCAACACCTTCGAGATCACGGTGCCTCCGCTGCGCGATCGACAGGGCGACATTCCGGCCCTCGTCGACCACTTCGTCCGGCGTGGCCGGCCGCAGACGCCGCCGCAGGCCGCGGTGATCGCGGCCGAAGCCTTGGCAGCGCTCGAGGCGCACGACTGGCCGGGCAATGTGCGGGAACTCGCCAATGTGGTCGAGCACGCGCTCGTGCTCTGCGACGAACTTCCCCTCTTGCCCGAGCACCTGCCGGCTCGGCTCGTCGGCCGGATGCCGGTGGAACGACCGGCCGCGCGGACTCCTCCGCCTGCCAGGGCACCCGAGGAGCCCGGCCAGACGGGCGACCCCAACCGGCCACAGACGCTCCGTGAACTCGAGATCGAGGCCATCCTCCAAGGCCTCGAGCGGAACGATGGCAACAAGCCGCGTACCGCTGAGGAATTGGGCATCAGCCTCAAAACGCTCTACAACAAACTGCATCAGATCCAGGGCCCCGCCCTGGAGAAGCCCGCCTGACGGCGGCGATCAGGTCTTGCGAACGACGCCCACGAGCACGCCTAGCACCTTGGCGTTTTGCACGTAGATCGGCTTCATCGAAGAATTCGCCGGCTGCAGCCGAATCCGATCACGCTCGGGAAACCACTGCTTGAGCGTGGCCTCGCCATCCTCCGTCTGGGCGACCACGATATCGCCTGCATGGGCCGAATGCTTCTTCTGGATCACCACCCAGTCACCATCGGCGATCTGGGCGTCGATCATCGACTCCCCCATCACCTTCAGCACGAAGTGGTTGTCGCGATTGAAGAGGTCTTCGAAATTGATCCGCTCGGCCTGCTCCTCCGCCGGCCGGAGCGTGCCAGCGGCGACCCAGCCCGCCATGTGAAGCCCCCGCAGGTGTGCGGGCTCGTTGACCAGCTCGATCGCCCGGGACATGTTCTTACCGCGGGTAATCAGCCCCTTTCGCTCGAGCGCCTTGAGATGGCAGACCACGCCGTTGGGAGAGCGAATCTTGAAGGCCAGCCCGATCTCACGAACAGTCGGGCCATAGCCGCGGGAGTGGATCTTGTCGCGAATGAACGCGTAAATCTCCATTTGGCGTTCCGTGGGCGCATCGCCCTCGTCTTCGACGACGGTCGTGCGGAGGCCGAAGGGATCGCCCTGGAGGGCCGACGTTGCGGCCGCGACCCGGCTTCGCTTGTGCCGCTCGGCGACGGCGGCCTTGGTGGCCTTGCTCGAGCGGGGCTTGGCGGAACGGGTTGTAGCGGTTTTTCGCTTGGCCATGGTGCGTCGGCGGCGTCGGCCGAATTCCTAGAGGTAATCGGAGAAAAAATGTGAACGGTAGTATCTTACTATACCCGCGTGCACCGTCAAGCGGGTTTCGTTGGAGCTGTCGCCGGCATGGCGGATTGAGTGCCGGAGGCGACGTCACCTGGAGGGTCGGGATTGCCCATGCCCCGTCGCCGGACACGGCCCGGCGATACGGGGCAGAAGCGACGTCACCTGGTGGGTCGGGATTGCCCGTACCCCGTCGCCGGACGTTCGCTTCGGGCATCCTGCCCTTCGCTCACTCGGATGCAGACTTCGCTGCGCAATCCTTGCTGCGCTCGTCTGCATACGCCGGCTCTCGGGGCACGGGCAACCCCGACCACGCGGCGCGATTCGGGTGCCTGAAGCAGCCCAAACCCACAGGCACGCAGCGGGCAACGCCCGCGCAGCGTGCTATCCGCGTCGCCCCGCCTCGACGTACATCCGCGCAGACGAGGCGCATATTTCTGAGCGAACGCACGCCATCAGCCGCCTGGAAGGCGACCGGCCGGGCGGAGGCCCGGCAAGCCCGTCGGGGCCATGGATGGCCCGCCGGGCGCTGAAGATGGATGGCCGAGCAGCCGTGAAGCAGGGCATTTCGCCTGGTCTTACCAGGCGAGGTGGCTGCAGGAGGCAGCCGAACTGCGAAGCAGTTCAACCCCAAGGCTGCCCGGGCCATGGATGGCCGAGCAGCCGTGAAGCAGGCATTTCGCCTGGTCTTACCAGGCGAGGTGGCTGCAGGAGGCAGCCGAACTGCGAAGCAGTTCAACCCCAAGGCTGCCCGGGCCATGGATGGCCGAGCAGCCGTGAAGCAGGCATTTCGCCTGGTCTTACCAGGCGAAATGCGCGAAGGCCTTATTCGCATCAGCCATGCGGTGGACGTTTTCCCGCTTGGTGACGGCGGCGCCTTCCCGCTTGTAGGCGGCGATGATTTCCTCGGCCAGCTTCTCGTGGGTGGCCCGACCCTTCTTCTCGCGGACGGCCTGGAGGAGCCAGCGGATGGCGAGCGACTGCTGGCGGTTGCGGTTGACCTGCATCGGCACCTGATACGCGGCACCACCGACTCGCTTCGACCTGACCTCGACCGCCGGCTTGATGTTTTCGATGGCGCGGTTGAAGACCTCGATCGGCTCCGCGTCGTTGATCTTCTTAGCGACGATTTCCATGGCCCGGTAGAAGATGCCCTGGGAGACGCTCTTCTTGCCGTCTTCCATCAGGCAGTTGACGAATTTGCTCGCCAGAAGCGATCCGAACTTCGGATCGGGGCGGAGCTGCGTGCGGCTGGCTGTGATGCTTCCCATTCGTATGACTCGGCGTGTGGCTGGTGGTGAGTGGTGGCGTGTGGAACGTGGCCGCGAGGCTTAGCCCTTCTTGGCGCCGTAGAGGCTGCGAGACTGCTTCCGGCCCTGCACCCCGAGCGTGTCGAGGGCGCCGCGGATGATGTGGTAGCGGACACCGGGCAGGTCGCGAACTCGGCCGCCGCGGACGAGCACGATCGAGTGCTCCTGCAGGTTGTGGCCTTCGCCCGGGATGTAGACCGTCACTTCCTTCTTATTCGAGAGCCGCACGCGGGCGATCTTCCGCAGAGCCGAATTCGGCTTCTTAGGGGTCATCGTCCGCACCTGGAGGCAGACGCCCCGCTTCTGCGGGCACTTGTCGAGCACCGGCGACTTGGAGAACTTCCGCTTGGGGCGGCGACGGTTGCGGATGAGTTGGCTGATCGTGGGCATGCAAAAAACTTCTGGAAAGGATCGTGATCGGCGAGCCCTGAAGGATAACCGACTGTTGTCGCGAGCGGAAGCGGCCCTGCCACGGGTTTTTCTGATCGCTGGCCCGCCTCTCTTCAGGCGTGGTTTGGATGGAGAATTTCGCCTCGGCCGCCCGCGAGCATGTCGCCGTGCCACTGCCGCCACCTGGGGGGCAGGGGTGTGACGGGCTGAAAGCCGGCCCGGGCGAGCCGGCGCAGCAGGATCGCCAGAAAGGGGGGATTCCAGGCCGTGCCGCGGCGAAAGCAGGCAGGCACGTCGGGCCGCTCCGCCAGAAAGACAAGCGACCCGCGCCGCATGCCGAGGCCCGGATGCCGGCCGGATCGGCCGCCCACCACGAGGATTCCCGACCGCATTTCAAACCCGGCCGCCGCGCCGCAGGATCCGCTGATGGCGAGAATACCGCCTCGCATCCGGGATCCGGCGAGGTGGCCGGCATCGCCAGTCACGACCACGAGGCCACCCTGTAAGCCGGC
>CAYVNX010000023.1:0-32796 GCA_964453165.1 uncultured Candidatus Kuenenia sp. | reverse complement strand
GCGGGCGAGGATACGCCCCGATTGCTCCGCGAGCGTTCGCCGACCCCCTCGCCTCCGACTTCCGTTCTGCGAAGCCGCCGTGCCATTGGGCCGAGATCGAGCCTACGCAGCGGGCTCATCTGCCGCGAACCAGGCGACGGCTGCGTCGGTCGTGGCGGCGATGTCGGCGTCGGTGTGGGCGGCCGAGATGAAGAGCGCCTCGTATTGGCTGCAGGGCAGGTAGATGCCCCGATCGATCATGCCCCAGAAGAAGGCGGCGTAGCGAGCCTTGTCACTCTGCGCGGCCATCTGCCAGCCGGTGACGGGGAACGGCTCGGGCCCAGGCTGAAAGAACATCGTCAGCATGCTGCCGGTTCGGGCGAGCCAGACAGTCGCGCCCGCCGCCGCGGCGGCGGTGCGGAAGCCTGCTTCGAGCGCCGCGCCGTGTCGCTCGAGTTGGGCGTAGGGCGGATGGTCCCGCAGTTCCTCGAGCGTGGCCGTTCCGGCCGCCACTGCCAGCGGGTTGCCGGCGAGCGTGCCGGCCTGAAAAACCTTGCCGGCCGGCAGGACATGGTCCATCACGTCGCCCCGGCCGCCGTACGCCGCCAGGGGCAAGCCGCCTCCCACGATCTTGCCGAGGATCGTGAGGTCGGGAGTCGCTCCCAGGATTTCCTGGGCTCCGCCGAGCGCGAGCCGAAAGCCGGTCATCACCTCGTCGAACACCAGCAAGGCGCCGTGCCGCTGCGTCAGGTGGCGAGCGGTTGCCAGAAACTCCGACGTCGGCTTGACGAGCCCCATGTTGCCGACCGTCGGTTCGAGGAGCACTGCCGCGATCGCATCGCCGTTCGAGCGGAAGGCGGCTTCGAGTTCCTCGGGCTCGTTGTATTCAAGCACGATCGTGTCTTGGGCCGTGCCGGCGGTCACGCCGGGCGAATCGGGAACGCCCAGCGTGGCGGCTGACGAGCCGGCGGCAACCAGCAGGCTGTCGCCGTGGCCGTGATAGTTGCCGGCGAATTTCACGATCTTATCGCGGCCGGTGAAGCCACGGGCCAGTCGCACCGCGCTCATAGCCGCCTCGGTGCCGGAACTCGTCAGACGGACCTTCTCGATCGACGGCACGGAGCCGATGATGAGTTCCGCCAGGCCAGTCTCCGCTTCGGTCGGCGCTCCGTAGCTCGTGCCGCGGGCGAGCGCCGCCTCGATGGCGGCGACGACCCTGGGATGGCGATGGCCGAGGATCATCGGGCCCCATGAGCCGATGTAGTCGAGGTAGCGGTTGCCGTCGATGTCGGTGAGCCACTGCCCCGCCGCTTCGCGAAAGAAGATCGGCTCACCTCCGACGCCGCCGAAGGCCCGGGCGGGTGAGTTCACCCCGCCGGGAATGGCCCGCCTTGCACGGGCGAAGGCTGCCTGGCTGCGACTGCGACGAGCGGATGTTGCAGCGGACGGGGTACCGGCGGTCATGGTTGGCATCTCGGTGGGGACGGGGAAAGCGGCTCGCGGGCGTGGGCCGCGGTCAGGGGGCCGGCGGTGCCAGGAGTCGCCGCGCCTCGGCTACGGCCTCAGCCATATGCGGCCGGGAAGCATAGATCTCGATCAGTCCATCGAGGAGATCTCGGCGCCGGCCGAGCAGCGGGGCCTGCTCGGCAATCGGGGCGACGGTCGCGGCTTCGGCCAGTTCGGCGGCCTCGGCGAGTGTGGCTCGAGCGCGGTCGAGGTCCTCGGCCCGCTCGCGGTCAGCCGGCGGCCCGAGCCGGTCGACCTGCTTGCGGATGAGTGCCAGCCAGAGATCGGCCGCGTCGGCCTCGGCGGCGAGCGGATCGTTTTCAACGCCTCCATCAGAGTCGTGCAGGGCGAGCATGGCCTCGAGCGCGGCCCGGCAGGCGAGCGGGCTCTCCGCTTCGCGAGCCATCGCCGCCCGGTAGTCCCGCTCGACCTGGGAGAGTTCGGCGTCGCTCCGCGGCCGCCTACGGGTGCGGCGCTCCAGGGCCTCGACCGCGAGGCTGCGATCGAACTCCCGCACCTCAGTGGCCCGAGCGTCGGCGGGGAAGCGGGCCAGGAACAGTTCGATCAGGTGCTCGGCGTCGCGAAGGTCGGCGTCGGGAGAGTCTGCGACGGCCCGGATCCGCGCATGGAGTTCGTCCGATGTGGCGGGCCGGAGAAGCGAATAGCCGCCCGCCAGCACCGCGGCGAGCAACGCGGAGGCCAGCCCGAATCGCATCGCGGTTTCACGACGAGCCGTTCGTGCGGCATCCTCTCGTGCCCGGCGATGGAGTTCCTCGAGGGTCGTGAACCGGGTGCCCGCCAGACGCTCGAGCGGGGAATCGACCGGATCCGCGGCCGTCCGGCGGTGCACCAGGGAACCGGTGGCAGCGGCCGTCGGGGGCACCGTCGGTGGGCCATCGCCCAGGCCACCCGAATCCCGCGTCTCCCCGAGGGGCACGCAACCACCGTCCACCGTGGCGGCGAGAAGATCGACTCCGGGATCGCCCGCCGGCCGCTTCCGCTGAAGGGGCTGGGTGGGCCGAGCCGTCCGGTCGGTGGCCGTGTTTCCCGCAGAGCCGGCTGCGGGGGTTCCTTCTTCGGGAACGCTCGCCGCGGGAGTGTCCTCGATCGCTGCGAGCAGCCGCCCGACCGCCAGAGCACTGGCGGGCCGTCCGGCCGGCGTCTTTGCCAGAAGCTTCTCCACCAGAAGGTCGAGTTGCTCAGGCACGTCGGTTACGAACGACGAGACCCGTGGCGGCGTCTCCCGCCGTTGCCGTCGCAGCACGCTGGCCATGTCACCGCCCGTGAACGGGGGCCGGCCGACCAGCATCGCATACATCACGAGGCCCAAGGCGTAGAGATCGACCCGTTGGTCTACCGGCTCCCCTGCCGCCTGCTCCGGCGCCATGTACTCGGCCGTGCCGACGACGGTGCCAGCCTGCGTCTGACCCGACTCACCGAACAGCCGGGCGATCCCGAAATCGGCGAGTTTGACCCCGGCTTCCGGCCCCGCGTCGTCGGGAAAGAGGAGATTGGCCGGCTTCAGGTCGCGGTGCACGATGCCATGATCGTGGGCGGCCTTGAGGGCTCGGGTGACCTGCAGGGCGGTGGCCACGGTCTCCTGCCAGGAGAACCTTCGGCCGGCCTTGAGGAGCTCTTCAAGGCTCTTGCCCCTGACCAACTCCATCGCAAAGAAGGGCTGGTCATCCTCCTCGCCAAACGCCAGGAGCCGCACGATGCCCGGATGGCGGAGCTCCTTGAGGGCCGCGATTTCGGCGTCGAAACGCCGCCGGCTGCCCGCCTGGTCTCCCATGTGGGCGCGAAGCGTCTTCAGGGCCACGACCGCGCCGTCCTGGTCCACCGCTTCATACACGGTGCCCATGCCGCCCCGGCCCAGCCGGCCCCGAATCGTGTACGGTCCCAGCCGCGACGGATCCATGCCCGTAGTGTAGCCACGGCTCGAGGAACCATGTTCAGCGGCGGAGAAGGCTGCAACCGGGTATCCTCTCTCCAGCGAATTTTTCTGGCATCCCTGCCTGCCCGCGGCAACCCCGCCCGCTGCCCTGCACGCCCGCCATGACGTCCACCGCCCAGCCCGCGACGGGCAACACGCTGCTGCTTCCGGCCGACACAAACCAGGCTCTCGGGCTGGCCCGCTACGCGATCGCGTTTCTCAGCCGGCCGCAGCCGGTCGCATCCGCCACGCTCGACCTGCTCGAGCGATTCCACCTCGACAGCGTGGGCTGCGGAATCTCGGCCCTGGCTGCGGGCACGAACGCCCCGACGGTCCTCCGGCGCGAGGCGCTCGGCATCGCGCCGGCCGCCGGCTCGCGGGGCGCCGTCTGTTTCGGTTCAGCCCGCCGTTGCCTCGCCGAGCGGGCTGTCGCGGCCAACGCGTCGGCGGTGCGCGAATGGGATTCCAATGGCACCAACTTCGGCCACGACGCCGTCCGCGGACGAACGGCGGGTGAATTCGGCCACAACGACTATTACCCCGTGGCGATCGCCGCGGCAACGGAGGCCGGGCTCGACGGCGACGCCACGCTCCGCGTGATGCTCCTGATCGACGAGATTCGTGGCCGGCTGGCCGAGGTGTTCGCCCTGCGGAGGTACGCGATTGATCACGTGCATCACGGCACGGTCGCCTGCGCCGCGGCCTTCACGGCGGCGCTGGGTGGCACCGAAGAGCAGGTTGAATCGGCGATCGGAATGGCGGTGGCCCACTATGTGCCGTTCCGAGCGATCCGGGCGGGCCACCAGCTCTCCGACTCGAAGGGCGCCTCGGCGGCGCTGGCGGCCGAAGCGGCGGTGATGTGCGGCCGTCGGGCCCTGGCCGGGTTCATCGGCCCCCGCGACGTGTTTCGTAATCCGCTTGCCATCTATCGACTCAACGAACCCTGCCGCGAAGGCCGGAGTCCATTCGATCTGGAACTCGGCGTCGGTGGCGACGCCTTCGCGATCCATGCGATGCACTTCAAGCTCGGACTCTACGAGCATCAGTCGGCCGGCGCGCTCCAGTCGCTGGTCGATCTCTTCGCCCGAGAGCCGGCCCTCGCGGCTGCGATCCCAGGGATCAGGCGGATCGTCGTGCGGATCTACGAGCCCGCCTATTCGATCATCGCCGACCCCGCCAAGCGCACCCCGCAGACGCGGCAATCGGCTGATCATTCCCTCCCGTTCATCCTGGCCCGCACGCTTCTGAAGGCGGCGGCTCACGTGGGCAGCGTTCCACCGAATTGGCCCGACCTGATGCTCTTGCCCGCCGACTACTCGGAGGCCGCGATCCGTGATCCTGCCATCGCGGCCCTGATCGACCGGATCGTGATCGAGCATGGCGGGGCCGACTACGACGGCCTCTATCCCGACGGCATTCCCACGAGCGTGGTGATCGAGCACGAAGCGTTTGGCCGGCTCGACGGCGGGCTCGTGCGGCATCCGCTCGGGCATGCGCGGTCGGATGCCGGCCGCACGGCCGCGGTGGTGGATCTGAAGTTCGATCGGCTGGTGGCCGGGGCGGTCGACTCGGCGGCCGAGATTCGCCGGCGGGTGCAGCTGGCAGGAAAGACCTCGGCAGAAGTGGCGGAGCTCTATGCGTTTCCGATTCACGGGTGTGATCCCGATTGACAAGCCGGCTGGCGTGACGTCGCGGCGGGTGGTCGACGCGGTCGCCCGGGCGCTTGGCATGTCGGCCGTCGGCCATGCCGGCACGCTCGACCCCCTCGCTGCCGGCGTGGTCGTGGTCTGCGTCGGCCATGCCACCAAACTCGTCGACTATCTCCATCAACAGCCCAAGCGCTACGAGGCCGTCTTTCGCCTGGGGTGCCACAGTCCCTCCGACGATCTCGAGACGCCGGTCGAAGACGACGAGAGCCCGCCCCGGCCCGCTCGCGCCGACCTCGACGCGGCCCTGCCGGGCTTCCGGGGCGAGATCCTCCAGCGGCCTTGCGACTACTCCGCGGTGCACGTGGACGGCAAGCGGGCCTACCGGCTGGCCCGCAAGGGGCGGAGCGTGGAGCTCGCCGCCAAGCCGGTTCGGATCGATCGGCTGGAGGTGCTCGGCTATGAGTGGCCGCGGCTGACGCTGGCCATCGACTGTTCGAGCGGCACCTTCATCCGGGCGATCGGCCGCGACCTGGCGGCGACCCTGGGCACGCGGAGCGTGATGGAGTCGCTCGTCCGGACCGCCGTCGGGCCGTTTGACCGCGAGGCCTGCGTCGGGCTCGATGCGGTGTCGACGGAAACGGTCGCCGCTGGGCTCTTGCCGGCGGTCGCGGCCGTCCCGCATCTGCCACGGCGCGAACTTGATGAGGCCACGCTCGACGCGGCCATTCGGGGTGGGCTCGTGGCCGCCCCCTGCCCTGCCCTGGCCGAGTGCTATGCCGCGATCGACCGCGAAGGCGAGCTCGTCGGCATTCTCCGGCAGCACGACTCCGGAGCGTTTCGCCTCCGACCCAACTTCCGCGGCCTCGGTTGAGCGGGCGGGCGGCCTGCGGCCGCACGTGGGTATGCTCCCACACGAGGAACACCATGCGACGCCTTTTGTATTGCCTTTTCGTGTTCGTGGCCGCGAGCGGGATGGGTGCTGCGCCCGATGCGCCGCCGCGGGCGGAGGTCGCACTCGCCGGCGTTGCCGCCACGGTCCAGCCGCTGGCCACGAGGGCGGCCCTCGACGCGTTTTCCCATGGGGGAAACGCGATCGACGCGGCCGTGGCCGCCGGGCTGACGCTCGGCGTGGTCGACGGGCACAACTCGGGGCTCGGCGGCGGCTGCTTCATGCTGATCCGTCTCGCCGACGGCCAGCTCGTCTGCCTCGACGGCCGCGAGACCGCACCGGCGGCGGCCACGGCCGACATGTTTCTTCGCGACGGGAAGCCGGTGGCGGCGCTCAGCCAGACCGGCGTGTTGGCCTGCGGCGTGCCCGGGGCGCCAGCTGCCTACGGCCTCGCGGTCGAGCGGTTTGGCCGATTGCCCTGGAAGGCCGCCTGCCAGGCCGGGATTCGGCATGCCGCAGAGGGCTTCGCGATCGACGAGGTCTATGCGCGAAAGCTCGCCACCACGGCCGCGACCCTCGCGGCGTTTCCGGCGACGCGGGCGATCTTTCTTCAGCCCGACGGCTCGCCCTGGCCCGAGGGACATCGGCTGGTGCAGCGGGATCTGGCCGCCACCTACCGCCGGCTGGCCGAGGCCGGCCCCGAATGGTTCTATGCGGGAGAGTTTGCGGCGGCGACGGCGGCGTACATGAAGTCCAGCGGTGGGTTCCTCACGGAGTCCGACTTTCGCGACTACCGGGTCGTCGAGCGGGAGCCGCTCGTGTCGCAGTATCGCGGCTGGACGATCGTCGGTGTGCCGCCGCCGAGTTCAGGCGGGGTGCACGTGGCCCAGATGCTGAACGTCCTTGCGGAGTTTCCGGAGGGCGACGCGCAGCCCGGCACGGTCGGCTTCACCCACCGGGTGGTCGAGGCGATGAAGCTGGCATTTGCCGACCGGGCCCATTGGCTGGGCGACCCCGCGTTCACGCCTGTGCCGCGGGGACTTGTGAGCCCGGACTACACGCGTGGTCTCGCCGAGCGAATCGATCCAACGCGGGCGAGTGGCGTTCCCCGGCATGGCGATCCGCCCGACTGGCAGAGCGATCACTTCGAGAAGCACACCACCCACTTCGCCACCGCCGACGCCGAGGGGAACTGGGTGAGCGTGACGGCCACGGTCAACACCTCGTTCGGTTCGAAGGTGGTGGTGCCAGGCACAGGCGTACTCTTGAACAATGAGATGGACGATTTCACCGCGGCCCCGAACAGCCCCAATGCCTTCGGGCTCGTGGGCGGCGCAGCCAATGCCGTGGCGCCGGGCAAACGGCCCCTGTCGAGCATGACACCCACGATCGTGCTCGATCATGATGGCGAACCGGTGCTCTCGATCGGGGCGGCGGGCGGTCCGACGATCATCACGCAGGTGCTGCTGGGACTCCTGGCCGCGCTCGATCACGGTCTGTCACCCGAGGAGGCGCTGGCCATGCCGCGGTTTCACCACCAGTGGCGTCCCGACCGCGTGCGAATCGAAGCGGCGGCAGGGACCGAGCTCATCGCCGCACTGCGGCGGCTCGGCCACGAGGTGCAGGTGGTCGACACGTTCGGCGCGGCCCAGATGATCGGCCGCGCCGTCGACGGCGAGCTCGTCGGCGCGAGCGACCCCCGGATTCCAGGGCTGGCCGCTGGCATGCCGGCAGGCAAGTTGCTGCCCGAGTCCAAGGCTCGGTAGTATCGAGTGCGGAAGCCGCCGGTTCCCGCTTTCCTTGGCGGCGCGACCCACTCCGGGCCCGTCCTTCCCCGCCTGCACCCTTCGAATTTCATCTCATGCTGCCTCGCCGGTCGGTGGTTTCCTGGGCCGGTGTCGCTGGCTGGTTGATGCTGGGAGCATGGTCCGCGGTGCCGACCTGGGCGGTGCCGGGTGACAAGTCTGACGCTGCATCAGCATCTCAGGCCCCGGCGCCGGAGATGCCGTCGCCGGAGCAGGCGGCCGCCGGGTTCGGGATGCCCCCGGACTTCCGGGTCGAACTCTTCGCGGCGGAACCCGATCTCGCCAATCCCGTGGCCTTCGCGGTCGATGAGCGGGGGCGGGTGTTCGTCTGCGAGACCTTCCGGCAGAACAAGGGCGTGGCCGACAACCGCGGCCAGAAGCGGGAGTGGGTCGACGCCGATCTCGCCTCGCAGTCGGTGGCCGATCGCGAGGCCTATCACCGCCGGCTGCTGGGCGACGAGGTGGCTGAGTGGGAGAAGTTCGACGACCGCGTGCGGCTGCTCGTAGACGATGATGGCGACGGGAAGGCCGATCGGTCGAGCGTGTATGCCGAGGGCTTCAACCGGCTGATCGACGGTACGGCTGCGGGAATCCTGGCCCGTCGAGGGGATCTGTTTCTCACCTGCATCCCCGCTCTCTACCGGCTGCGGGATCTCGATGGCGACGGCCGGATCGGCCGTGGGCCGCCGGAGCGAGAGATCCTGTCGGAAGGCTACGGCTGCCGCGTGGCCTACCGCGGTCACGACCTCCACGGCCTCGTGCTCGGCCCCGACGGCAAGCTCTATTTCTCCGTCGGTGACCGCGGGTATCGCGTCGAGCATGCCGACGGCGTTGCGACCGAGCCCGGTCGTGGTGCGGTCTTTCGCTGCAACCCAGACGGCTCTGGCTTCGAGGTCTTCGCCACCGGCCTGCGGAACCCGCAGGAGCTCGCCTTCGACGATCTCGGCAACCTGTTCACGGTGGACAACAACTGCGACGGCGGCGACAAGGCCCGGCTCGTGCATCTCGTGCCTGGCGGCGATTCCGGCTGGACGATGGAGTATCAATACCTCGCCGACCGTGGTCCGTGGAACCGCGAGCAGATGTGGGAGTTGCCCCACAAGAACCAGCCCCTCTGGCTGGTTCCCCCGCTGGCCCATCTCGGAGCCGGGCCGTCAGGCCTGGCAGCCTATCCGGGCACGGGACTTCCCCCGCGGTTTGCCGGTCGGTTTCTGCTCTGTGACTTCCGCGGCGGTGCGGCGAACAGCTGCGTGCGGAGTTTTGCCCTCGAGCCGGCCGGCGGGAGTTTTCGGGTTTCGCTCGACGAAGAGACGTTCCGGGGCCTGCTGGCCACCGACGTGGAGTTCGGCCCGGATGGTGCCGTATGGGTGAGTGATTGGGTGCACGGCTGGATGGGAGAGGGGCTTGGACGGATCTGGCGATTCCTGGCCGTGGGCCGCGACGAGCAGGCCGTGGAGGAGGTGCAATCACTGCTGGCGACCGACTGGAATGAGTTAGCGACCGACAGGCTGCAGCCGCTGCTGGGGCATGCCGATCGCCGACTCAGGCTCGAAGCCCAGTGGGAACTCGTTCGTCGGGATGAGCCCGAGGTCTTTCGCAAAACGCTCCAGGCGAGCGGCCCGCTTCTCCCGCGGGTGCACGCCCTCTGGGGGCTGGCGGCGCTGAGTGACGCCGGAGCCGACACGGAAAAAAGGCAGAGTATCGTGGGTTGCCTGGCCGACGACGCCTGGCAGATCCGGGCGGTGGCCTGCCGCACGCTCGGCGACCTGCCGCATGCCGGCGAGCCGGCGGTCCTGCTGGCGTTGGCCGAGCGACTCTCCGATCCTGAGCCGCATGTGCGGGTGGCCGCCGGCATCGCGGTCGGGCGGCTCGGCCGCCGCGGGCTCGCGGAGGACGTCGTTGAGCGGGTGCTGGCGGCGGCAGCCCGCGACGCGGAGGCCGACGGCTTTCTCCGGCACGGCGTCGTCTCGGCCGTGGCCGGCGGCTTTTCCGACGAGCAGCTCGGTCGGACCGCGGCGAATCCGGCGGCTGCCGTGCGGCTGACGGCCTGCCTGGCCATGCGTCGTAGGCACGATCCGCGGATCGCGACCTTTCTCGACGACACACCCTCGATCGCCGGCGAAGCGGTGCGGGCCATCCACGATCTCCCCATGCCCGAACTCTTCCCTTCACTGGCTGCACGGCTCGCCATCCCGAACGAAACCCGGTTCGTTCCCGAGTTGGGCCGGCGGATGGTCTCCGCGGCCGAGCGGCTGGGTACGTCGGCTGCCGTGGGGCTCTTGGCCGCCGCTGCGGCCGACGAGGGGCTGCCGATCGGGCCCCGGGTGATGGCGGTCGAGGCGCTCGCCGACTGGGCGGCTCCGCCCGATCGCAACCGCGTCGATGGCCGCTGGCAGCCCCATGCCTCCGGGCGGGATCCTGCCGTCGCCTGGGCGGCGATCAAGCCGCTCTTGCCGAAGGTGCTGGCCAGTCGCGACCGCAGCATCCGCCGGGCCTCGCTTGCCGCCATCGATCGGCTTGCCGGTACTGACGTGATCACTCTGCTTGCCGGCATCTGCCGTGACGAGACCTGGGAGCCCACGGGCCGCGGCACGAGCCTCGAGGTGCTCGCTCGACGAGATCCAGCCGAGGCAAAGGCACTCGCGACCTCGCTCCGGACCGATCGAGCCTGGCAGGTGCGGGCGGCGGCGCGGCGGGTGCTGGCAGCCACTGATCCGGCCAGCGTGCTGGCTGAGATCGAGCCGTTGATCGCGGCCGATGCCGCCGCTGGCATGGCCGAGCGGCAGGCAGCGGTGGCACTGCTGGCCGAAATTGAGGGCCCGGCGGCAGCGGATCTCATCGCACGCTTGGCCGAACAGTTCGAGACCGGAACACTCGATCCGGCGGTCGCGCTCGAGGTTCGCGAGGTGGCCGCGGAGCGGCTCGGTCGCAGCCTTGCGCTGCCGGGCTCCGACGAGGATCCGCTCGCCGCATGGGGCGATACCCTGGCCGGTGGCGAGTCGAGTCGGGGACGGGACGTGTTTTTCGGGAACGTCGAAGCGTCGTGCGTCAGGTGCCATCGGGCCGAGGGCACCGGCGGTGAGGTCGGGCCTGCGCTCGACGGGATCGGCGGCAGCAAAGACATCCGCTATCTACTCGAGAGCATCGTGCTGCCGAATGCCCGGGTCGCGGACGGGTTTCAGACAACGATCATCGTCACCGACGAGGGCCGCGCCGTGTCGGGCATCGTGGTGGCGGAGGACGCCGAGGAACTTACGCTCCGCACCGCCGATGGCGAACTCGTGCGGATTCCGGCCAATTCGATCGATGACCGAGCGGCAGGCCCGAGCTCGATGCCGGCCGACCTGGCCGGAAAACTCTCGCGGCGCGAACTCAGAGATCTGGTGGCCTGGCTGGCCACGCTCCGCGCCCCGGCCGTCGCGGAGCCGGCTTCCGGGCCCGCAGCAGCCCCGTAGCCGCCACCGGCTGCACGACCGGTAAACCTGGCGCCATGGTCAGCCCCGCTGGCGGCCGCTCGGGTCGGAACTGGCCTGTAGAGTTGGGATGAGTCTGCAGATTCCCTGCCCCAGGATCCCAGCCGATGGCCACCGTCGATCGCACCCTGTCTCAGCCGCTGTTTCCCGCCGCCCGAGCGGCATCAGGAACTCGGTCGGCCGAACCTGCCATGACAGGGTCGCGGAACCGGGTACGCGATCTGTCTGCGCTCGTGCTCCTGGCGGCCTGCGGATTCCTGGGGCTCGCGCTCGCGACATTCGATCTGGCCGACCCGCCGCTGCCACGGGCCTTTCCGCCGAATGCACACCCCGCCAACGCCTGCGGCCTCCTCGGCTCGATCGTGGCCGGCTGGCTGTTCGAGGCGTTCGGCCTCGGTGCCTGGGCCGTTCTGGGCTTCGGGCTCGTGCTCGATTTCGCCCTCCTGCGGCGGCGCGAGATGGCCGATCTGCCGGTGCGAACGGCAGGCTGCGTGATCGCGGTCGCGGCGGCATGCACGCTGCTTGCACTCTTTCTGCCCGACTGGATCGATCGGCCGCTGTGGGGCGCCGGTGGCCGAGTCGGTGCCGTGGGCGGAGGCCTTGCTGCCCGCTACCTCGCCGGGGCTGGCGGGGCAATCGTGGTCACCGCGATTCTGTGCGGCGGGCTCTTCCTTGCCTGCGACACGCTCATTCTTCAGGCGGTCGGCACGGCGCGTGTCGCCGGCCTCGGATTGGCATCCTTGGTTGCTGGCGCAACCGCTCGGCTTGCCGTCCGTAGCCCGTCCAAGCCCGCCGAGGATGATGTGGAGGACGTCGACCTGACGCGGGCCTTCCCGGGGCTTCGCGGCCGATTTGGAACTGCTGCGGCCGACGATGCCGACACGGCCGAGCCACTCGAGGATGAAGACGGCCCCACCATCAAGGTTCGGCGGCGGGAGCCGGTGGTGGAGGAGTCGGTGGACGATGAGCTGGCAACCGAGGCGGACGCCCCGGAGGATGCCACCGACGATGAGCCCGTGGCCGAGGAGGCAGCTCCGGCCGTGCCAATCCGCACCCGAGGCCCGCGGCGCACCCCGGCAGTTCCCGCTCTCGAGCTCTCCCCTGATCCGGCTGGCGACTACGAACTCCCGAGCCTCGACCTCCTGCTTCAGACCGAATACCTCGAACTCGACCAGCAGGAGCAGGAGGTGCGAGATCGAGCCCGCGTCTTGGAGAAGACCTTCACCGAATTCGGCTTCAAGGTGAAGGTGGTCGAGATCGAGACAGGACCGGTGATCTCGCAATACGAGATCGAGCTCGAGGCCGGTCTGCGGCTGGCGAAGATCACCAACCTCGCCGACGATCTCGCGATCGCCCTCCGCGTCCCGAGCGTGCGGATCGTAGCGCCGATCCCCGGCAAGAACTCGGTCGGCATCGAGGTGCCCAACACCACCCGGCAGATGGTCCGGCTCCGCGAGGTGATCGAGGAGACCCAGGCCAAGAGCCGCACGATGAAGATTCCGATCTTCCTCGGCAAGGACGTAGCGGGCAATCCGATGGTGGTGGACATGGCGAGCATGCCCCACCTCCTGATCGCCGGACGCACCGGTACCGGTAAGTCGGTCTGCCTGAATTCGATCATCGTCTCGATGCTCATGACCCGCCGGCCCGACGAGGTGCGGATGCTGATGATCGACCCCAAGATGGTCGAGCTCACGCCATACAAGTCGCTGCCTCACCTGATGCATCCGGTGGTCACCGACATGAAGAAGGCCGAGGCGATCCTCGCCTGGGCTGTCGAGAAGATGGAGCAGCGGTATGCCCTGCTCGCCAAGGTCGGCGTGCGGCACCTCACCCAGTACAACGCCCTGGGCCGCGAGGAGTTGCTCCGTCGGATCAAGCCCGAAACCGATGAAGAGGCGGCGGCAGTTCCCACCACGATGCCCTTCATCGTGATGATCGCCGATGAGATCGCCGACATGATGATGACGGCCGGCAAGGAGATCGAGGCCCACATCATCCGGCTGGCCCAGAAGAGCCGGGCGGTGGGCATCCACCTGATTCTCGCCACGCAGAAGCCGACCGTGGACGTGATCACGGGCCTGATCAAGAGCAACCTGCCGGCGCGGATCGCGTTCCAGGTGGCCAGCCGCACCGACAGCCGCGTGGTACTCGACGAGATGGGCGCCGAACGGCTCCTGGGCAACGGCGACATGCTGTTCCTCTCGCCCGGCACCAGCCAGATTCTTCGTGGCCAGGGGACCTACCTCAGCGACGACGAGATCGGCCGCGTGATGGCGGAAATCGGGGTGAGCGAGCCGCAGTACGCGGCGGAACTCGTGAACCTCCAGCCGGCGGGGGCCGCCGATCCCAATGCCAAGCCGGGCGGCAGCCCCAAGGACAAGGACGACCTCTACGAGGCCGCCGTCGAGGTCGTGATCCGCGAAGGACGCGGCAGCGTGTCCCTCCTGCAGCGGGCGCTGGGCGTGGGCTACGGCCGCGGGGCCCGCCTGATCGACTTCATGGCCGAGGACGGCGTGGTCGGGCAGTATGCCGGCAGTCAGGCCCGCGAGGTGCTCCTGACGATGGAGCAATGGGCCGCCCGCAACGGCACTGACCCCGCCCCGGTCGATCCGCCGCCGCGAAAGCTCAAAATCCAGCCCCATGCCCACGAGCCGGCTGCGAGTCGCCCCGTTCCCGATGCCGACGATATGGAGGCCGAAGACCGCAGCGACTGGGATGAGGACGGTCTCGATGACGCGGACTGGGACGACGATGTCGATGACGAGGAGTCATCCGACGATGATCGTCCTTGATCCGAGGCTCGGGGATCGGCGAACGCTCGCGGAGCATGAGGGGGTATCCTCGCTTGCGACGCGACACGTGCCGTCCCTGAGCCGATGCGGTTGAGTTGACCCGTGCCCCGGCGGAGCTAACTGGCCCCGGGCTCGGGGTTGGCTCAACGCCGTCGCCTTCTCGCTGCCGCCGCCAGGCCGATGGCCACGGCGACGAGGCCGAGCGAGGCAGGCTCCGGCACCGCCGCCACCGAACCGCCAACGCCAGTGGCCGCCGTCGCGGCCGGGAAGTAGTTGCCCCGGCCGTAGACGCCGGCGGTGTTGACGCCCACGAGATCGAACACGTTCGTCACGCCGTCGTAGTTGAAGTCGCCCTGCTGCCAGATCGCCGTGGTGCCGGAGCCATACTTGCCCCCGCTGTTGATGCTGACCAGGTCGAACACGTTGACGGCGCCGCTCAGATCGACGTCGCCGGCGGCGGCGAACGAAGCGGCTGCGGAACCGTCGCCGTTGACGACATACCCGACCGCCCGCGTACCGCCGGAGGTGGCGGCGGCCGACGACGTGATGCCGGTCGTGCCGTTCCAGGCTCCGCCGTTTCGCCCGGCGATGATGTCGGCCCGCAGGTCTTCGGCCGTCACTCCGCCGGCTGCGACCGAGATCTGACCTGCGCCGAGATTCACCAGGCCGCCACCGGCGGGTTGCTCCGCGGAGGTGTCCACGGCCAGTGACGTGACTCCGAGCACGAATCGGCTGTCACTGGGCAGCGTGAGCACGCCTCCGTTGGCCACTGTGAGCGTCGGCGAACCGGCGATCGTGCCTGATTCGATGGCGAGCGAGCCGACGCCCTGAGTGGGCGGCACGACCGGATCGACGAGCCGCAGGTTGTCGAAGAAGACCGTCTGCGGGGCGTAGGGCACTCCCTGATTGGAGCCGACGGCCGCACCAATGCTGATCTGAAACCAGCCGGAGGTCTCAGGCGCGGCGGCGGCGATGGCCGCGGTGTCCCAGTAATAGGTCTCGGTGGTGGTTGCGTCAGCGTTCTGCCAGACATAGTTCACGAAACCGTTCTTCTGGTTCCAGCCCATCTCGCCATTGATGGCCATATTCATGACCATGTTGCCTGCTCCATCCGGGGCCGTCACCCGGGTGACGTCAAGCGCGATCTGCTTGTGGGCCCGCCAAGCTTCGTAGAACGGTCCATAGTCAGACTTGAAGGACCATTCGTAGGGATTGCCACTGATCAGCGTGGTCTGCATGCTTGCCAGGCCCTCCGTCACGCCGGTGGTCGTCGACTGTGCGACATTGGTGATCGACGCCGTCGGATCGTAGAGGTCGGTGGGAGCCTCGAAGGAGTTGAGTACGACAGGCTGGGCTGCAGTGGCCTGCGAGATGACGAGTGCTGGTACCGCCAGCGAGCCGCCCGCGAGCCGAACCTCGACCGCGTTGAGGGTGACGCCCGTCGGAACCTCGAGCCGGCTGCCGGTTGGGATTGTGATCGAGGCAGCCGAGAGAGCTCCGTCGGTGGCTGCGACGAGCGTGCCGGCGGCGATGTTCACGCCACCCGCCACCGGGTTCGTACCACCGACCACGAGCGTGCCCGTCCCGGTCTTCGTCAGGCCGGCCGAGCCCGCGATGGTGGCGTTGATCGTGGCCGTGGCGGCGGGGCCGACGTTGATCGAGTTGTAGGCCGCCGCGTTGGCAACCATGTCGAGCGTGCCCCCCTCGACCGTGTAGCCGTCAGTTTCAAACCGCATGCCGGCGTTGACGGGAACGGTGCCCGAGACCGACACGGGGCCCCCGGTGCCGCCGAACACGGCCCGGCCGTACTGGTTCCAGGTCGTCGCCGTCGGGCCGTTGAGCCAGGTGTATTCCTCGACATCCCAGGTGCCGCTCCCGCCGGGCGTGAAGCCGTCTGCGGCCCAGAGGAGATCGTCGGGCTCCGGTGGAACGATTGGGTCGATGAAGCGAATGTTGTCGATGTAGCCATACTGCGGTGCGTAGTCGGGATTGGTCCGCGGCACGAAATTCAGCTGCCAGTAGTCGGCTTCAGCGCCCGACCCCGGGGCCGGGGCCGCGTCGCGGATGGCGGTGTAATCCCAGACGAGCGTCTGGGTCTCGTTGAGGCCGGGATTCGTCCAGGCCCAGTTGACGAGTTGCTGCTGGTTCCACCCCTGCGGACCGTTCATGGCCGCCACCAATTCGAAATTGCCCGCGGCCGTAGTGACACGTGTGAAGTCGATTGAGAGTTTGTTGTGGTCGTACCACTGCTGGTAGGTCGTGGCGTCGAAGTTTTTTGTCAGCCAGTTCCAGGTGAACCCGGTCGGCACCACCTCCATGCTGGCGGTGCCTTGGGTCACGCCGTAGACGGAGGAGAGGGCTACGGCGGCAGTGCCTTCGATGGCCGGATCCATTGGCGTGAACAGATCGGCCTCGGTCTCGAACGATGTCACGAGCACGCCGGGAGCTTGGGCCCTGGCCGCCGAACCGGAGAACAGCGCCGCGAGCATCACCGCAGCGAGTGGGATCCAGCGGAAAGATCGAGCGATCGTCATGGTTGGACTCCTCGAAAAGGTCTTGGAACTCTGTGTGTCATCCCCGATACCGAAATCATCTAGCTTGCTTGGCCACAGTCCTCCCGCCCCTGGCGGACGGCGGCATCACGGGTTCGTGCGGGGCGGCGCCGCGGTCGCGTCTTCCGGCGGCTTCCCCCCTTCGGCCCATAGCGTGTCGTAGCGGGCGGCATCGACCTCTTCCGTCTGGGCGTTGGAGAACACGACGATCCGTTTTCCGCCGAGCCCTTCGGCCTCAAACACGAGCGGCTGCACGTCGGTTGGCCCGATCGCCACGCCCCACCGCACCTTGGCGGGCTGGCCATCCCGCTCCGAGACGAGGAAGGTATCGAACCGGGCCGGATCGACCTGCATCATCTCGAGTTTCTTGGGCGGAGCCGTCTCCACGAAGGCGCGGAGGGCCGCCGCATCCTTCGGGCCCTGCCAGCCGTTGCGATACTGGTAGAAGCGATACAGGCTCGACACCTTTTTGAGGTTGGTGTCGTTCATCTCGGCCACCTGTCGCGCCACCTGATCGCTGCAGCCGGCAGCCAGCGCGGCTGCCATCAACAGGCCTGCTACCAGCGTATGCCGGTCGGCACGGTTTCTCATCACCCACCCTCCCCTGCTTCAGCCGAAGCCGATCACTGCGTCATCGTCCCTGCGTTGACCGAAAGGCCGTCGTCCCTGACCCCGATCCGATAGAGCACGTCGATGTCGACGTCGAGCCCCACGCTCCGAACGGCTCCATCCCCGAACACGCCGTGCATCACGGTATGGGCGGAGCCGAAGGCACGCTCGGGGTCGTTGGCCGATACCCGCAGGTCGGTGTCGCTCCTCGGGACGGCGTCCTTGACCTTGAAGCTGGCCGGAAAGACGAGCCGCATCATCGGCCAATCGGCGTTGCCGATCCAACCGGGCATCTCCCACCAGGTCCAGTTGGTCGGCGAGGGCTGCGGAGCAGTTGCCGAGACCGACTTTTCCATCACCAGAAGCGTTTTGGACGTGCCGTCGGGAACCTTGCCCGGTGTGATCGTGGGCCAGGCGTCGTAGACGCCGCCCGAATAGGCCTGCCCGCCCTTGGCGATCAGGCCCCGCCAGGCTCGCTGCCGCTCCTCGTCGTGCTTGCGGCGGTTCGCCTTCGAGTCGGCCACCGTCTGCCACTCGAACGTCCAGTCGGTGATCACTCCGGCATAGTCGCTCATGTGGTAGACCTCACCGAACTGGGTGGGCTGACTCTGTCGCATGGTGCGAGACGGGCACTTGTAGCCCGCGATCGGCACTTCCATGATCGTTGTGTCGCCGAGCGAGGGTACGCCCCGGTAGGGGTCGTTGTTGTCCACGGCGAGCTTATGAAGGCCCTGCTCCTCCATGTACGGAAGAACCTGGAAAGCCCAGCCGGCGCGGGCGTAGCCGTTCCCCGGAGCCGGCGCGAAGTAGAGATCCTGTGTGTTCCCGCCGGCGGTCGGGAAATGCTTGCGGGCGCTGGCATGCACCTGGGAGGCGAGCCCGATCTGCTTGAGATTGTTCTGGCAGCCGGTCCGCCGGGCCGCCTCGCGGGCGCTCTGCACAGCCGGCAACAAGAGCCCGATCAGGGTCGCGATGATCGCGATCACCACCAGAAGCTCCACCAAGGTGAAGCCATGGATGCGAGGCGGGTGAAGGGCCCGGCGGTCTGTGTCAGCCCCAGCCGGCCGGCGTGAGCGGTCGGAATGCGACTGTGATCGCAAACGCCACCATGCACAAAAAGCCATATCCCCTCCCCCCGGTGACCAAGACCGAACTCAGACCGATCACACCAGCGCAAGTACTTTACTCAAAGGACGGTTTGGGCGTCAAGAGGCTTTGAGCCGACGGTTTCCGCCCGTCGCCAGGCTCATGACCAGGCGTGGGGTGAGGCCCGTCACGGCCCGCTCAGCGCCGCGGCTTGGCCGGGCCGGTCGATCGCCGAAACACGAGATCGGCGTCGATTCGGGCGTCGAGGTAGGGGTCGCCGGCGGCTCCGCCCTCGATCCGGTTGAGCACGATCATGGCCGCCCGGGTGCCGATCTCGAAGGCCCGCTGCCGCACGGTGGTGAGCGGTGGGGCCATCGACGCGGCGAAATCGAGGTCGGCGAAACCGACGACTGAGAGGTCGCCCGGAATCACCAGGCCCAGTTCGGCGGCGGCCCGGTAGACGTCGACCGCCTCGTGGTCGGTGGCCGCGATCACGGCCGTTGGCCGCAGGCGGCTGGAAAGCGCCCGCCGGACGACTTCGACCCCGTTGCTGCCCTCGCGGTTGAGCCGCCAGCTCTTGAGTTCCACCTGTTTGAGACTGGCGACGGCCTCCTCCAGCCCCTTCCGCCGTTCCACCGCCCAGGTCTGCGAGGGTATTTCGCGGCCACTGATGTAGGCGATCCGCCTGTGGCCAAGGTCGGCGAGATGCCGGGCCACGAGCGTGGTGGCGTGCCGCTCGTCGGTCGCGACGGTGTCGCAGATCTGCTTGTCGGAGTGGTAGTCGATCATCACGACCGGAACCTGGCTGTCCCGCAGTTCCCGGGCGTGGTGGTAGTAGGCGAGTCCGAACGGCGGCCAGAGAATCAGGCCGTCCACGCGGCGGTCAAGCAGTCGGTTCATCAGGCGAATGCCCTGCTGCTCGTCGGCCTCGAAGTGGGGCATGTGCTCGATGTCGCCGAGCCAGACCGTGATCGGCAGGAAGTCAGCCTCTGCCAGCCGGGAATGAATTCCAGAGAGCACCGAGACCCAGAACGAGTCGTAGGGCGGAATCACCACTCCCACGGTGCGGGTTTTTCCCGTCTGCATGCCGCTGACGAGCAGGTTTCGCCGCCAGCCGATTTTCCGTGAAGCGGCCAGCACCCGCTGGCGTGTTTCTGGGCTGAAATGCGTGTCATCGCCCCGCAGGATTCGCGAGGCCGCGCCCAGCGATACCTGGGCCAGATCGGCGACATCCTGAAGACGCGGGCTGCGAGGCGGCATGTCGGAAAGTGTACCTTCGGCTGCTCTCGTCGGTGGCCCAGCGCACGCCAGGGACCGCCGCCCATTCCGGGAGCCGCCCTTGAAAATGCCTTGGGAAAATACTTGAATACGCGGCGGGCGTGGGGCTCGATGCAGACTGTTTCCCAGGCGAGGTGTTCCTCATGAGCAGCCATCAGGCAGGTTTTGGATCGACTGTTTCGGCCACGCCGACCCGCAATGGAACCGCAGGCCCGTGCGCACCGATCCCGTGGCAGGAACGGCCGATCGGCTCGAGTGACGTCGTCTGGCGGCATGCCGCCAACCCGATCATTCCCCGGCGGCCCGTTCCCGGTGTGCAGGGCATCTACAACAGCGCCGCCGTCCAGTTCGAAGACCGGTTTGCGGCCGTCTTTCGCCTCGAGCAGCAGACGCGTTTTCCCCGGCTCCACGTGGGCTGGAGCGACAACGGGCTCGACTGGGAGATCGAGCGGGATCCGGTCGAATTTGCCAACGACCCGGCCGATCCAGCCGACTATGCCTACGACCCGCGGGTGGTGCGGATCGAGGGCAGTTACTACGTCTCGTGGTGCGGCGGCCGCAACGGCCCCACCATCGCCCTGGCGCGGACGACCGATTTCCAGCGGTTCGAGCGGCTCGAGAACGCCTTTCTTCCCTTCAACCGCAACGGCGTGCTCTTCCCCCGGCGGATCGGCGGCCGCTACGTGATGCTCAGCCGCCCGAGCGACGACGGCCATACGCCGTTCGGCGACATCTACCTCAGCGAGAGCCCCGACCTCGTCTACTGGGGACGCCACCGGCTCGTGATGCGCAAGGGGGGCGAGCGGGCCGGGCAGTGGTGGCAGCGCACCAAGATCGGAGCGGGGCCGGTGCCGATCGAGACACCCGAAGGCTGGCTGCTCATCTACCACGGCGTGATGGACACCTGCAACGGGTTTGTCTACAGCATGGGGGCCGCCCTGCTCGATTTGGAGGAGCCTGCCCGGGTGCGGTATCGCACCGATCGGCACCTGCTCACGCCGGAGGCCGACTACGAAGTGTCGGGCCACGTGCCGAACGTCGTCTTTCCCTGCGCCGCGCTCCACGATGCCGAGACCGACCGGTTGGCGATCTACTACGGGGCGGCCGACACGTGCACCTGCGTTTGCTACGCCCATCTCGGCGAGCTCGTCGATTTCGTGAAGCGGCATTCGCACGTCTTCTGAGGGGCGGGAAGGCCGGCTGCTCTCCGCCCGCAGGGCGGTGCCGGCCCTGGCGGTTTTCGGGGGACGATCCATGACGACGCTGCAGCCGATCGACGCGGCCATTCTGGCCGCCTTCGTGCTCGTGACCGTCGGCGTCGGATTTCTGATCTCCGGCCGGGCCTCCAAGAACCTCAGAAGCTACTTCCTCGGCGGCAACTCGATCCCCTGGTATCTGCTCGGGGTCTCGAACGCGTCCGGGATGTTCGACATCAGCGGCACGATGCTGATGGTCACCTGGCTGTTCGTCTACGGCCTGAAGAGCGTCTGGATTCCCTGGCTCTGGCCGGTGTTCAACCAGATCGTGCTGATGGCCTATCTCTCGGTCTGGCTGCGGCGGTCGGGGGTGCTCACCGGAGCCGACTGGATCCGGCTGCGGTTCGGCTCCTCGCGGGGCGCCCAGGCCGCCCATCTCGTCGTGGTGCTCTTCGCCCTGATCAACGTGGTGGGGTTTCTCGCTTACGGTTTCATCGGTGCCGGCAAGTTCGCCGCGACGTTCCTGCCCTGGCAGTTCTCCGCCGACCCTGCCACCAACGCCAATCTCTACGGCCTGGCGATCACGGCCCTGACAACGCTCTATGTGGTCAAGGGCGGGATGTACAGCGTGGTCTTCACCGAGGTGCTCCAGTTCGTGGTGATGACGGTGGCCTGCGTCGGCGTGGGCATCCTGGCGATGACCAAGGTCTCGCCCGAGATGCTGGCCCGGGTCGTGCCCCCTGGCTGGCACGATCTCTCGTTCGGCTGGGACGTGGGCCTCGACTGGTCGGCACTGCTGCCCGCGGCCGCTGAGCGGGTGGCGAGCGACGGCTGGCGGTTGTTCTCACTCTTCTTCTCCGTCGCGTTGCTCAAGGGGCTGCTCGCGAGCATGGCGGGGCCGGCCCCCAACTACGACATGCAGCGGGTGCTTTCGGCCCGCACGCCCCGCGAGGCCGCCCTGATGAGCGGCGTGGTGAGCCTCGTGCTCCTGCTGCCGCGGTACATGCTGATCACCGGCCTGGCCGTGCTGGCGCTCGTGTTCTTGCGGGAGGCGCCGGCCGCCACCGACGGACGATTCGACTTCGATCTCATCCTGCCGCTGGCGATGCGGGAGTTCGTGCCTACCGGGCTTTTTGGCCTGCTGCTCGCCGCGCTCCTGGCCGCCTTCATGAGCACCTACGCGGCCACCGTGAACGCGGCGCCGGCCTACGTGGTCAACGACATTTACAAGCGCTACATCAGGCCCGACGCCTCGGATGCGACCTATGTGAGGATGAGCTATGCGACGACCGTGGTCGTGGTCGTCGTGGGCACGGCCCTCGGGTTCGTGATCGACCAGCTTCAGGATGTGGTCAACTGGATCGTCGGCTCGCTCTACGGCGGCTACATCGCGGCGAACCTCCTGAAGTGGCACTGGTGGCGGTTCAACGGCTGGGGCTATTTCTGGGGCATGCTTTCCGGCATCGCCGCGGCCATGATCTGCGCCGTCGCCCTGAACGGCCAGGGCACGCTCTGGGGCTTTGAGAAGAACCTGGCGGTGTTTCCCGTGATCCTCGGCGTCTCGCTCGCCGGCAGCGTGCTGGGCAGCCTGCTCACGCCGCCGGACGACGGAGTGGTGCTCGACCGCTTCTATCTTCGGGTGCGGCCCTGGGGCTGGTGGGCCCCGGTGCATGAGCGGCTCCAGGCCAGCCATCCCAATCTGCGGGCCAATCGCGACTGGCCGCGCGACGGCTTTAATGTGGCCATCGGCATCGTCTGGCAGACGGCGCTGACGGCGGCCGGAATCTATCTTGTGCTTCAGGACTATCGCCGGCTCGGCCTCGCCGCGATCACGGCGGTTGTCTGCATGACGATCCTCAAATTCACCTGGTACGACAGGCTCGAGGATTATCCCGACGACGTGGCGGCCGAGATGGCCCGGGCCGAGAGGGAGTTGCATGACGGCTGAGCGGGAGTGGTGGGCGAGACGATCGACAGGGCGGGCCGGCCCGGTGTGGTGCGCCGCACTGGCGATCGTTGCGTCAGGTCTGATGGGCCCGATGGGGTTCGCGGCGGTACCCCCGTCTCCGGCCGGTAGCGGTCTCGCCGGTTTCGTTCGGGTGGAGGGCACCGCGCTACGGGACGATGCCGGCCCGATACGGTTCGTGTCGTTCAACGTGCCGAACCTGCTCGTGATCGAGGATGCCTTCGGCTTCGGCCGGCCGTCGCCCTGGCGGTGGCCCGACGAATTCGAGTTGAACGATGCGTTCGCGAGCCTGCGGCAGATGGGGGCCACCGTTACCCGCAGCTACGTGATCACGGTGCGGCGGACCGACGGCGACATGGGCGAATTCGTCCACGTGCGCGGGCCGGGCGACTTCAACGAGGACGCCTTTCAGGCGATGGATCGGATGCTGGCCGCCGCCAACCGGGCGGGGGTGCGGGTGATCGTGCCGCTGGTGGACAACTGGAAGTGGCAGGGGGGAGTGCCGCAATACGCCGAGTTTCGCGGCAAGCCCGTCGATGCCTTCTGGACCGACCCCGAGCTGATCGCTGATTTCAAGCAGACGATCCGCTTCGTGCTCCGCCGCCGCAACACGGTCACGGGCGTGCGGTACTCCGATGACATGGCGATTCTGGGCTGGGAAACGGGCAACGAACTCGACTCGCCGCCTGCCTGGACCCGGGAGATCGCCGCGACCATCAAGTCGCTCGACCCGAACCATTTGGTGATCGACGGCAACTCACTGCGGGGCGTGCCGCCCGCCTCGCTCGACGAGCCGCTCGTGGATGTGGTCACCACCCACCATTATCCGTCGGATCGACCGATGGCCGAGCAGGTGGCCGCGGCGATCTCTACAACTGCCGGTCGGAAACCCTTCTTCGTGGGCGAGGCCGGCTTCGTGCCGCTTGCGGAACTGGAGGCCGTGGTCGACCAGGTGAAGGCATCGGAGGCGGCTGGCGTGCTGCTCTGGAGCCTGCGGTATCGCAATCGGGATGGCGGCTTCTACTGGCATTCCGAGCCGAATAACCTCGGCCGATACAAGGCTTTTCATTGGCCCGGTTTTCCGTCCGGCGACGCCTATGACGAGACGGCTGTGATGGAACTCGTGCGGCAGGCGGCCCACGCGGTGCGTGGGCTCGAGGTGCGGCCCCTCCCCTGCCCTGTGACCCCGCCCGCGATGCTGCCGCTGACCGACGTGGCCGCAATTTCGTGGCAGGGCGTGGCCGGCGCCACGCACTACCGGCTGGAGCGGGCCGCTTCCGAGACCGGCCCTTGGGTGACGGTGGCCGAGCGGGTGCGGGAAGACCGGCATCCGTATCGACCGCTGTTTGCCGACGAGACGGCGACTGTCGGCATGCCGAACTGGTATCGCGCGTCGGCGGTGAACGGGAGCGGCGAGTCACCACCGTCGTCGGCCGCCGGGCCGGTGGTGCCGACCGGCCGGGTCTTCATCGACGAGTTCGACGATCTCGCCCGCACGGCCGCCTGTTCGCCGGGCGTCGAGATCGTCACCGACAATCCCCGCTCCGTGCAGGAAGATTTCTCGCGGGTATCCATTCCGCCCGGCGGCCGGATCCGCTACGTATTTCCGAGCGGTGCCACTTCCCTGCGTCTGCTCGCGTTCGCGGAAACGGCCGACCAACAGCTCGACGTCGTCGTCAACCACAACGGCACACTCGAATCGATCCCGGTAGCCATCGAGTCTGGCAGCGAGGCCGGTGGGGATTACGGTTACCTTGTGCCTCTGACGGTGACCGCCGAGTTGCAAAGAGTGACAGCATTCGAGATCACCGTGCCATCCGGAGCGGCTGTGCAACTGTCACGCCTCGATGTTCGTGTGTTGCCGTAGTAGCCGCCTCAGCCGCCGCCCCGCCACGGTGGCCAGGGCCACCGCACCGCCGAGCAGCGAGAGCGACGCGGGCTCCGGAACCGCGGTCACACCCACGTTATCGAGGTAGAAGCCGGAGGACGTGGCGTTGTCGAAGTTCAGCCCGAAACCGACCTTGTACCAGTTGCCGGCGGGTTCGAAGTAGGCCGTGCCTGTGCCGCTCGCGGGGACCGTCGGTTCCGTCCAGGCTGCGATCGGGATGCTGACGTTGAAAGACTGCGGGGCGGTGAGCGGAAAATCGCTGGAGCCGAGAACCGGCGTGTTGTAGTTCTGAATGAAATTGTTCGTGGCCACGCCTGACTGATAGAAGGTGTTGACGCCCATGAACGTAGGCTGCGCTGCCGGCACCACAATCAGACTCGGATCGAAGCGAATCGTGTAATCGAGACTGCCGCCGTTCGTGGTGGCCGACTTGATGGCGTTGTAGACGTCTGGGTTGTTGTTGGCATCGACGAAAAAGCTGACGTCCCAGCGATAGCCATTCGAGGCCTGGCCCACGAGCGCGCTGGTCGGCGACTGAACCGAGACCGATCCCTGGGTCATCCAACTCTCGACCGTCAGGGCCGACGCCGGTACGGGGGTCGAGACCTGGGCCGGTGCCGACGCGGTCATGAGGGCCACGACTGCGAGGATCACGAGCCGCGGCGCGACTCGGGCCAGACTGCGGAGGCGACTGGAGCCTGGCCGGTGAAGAACCAACGAGGGAACGATGCTGGCAGCCATGGCGCGGAGCCTCCTGAGAATCGGGGTGGTCTGCCGAGCCTCACATGGCTCCGCTCCGACCCCCGCAGAAGCTCACGAAAAGCAAAGCCCGTGCCAAACCTGCCCGACGGGCCGGGAATGCCAGCAAAAAACACGGAGTAAAAGACTTTACAGCGACTTTGGGGAGAGTTGGCTCGAGATGAGCAAGATGCGTTTCACCGGCTCCGTGAAACCCTTCATCCGGATGGTGAAACCCGATTCACGGAAACAGGGAAAGTACTTTACTCGTGCGTGATGAAGCTCCCTCCGCGTGGATAGAAGCCCCCGATGCGAGTCGGTGGACTCCGCGTGCCGGCGGATCCCGGTGTCCATCTCGCGACGCGGCTTTGCCGCCACGCTGAGCCGGCGAGCCACGGCTCTGGATGACCTCGAGTGCCCTAGGCAGGTGTATAGTCGTCGGGTCGCGGTCCATTTGCCCGTCAGAGGAGCCTTTCTGTGTCTGCGTCCACCGCCGCCCTCGCCCGGATCGGCCAGAGCCTTTGGCTCGACAACATCCACCGCGGCATGCTCGACGACGGCACGCTGGGCCGGTATCTGGCCGATTTCCACGTGACGGGCCTGACGAGCAATCCGTCGATCTACAACCTCGCCGTCAAAGACACCACTTTCTATGACGAGGCCCTGGCTGCCCTGGGCGCTCGGCAGGTGGCAGCGGAGGAGGCGTTTTTCGACCTGGCGATCGAGGACCTCGCCCGCGCCGCCGACCTGTTTCGGCCGGTCCACGACCGCTCCGGTGGTATCGATGGCTGGGTGTCCCTCGAGGTGTCGCCGCGGCTTGCCTACGACACGGCCGCCACGCTGGCCCAGGCACAGGCCCTGCATGCCCGGGCGGCACGGCCCAACCTGTTCATCAAGATCCCGGGCACCCCCGCCGGCCTACCTGCGATCGAAGAAGCGATCTTCGCGGGCGTGCCGGTGAATGTCACGCTCCTGTTCACGCCAACGCAGTATCTGGCCGCCGCCGAGGCCTACCTCCGTGGTGTCGAGCGGCGGGTGGAGGCGGGGCTTTCCCCGCGGGTTTGCTCGGTGGCCTCGCTGTTCATCAGTCGCTGGGACGGCGCGGTTGCGAAGCAGGTGCCGGCTCAACTCGGTAACACGCTGGGGATCGCAATCGGCCAGCTGGCTTACAAGGCTTACCGCGATCTGCTCGCTTCCGACCGATTCGAGCGGCTCTGTGGCTTCGGGGCGATGCCCCAGCGGCTGCTCTTCGCCAGCACAGGCACGAAAGATCCTGCGGCGTCTGACTGCCTGTATGTCGACAGGCTCGCCGCCCCGAGCACGATCAACACGATGCCCGAAAAGACGCTCCTGGCCTTCGCCGATCACGGCCGCGTTGCGGGCACGCTCTCGGCCGGCGGCGGCATGGCCGATGCCACGGTCTTCGCGATCGAGCGGGCGGGTGTGAGCGTTGCAGCCCTGGGCGAGAAGCTCCAGAAAGACGGGGCAGCCGCCTTCGTCACGAGCTGGGACGAACTCCTGGGCGTGATCGCGGCCAAGTCGCGGTCCGTCGGGTCGGGCGGATAAGTCACCGCTGTCGCCCGGGATCGGGTTGGGTACGATGTCGGCCCCACCCTCCTCGGAGTCCCATCATGGCCGGCCCAGCCTCGTCTCCCCGCACGTCGCTCCACGAGTGGCAGGCCCTGAACGATCACGCCCACGCCACCCGCCAGCTCACGCTGCGGGATCTGTTCGCGGCCGACCATGTCAGGGCCGAACGGCTCTCCTTCGAGGCGTGTGGCCTGTTCGTGGATCACTCGAAGCAGCGGATCACCGAGGGCACGCTTCCGATGCTCGTGCGGCTGGCAGAGGCCTGCGGGCTGCGGGAGCGGATCGACGCGATGTTCGCCGGCGACCGGATCAACACCACGGAGCACCGGTCGGTGCTCCACGTGGCGCTGCGGGCGCCGCGGTCGGAGCGGATCCTGGTCGATGGCGTCGATGTCGTACCCGGCGTCCACGAGGTGCTCGATCGGATGGCCTCCTTCTGCGACCGCGTGCGGGGAGGCCAGTGGCTCGGCCACACGGGCCGGCGGATCCGGGCGATCGTCAACATCGGGATCGGTGGCTCCGACCTGGGGCCTGTGATGGCCTACACGGCGCTGCGGCATTACGCCGATCGTGATCTGACCTTCCGCTTCGTGTCGAACGTCGACGGCACTGACTTCGCCGAGGCGATCCAGGGCCTCGATCCGGCCGAGACGCTCTTCATCGTCGCCTCGAAGACGTTCACCACCCAGGAGACGCTGGCCAACGCCCGCACGGCCCGGGCCTGGGCCTTGGCGGCGCTGGGTGACGAGCAGGCCGTGGCTCGGCACTTCGTGGCCGTCTCGACCAATGCCGCCGAGGTGGCGGCCTTCGGCATCGACACGGCGAACATGTTCGGCTTCTGGGACTGGGTGGGCGGCCGCTATTCCATGGATTCGGCCATCGGGCTCTCCACGATGCTCGCGATCGGCCCGGAGCGGTTCGGCGAACTGCTGGCCGGCTTTCACGAGATGGACGAGCATTTCCGTACGGCCGACTTCGAGCGGAACCTGCCGGTGCTGCACGGCCTGCTCGCCGTCTGGAACACGACCTTTCTCGGCGCCCACACGATCGCCGTGCTGCCCTACGACCAATACCTCGCGCGATTTCCGGCCTACCTCCAGCAGTTGACGATGGAGAGCAACGGCAAGCGGGTGACGCTGGCCGGGCGGTTCATCGACGACTACGAGACCTGCCCCGTCTACTGGGGTGAGCCGGGTACGAACGGGCAGCATTCCTTCTATCAGCTGATCCACCAGGGTACGCGGCTGATCCCCTGCGACTTCATCGGGTTTGTCCGGTCGCTGAACCCAGCCGGGCGGCATCACGACCTGTTGATGGCCAACTGCTTCGCCCAGGCCGAGGCGCTCGCCTTCGGCAAGACCGCGGCCGAAGTACGGGCCGACGGCGTGCCCGAGCCGCTCGTGCCCCACAAGACCTTCCCCGGCAACCGGCCGAGTACCACGATCCTGGCTGAGCGGCTGACCCCCCGCCTGCTCGGCAGCCTGGTCGCCCTCTACGAGCATGCGGTCTTCGCGCAGGGGGCGATCTGGGACGTGAATCCCTTCGACCAATGGGGCGTGGAACTCGGCAAGGTGCTGGCCAACCGGATTGTGCCGGAACTCGAGGCGGAGGCCGAGCCCGAGATGACCCACCACGACCACTCCACGGCGCTCCTCATCCGCCGCTACCGCCGCGGCAGACGGAAGAGCGGCTGACGAGCCGGGCTCTGGCCGGCGGTCAGGTCCGGCGGTCAGTCAGGCGACTGGATTCTCGAGCCGGACATTCGGAAAGCGACTGAAATCCGTGTCGGCGGAGACCACCGCCAAGCCGTGTTCCAAAGCGAGTGCCGCCAGATGCGCGTCGGGCACATGCTCCGCCCGCAGCCCCGTCGCCCTGAGCAGGTTCGCCAGGATTTCCCCGTGGCGAGGGGTTGGGCTCGGCACCCAGACCGCCTCGCAGCCCAGCCATTCTTCCACCTG
Source organism: uncultured Candidatus Kuenenia sp. (assembly GCA_964453165.1). GTDB lineage: Bacteria > Planctomycetota > Planctomycetia > Pirellulales > UBA1268 > QWPN01. The sequence continues at coordinate 3,906 of CAYVNX010000023.1, read as the reverse complement.
TCGCCATGCCGTGGCCACGCTCACGGGCCGCTCGAAGAGCCGCTGATTGCTTGTGAGCCAAACGAAGGCCAGAAGGCTCGCCACGGCAGCCCGAGCGGAACAGCCTCGCTCAGCCGCGCGTCGAGCCAGGCCCGCGCCTGCTCGTGTTGCGAAAACGACGTCGTGTAGGCGTACACCAAAATATTTGCATCGACGAGCCTCATCGATACCCCTCGCCCTCGGCTGCCGCGAGCGCGGAGGCAATGTCATCGACATGTGGCAGACGACAGCGGCCCAGATCGACCGGTTGGGTGCGGTATTGGGTCGGCAACCGCGGCTCATGCATGGCGACGAGCCCCCGCCGCAACGCTTCGTTGATCAGCTCTTTGAGCGGCTTGCCGAGCACATGCCGCAAATGCTCGATCCGAGCAGCCACGTCGTCGTCGAGAGAAAGTGTCCTCCTCATGCATCAAAGCATACATGCATTGATGTCAAAAAGGGTTTTGCCCGGCGATTCACGAGACACGATCCGCCGAACTGGCGCGAACGGATTCGCGTCAGACTGCCCCCCCTTGGCTCATCGTCCGCCTCGGCGCTCCCTTCGGCAGCAGCGCCGAAATCAGACGTGTTGCCGAAGGCGAGCAGCTGCCCCATGGTGCGGCTTGCCTGCCTGATGACGCCGGCACGCAGAGAGCCTGCCCCGGCGCCCGAGAAACGCTGCCGCATAGGGGGTGGCAGGCCCCATTCGGGGATCGTCTCGCTTTTTCAACCGGGAGACGGGTGCAGGTGGCTCACGAGCAACTCATCACCCGGGCGATGCTTTCGGAGGTGCCGTTGGCTAGGCAGATCCTGCGTCGCCGAATGAACCTCCAGCCCATTGCCCTGAGCGGATTATCCGCGAATCACTCGCTTCGGCACCGGGCACCCTACTGCAGTTTCAACATTGTTACTATATCCCAAGTTGACCGTTCCAAGGCACGCTACCCTCCGCGCCGATGACGACTTCAAACTCCGACGCCCAACGCGACCAACCGTCCGTCACTGCGAACGGAAGCCCGATTCGGAATCTAATCGACGGACTCATCGTCCGCGAACTCAGCTGTCACCCTGATCATCGGGGCGAAGTGAGTGAGCTTTACCGGCTTGACTGGAACTGTCATCCGATGCCGGTAACCTCGGCAGTTCTGGTCACACTGCATCCGGGTGTCATCAAGGGCTGGCACTTGCATGAAGAGAGCGACGACCGAAACATCGTGGTGAGCGGGTTCACGCGATGGGGGTTTTTCGATGACCGACCGGATTCTCCCACGCGTGGCCGTCTCAACGTCGTCACAGTGACCGAACGCCGCCGCGCCGTTATTGTCATTCCGCGATTGGTCTGGCACGCGGTGGAGAACGTGGGATCGGGCGAGGCTATCCTCGTGAATCTGCCCACGGGGCTGTACGAACACGGGCGGCCCGACAAGATACGGTTGCCGATCAAGAACGATCTGATCCCTTTCGATTTTTCCAATCGACATGGCTGAGCAGCTGAGGCTGCCCTGCACCTGAACTGTCGGAGAGATCCAATTCATCGTGATGCTCCGCAATGCGACCAACCTATCTCCGCGATGACCAATTCACCGGCAGTGGCTCCTCGCCTGGCTCACGCGAGCACTTCTATCATTTTTTGATCGGATATCTTCTGCCCCTCGTCCATAGCCAGTGCCAGGCCCGCGCGACCAGCTTTTTGGTGTTGGATTGCGGTCCGACGCTTACCCCCATCCTCAGCGAGACACTCGCGAGGCTCAATTTTAAGTTTGAAATCGTATCCCGCGACGAAATAGAAACCCGGGTCTATGTGGAGGCCTGGGACAAGGCCTCAGCGCTGTCCGTTACCAATGTGCAGTCGCTGCGTTCCGCCGTGGCGTTGGTGAAATCAGCCTGGGCCGACTATGAGTGCAACCAAGATGACTGCCCGCAGTCATCACACCTGGTGCTCCAGCGGTCGGTTGCGGATGATTTTTATCTCAACGGATCCGCCGAAATCATGGGGTATGGACTGTCCCGACGCAGCATTGTCAACCTTGAGGAGCTCGGGCGTGTGCTTGCTGACATGAATGTGGAGCATGCCTTCTATGAGCCCGGCAGGCATACGATGGGATGCCAGATTGCGACCTTTCAGCGGGCCCGCCGCATCGTCGGCATCAGGGGAGCCGAATGGGCCAGCGGCGTGTGGTTCCATCCGGACAGCAGGTCGCGTATTCTCAACCCGGTCGCGATGGAGGCTCCAACCCTGCTTCGTAGTCTCTTTCACGGCCTGGGGCTGTCGTACGACCTTGTGAGCGTTCAATCGAACTATCCCGCAGAAGATCCGATGGCCTGCGCGAACTTCCTGATGCAACCGTAACCGCCCCCGCCCCGCTGGCTGAGGCGGAGTCGGGCAGCCCCTTGTCTGCTGCCTCCGGCTGCGTTTCGGCAAGCGGACAGCGGTGATCCCTTGGCATGGCTATCCTGTTGACACCAATTGGTTCGATTTGTGGGTGCGAGTCGGTGGTGCGCCAGCGGTGAGGCTCAGGAGATTGCGCTGGAATGCGTTCACCCGGTGACCGGCGATGGCTTTCGAAAACCCGTGCCGCGAGGCCAAGTGGGCTACGGGTCCTGCTCGCTCACGCGCTCGTGGTCGCGATCTCTGGCCCTGGCTTTGGTGGTGACTGGCCGCAGCTGCTCGGGCCAGACCGCAACGGGCAGGCGGCCCCGGATGAGCGGCTGGCTGACCGCTGGCCGGCATCCGGGCCGGGTGAGGTATGGCAGCGGAGCGTGGGGAGTGGCTACGCCGGCGTGGCGGTGGCCGCGGGCAAGCTCGTGCTCTTCCACCGCCTGCGGGCTACCGAGGCTGGGACGGCGACCGACATGGAGTTGGTGGAGGCGATCGATTGCGCCACCGGCGAGACACTCTGGCGGAATGGACATCCCACCCGGTTTCGGCCGCAGGTTGGCGGAGGCGACGGGCCGCTGTGCGTGCCGGTGATTCACGACGGGCGGGTCGTCACTTTCGGTGCGCAGGGCATGCTCTCCTGTCATCGTCTCGCCGACGGCAGCCTGCTCTGGCAGCACGACACCCACCGCGAGTACGACGCCCGCGAGGGCTACTTCGGTGCCGGCAGCGCTCCGGTGGTGGTCGGCCAAGGTGCGCAGGCGACGGTGATCGCAAACGTGGGCGGCAGCCGCCGGGGGGCTGGTATCGTCGCCTTCGCGCTCGACGACGGGGAGGCCCGCTGGATGGCGACCGACGAACCAGCAAGTTACGCCGCACCGGTCGCCGTGCCGGGGGCCGCCGAGGGTGAGCTCCCCGACGTGATCGTGATCACCCGCTACCGCTGCCAACAGATCGATTCAGCCACAGGCAAGGTTCGCTGGGAGGTGCCCTTCGGCATGCGGGGGCCGACGGTCAATGCGGCCTGCCCACTCGTGATGCCCGGGGCCGATGGCACGGCATCGCTCCTGATCACCGCCTCCTATGGGGTCGGCACGCGGTGTGGCTCCTTCGATGCCGACGGCTTCACGCCGCGCTGGGAAGGGCTCGATTCGCTGGCGACCCAGTATGCGACGCCGGTGCTCGTCGGCGGCAGCCTGTATGCGTTTGATGGCCGCGAGGATCTCCCGCCGGCGAGTCTTGTCTGCCTCGATCCGCAGAATGGCCAGGTGCGATGGCGGGAGCGGCAGGCGAGCTACGGCAGCCTCGTGGCCACCGACGGCAGACTCCTCGCCGTGGGCACCGATGGAACCCTGCAGCTGATCCAGCCGAATGGCGATCGGCTGCAGGTGCTCGCTTCCGCCCGGCCGCTCGCAGGAACGCTGCGAGCCCTGCCGGCCCTGGCCGAGGGCCGGCTGTATCTCCGCAACGACGACACGCTGGTCTGCCTCGACGTCGGCAAAAAGCCCTAG
>CAYVNX010000022.1:0-33097 GCA_964453165.1 uncultured Candidatus Kuenenia sp. | reverse complement strand
CACGTGAACCTCTGGAACTGGATCAAGACCAGCGTGCCCGAGCAGCGGCACCACGAATTCAAAGCCTTCCGCCTGGCCACCGGCGAACACTACTGGCTCCATCGCGCCGGCATCCGCGGGGCAGGGGAGGCCGACCGCCGCGACTGCCACCTCTGGAAGTGGAACGGCCACCACGCCGCGCTCCTGAAGGCGTTCATTTCGGAACGCGTGTGAGCCGGAAGGGGTTGCCCATGCCCCGAGAGCCGGCCTAGGAAACCAGCGAAGCCATGGATGGCGGAGCGCAGTTTCCTCGGAGTGAGCGAAGCCCAGGATGGGCGCAGCGAACGTCCGGCGACGGGGCATGGTCAACCCCGACCCACCAGTCGGCATAGCCTCCGCCCCTCCATACGCCACACCGGCGTTGCCCATGATTGCGCACCACGGGCCATGGGGCCGTCGATTGCCGCTTTACCCGGGATTGGGTACGTTTTCGCGATCCGTCCGCTGCCCATCCCAAGGACCATCATGCGGCCCCGCATCCTGCTCACCACGACCTCGTTTCAGGACACGCCCGGCACCCACCACGACCGACTCGCCGCCACGGGCTGGGAGGTGATCACCGCCCGCGGCCCGCTCTCCGAGGCCGACACGCTCGCGGTCGTCGGCGAGGTCGACGGCTACATCTGCGGCGACGATGCGATCACCCGGCGGGTCTTGGAGAAGGCCCGGCCGCGGCTCAAGGTGCTCTCGAAGTATGGGATCGGTGTCGACAAGATCGACGTCGGCTGCTGCACGGAACTGGGCATCCCGCTGCTCTTCACCCCGGGCGTCAACCACACGACCGTCGCCGAGCACGCGTTTCTTCTGCTCTTGGCCCTCGAGAAGAACTTCCTCTTCCACACCGATAGCACTCGCAGCGGTGGCTGGAAGCGGCAGACGGGCCACGAACTGCTCGGCAAGACGATCGGGATCGTGGGGCTGGGACGGATCGGCCGCGAGGTGGCGATTCGGGCCCGGGCCTTCGGCATGGAGCCGGTCGGCTACGACGTCTATTGGGACGAGGCCTTTGCGGCAGAGCAGGGAGTGAAGCGGGCTGCTTCACTCGACGAACTCTTCGCCGCGTCGGACTACATCTCGCTGCACACGAACCTCACGCCCGACACCCGCGACCTCGTGCGGGCGGAGACGATCGCAAAGATGAAGCCGGGGGTGATCATCATCAATTGCGCCCGCGGCGAGATCGTGAACACGGCCGACATGGCGGCGGCGCTGGCCGCGGGGAAGGTGCGAGGCTACGGCACCGACGTGCTGGACGTCGAGCCGCCGCCGGCCGACCATCCGCTCACGCACCTTCCCAACTGCATCGTCACACCCCACGTCGGCAGCCGCACGGCCGAAAGCGTGCAGCGGCAGGCGCTCGCCGCGGTCGAGAACCTGATCCGGGCGATGCAGGGGGAGAAGCCGCTGGCCCAGGTCAATCCGGAAGTCCCCGTCACCAAGGTCGTCTGAATCCATGGCCGAAACCTTTCACGTCGTTCCCACGGCTGCCCACGAGGCGCTCGTTTCCGCTGCCTACCGGAAGCGCGGCTTCACGGCCGACGAAGCCGCCCAGGCGGCCAAGCTCGCCACCGCCGCGACGCGGCACGGCATCCGCACCCACAACGCGATCAAGGCCCTCCACCTCGACGACCTGTTCGGCTCGAAGGCGGGGGGCTGCACGCCAGCGGCCGAGATCAACCGGCTGCCGACGCGGTTCGACGCCTGCGAGATCTGGGACGCTCAGGGCAAGCTCGGCCAGGCGGTGGCCTGGGAGGCGATCGAAACCTGCATCCGCCTGGCCGACACGCATGGCACCGGCACCGTCTCGGTGGACAACGCCTTCCACTATCTCTGGGGCGGCGGCTATGTGATGGAGGCGGCCCGCCGCGGCTACATCGCCTACACCAACTGCACGGCGTCTCTAGCCGAGGTGGTGCCCTTCAAGGGCGTGTTCCCCACGCTGGGCACCAATCCGCACTCCTGGGGCTTTCCCACGACCGAGGCGGTCGGCTATCCCGTGGTGATCGACTGGGCGACGAGCGTGGTGGCGATGGGCCGGGTGCAGCAGTTGGCCCGCGAAGGCAAGCCGCTGCCTCCCGATGCCGCCGTGGACAAGGACGGCCGGCCCACCACCGACCCGGCCCAGGCGAAGTCGCTCGTGCCCTTCGGGGCCCACAAGGGCTACGGCCTCGCGCTGATCAACGAGATCGTGGCCGCGCTCATCGGCGGCTCCCTGCCCACGATCCGCAGCCGGCAGACCGGCGGGCCCGGCGAGAAGCACGGCTGCGCCTTCTTCTTCCAGGTGATCCATCCAGACGCGGTCAGCGGCGGAGCCTTCGCGTGCGGCCGCAGCCAGGCGGCCAACGTCAAGGCCGTGCTCGCTGACATCCGCGGCCACGGCAACGAGAGCTGCATGCTGCCCGGGCAGGTCGAGGCCGAGGCCGCCGCCCGCTCCGATCGGGCGGGCGGCCTGCTGTTCTCGACGGCCGAGGTCAATGCCCTGAACGAGATCGCCGCCGAGGCCGGCCTGGCCCCCTTCGACATCGCCACCCTCCCCACCGCCTGACCCCCGGAGTTCTCTCCATGGCCCTGCCGCTCAAGCCCCGTGAATCCTGCGGGTTCGACGAGGTCTCGCTCGGTGAGATCATGCTCCGCCTCGACCCGGGCGAGGGCCGGATTCGCACCGCCCGCCAGTTTCACGCCTGGGAAGGGGGCGGTGAATACAACGTGGCCCGCGGGCTGCGGAAGTGCTTCGGCCTGAAGACGGCCGTGGTCACCGCCTTCGTGGACAACGAGGTGGGCCACCTGATCGAAGACTTCATCATGCAGGGGGGCGTCTGCACCGACTTCATCCAGTGGCGGGCCGACGACGGCATCGGCCGGAGCGTCCGCAACGGCCTCAACTTCACCGAGCGGGGCTTCGGCATCCGCGGGGCGGTCGGTGTGCCCGACCGCGGCAACACGGCGGCTTCGCAGCTGAAACCGGGCGACGTCGACTGGAACCACCTCTTCGGCACGATCGGCGTTCGCTGGTTTCACACCGGCGGCATCTTCGCTGCGCTCTCGGAGTCGACCGCGGCCCTGACCATCGAGGCCGTCCAGACGGCCAAGCGGCACGGCACGATCGTCTCCTACGACCTCAACTACCGCCCCAGCCTCTGGAAGAGCATCGGCGGCCTGGAGAAGGCTCGGCAGGTGAATCGGGAGATCGCCAGGCACGTCGACGTGATGATCGGCAACGAGGAAGACTTCACCGCCTCGCTCGGGTTCGAGGTCGAGGGCGTGGATCATTCGATCAGCGCGATCGAGACCGACGCCTTCAAGGCGATGATCGCCACCGCCGTGAAGCAGTTTCCCAACTTCAAGGTGGCCGCCACCACGCTCCGCCGGGTGATCACGGCCACGAAGAACGACTGGAGCGCGATCCTCTGGCACGACGGCTCGTTCTACGACAGCCGGAAGTATCCGGAACTCGAGATCCTCGACCGGGTGGGCGGGGGCGACAGCTTCGCCAGCGGCCTTGCCTTCGGGTTCCTCGAATTCAACGACCCTCACAAGGCCGTCGAGTATGGGGCGGCCCACGGGGCGCTGGCCTCGACCACGCCGGGCGACACCTCGATGGCCACGCGCACGGAAGTGGAGAAGCAGATCGCCGGCGGCGGCGCCCGGGTGGTGCGGTAGCCCCGCCGACCCATACGTCCTATGATTCGCCGTCCCTGCGGACACGCATGGTGTCTCCGGTAACAATGAGGCGACGATGATCACCTGGTTTTGGCTTGCCGTAGGCCTCGCGATTCTCACGGCCGGGGCCGAGGTGCTCGTCCGCGGGGCGGTCGGCCTGGCCACCGCGATGAAGGTCTCACCACTCGTGATCGGCCTGACGGTGGTCGCCTTCGGCACGAGCGCCCCGGAATTGTTCGTGAGCCTCCGCTCGGCGTTCACGGCACAGCCCGAGATCGCCCTGGGCAACGTCGTCGGCAGCAACACCTTCAACGTGCTGGTCATCCTCGGGCTCTCGGCGCTGATCGTGCCCTTGCGGGTGGACCAGCAGCTCGTCCGACTCGACGTGCCGCTGATGATCGCGGTCTCGATCGCGGTGTACCTGATGAGCCTCGATGGTGGAATTGGGCGGATCGATGGGGCGGTGCTGGCCGCGGGCCTCGTGATCTACACGACCTGGTCGATCCGCAAGAGCCGGCAGGAGCACAATCCGGCCGTGCTCGCCGAATATGCGGAGGAGTTTTCGCCGGCACCGTCTCAGGGTCTGGGTCTTGTCCTCCAGCTCGTGCTGGTGGCCGCCGGTCTCGGTATGCTGATCCTCGGATCGGGGCTGTTCGTGGATTCCGCCGTCGCCCTGGCCCGCGGCTGGGGGCTTTCAGAGCTTGTGATTGGTCTGACGCTCGTGGCCGCCGGCACCTCACTCCCGGAGGTGGCCACGTCGCTCGTCGCGGCCTTCAAGGGCGAGCGGGACATCGCCGTAGGCAACGTCGTGGGCAGCAACCTCTTCAACCTGATGGGGGTGCTCGGCCTCACGGGACTGCTCGCACCCGGCGGGATTCCCGTGGAGGGAGAGGCGATCCATCAGGACATCCCGGTGATGGTGCTCGTGGCGCTCGCCTGCCTCCCCGTCTTCCTGATCGGCCACGCGATCGAACGGTGGGAAGGGTTCGTGCTCTTGGCCTTCTACGTTCTCTACACCGCGGCCCTGATCTGCGAGGCCCAAGGCCTCGACGGCGGCCTCGCGGTGATCACCACGGCCGCCTGGATCCTCGGGCCGCTCGCCGTCGCCGGCTATATCTGGTCGCTCGCCAAAGCCCGCCGCCGGCCGGCCTGACGCAGTCGCTCACGGGCGTCTCGGTCAGCTGCAGCGACGATGGGGCAGACGGAACTGGGTAGGCGAGGGGGTCGGCAAACGCTCGCGGAGCGGCCGATTTCGCCCCGTGATTGTGGCCGATCTCGCCCAACGGCTCGGTGCCCCCGGACTCGCGTCCGGGGCTTGTATGACGCGGGGCCCTCTTCCAATCGAAGCCCCCGACGCGAGTCGGGGGGGTCCGCGTGGCAGCGGATCCCGTCGTCCATCCCCGCCGCGACGCGACTTTTGCCGCCCCCGAGCCGATGAGCCACGTATTTCGGATCGGCTGCCGCCGACTCACTTCCCGCGGGGAAGAACGTAGATCCCGTCGGCCGTGAGCTGAATCACGGGTACGCCGAGGGCGGGATCGAACACGCCGGTGCCCCGCACGACGACATCCTGGCCCTTCGCCACTCCGAACAGCTGCCGGGCATCGACCGGGATTGGCTTGCCGTCGGGCCCGAGAAACTGCACCGCCGCCATCGTGGCGTTGGCCTGGCGCTTCTTGCAGAACGGGCAATCGTCGGCATTGTGGCCGGGCTTCTCGGCATGGTCGTCGGCGGGAATCTCGAGCAACGAGAACGAGGCCTTCCCCTGGAGAAAGGGTTCCATGCCTTTGGCTCCGATGCGGCCTGTCACCACGACCGGCTGCGGCGTGGTGCCGAGTTTCTGTCGGGCGTCACCGAGCGAGACGGCACCGGCCGGCGGTTCCGCCAGCACGAGGGCCGATCGCACCGCCGCCAGATCCACCTCGGCCACGGCCACCAGAGCCGATGCCGCCACGATCACTCCCGCCAGCCAGCCGCTGCGTTGCATCACTTCTCCTCCATGGGAAATCGTTCCTTGAGGGCCTTGACGGCCTCCGTCACCCGGTCGGCGATCGAGGCATGAATCTCGGCCACCGACTCCGCCCCCTCCTTGGCCTTGGAGTGCAGCGCCACGTCGAGCTTGTCGAAGCACTCCAAGATCTCGTCGAGGGCCTTGGTGGCGGCCTCCTTGGCGTCGGCGGTGAGCGTCTCCTTGGCCAGCAGTTCGCGGGCGTCGTCGAGCAGGTGCCCAGCCGCATGGACCGCATGGTCGGCGGCCTCGTGGGCATCGCCCGCCAGTTTCTCCGCGACGTCTTTCGTCAACGCTTCGAGTTCGGCCACGGCGGCAGCCAGAGTCTCGGGATGGTCGTGCTCGGCGGCATGGTCTTTCTCGGCGTGATCGTGGTCTCCGTGATCGCCGTGGTCATGCCCCTCGTGGTCATCGTGATGGTCGTCCGACTCGGCGTGGGCGGCCGCGGGCTTCGCGGGCGCGGCCACCGGTTTTGCGGCCGGGCTGCAGCCGGCGGTGAACCAGCCGGCGACCGCTAGCACGACATACGGGACGGAGGAGATGCGAAGAAATCGAGGGCTCATGGCAGGCTCCAGGGCGGCGGGAAGGCGATGCAAATCGGTCGCGGAAGCATACCCGTCACGAGCGTCGCCGGGCAATCCGGCGGCGGGCCGGTGCCGGCGGGGGCAATGGCGGCGGCGGAGCAGCCGTGTCGGCGACGAGACAGACCAGCGACCGCGCGGGCAGTTCGAGCGGCTGGTTCACGTCGACCACGGGGCCGTCACCGCCGGGAAACACGTCGTCCGGGGCGGCCTGACCGGTTTGGAGAAAGGTATGCCACCGCAATGCCCGCAGCGGCTCGGAGCGAGGAAACTGAAACGTGCGGGGCAACGAACCGGCGTGCGCGAAGATCAGCACATGCCGAGGCGTACCCTCCACGCCCCCGGCACCGAGGTGGTTCTCGGCCTCGAGTTCTGCGACCGAAGGTCCGCACAAGAAGCAGGTCAAACTGGCGTCGGCGGCGTACCAGTCGATGTGGACACCCTCCGGCGAAAACCACTCCACGTCGGGCAGGGAGCCGGAGGCACTCATGCCCCCGCGGAGGAAGCTCCGGCGACGGAGCGTAGGGTTGCCCCGGCGGAACGCGATCAGCGCCTTTGCGAACCGCACCAGATCGGCGTTGGTCTCCACGAGCCGCCAGTCGAACCACGACACGGCGTTGTCCTGACACCAGGCATTGTTGTTGCCGGCCTGGGTACGGCGACACTCGTCGCCGAAGACCATCATCGGCACGCCCTGGCTGAGCAGCAGCGTGGCTAGAAAGTTGCGAATCTGCCGCAGCCGCAGGGCTTCGACATCGGTCCGCTGGGACGGCCCTTCCACCCCGTAGTTGTCGGAAAAGTTGTTGTTGTCGCCATCGCGATTGCCCTCGCCGTTGGCCTCGTTGTGCTTCTCGCGGTAACTCACGAGATCGTTGAGTGTGAAGCCGTCGTGCGAGGTGACGAAGTTGATGCTGTGGAAGGGCTGGCGATCGTCATCACCGTAGAGGTCGCTCGACCCGGCCAGCCGGGTGGCAAGGTGGCCAGTCTGGGCGAAGTCGCCCCGCCAGAACCGTCTCACGTCGTCGCGATAGCGGCCGTTCCACTCCGCCCAGCGGAGGCTGGCGAATGAGCCCACCTGGTAGGCACCGGCCGCGTCCCAGGCCTCCGCGATGATCTTGGTGTCGGCGAGCATCGGATCCTCGGTGATGACCTCGATGATCGGTGGGTTGGGGAGGATGTCGCCATTCCGATCGCGGGAGAGGATGCTCGCCAGGTCGAACCGAAAGCCGTCGATGTGGAAGTTGTGGACCCAGTGCCGCAGGCAGAGAAAGATCAGCTCGCGGACGATCGGATGGTTGCCGTTGATCGTGTTGCCGCAGCCGGAATAGTTCTTGTAGCTCGACCCCCCGTCACCCAGCATGTAGTAGACGCGGTTCTCCAGCCCCTTGAACGAGAAGGTCGGCCCCAGTTGGTTGCCTTCGGCGGTGTGGTTGAAGACCACATCGAGGATCACCTCGATGCCGGCCGCGTGGAGGGCCCGCACCATCTCCTTGAACTCCCGCACCTGGCAGCCCGGCTCGGAGCCGGAAGCGTAGCCCCGATGCGGCGCGAAGAAGGCGACCGGATCGTAGCCCCAGTAGTTGCCCCGGGCCTGACCGTCGGCCCCAGGCATCCGCTCGGCAAATTCGTGGACCGGCATCAGTTCGACGGCGGTCACCCCCAGTGACTTGAGGTAGGGAATCTTCTCGATCACCCCGGCATAGGTGCCGGGGTTTGCCACGCCGCTCGACGGGTCGTTGGTGAACCCGCGGACATGCATCTCGTAGATCACCGAGTCGGCCAGGCCACGACGGAGGTGACGATCGCCCTGCCAGTCGAAGGAGTCGTCGATCACCACGCACTTCGGCGGCACGACCAGCCCGTCGGCCCCGATCGTGAACTCGCCGGCCAGGGCCCGGGCATAGGGATCGACCAGGCAGGCCCGGCCGTCGAATCGCTGGCCCCGCTCGGGATCGAACGGGCCGTCAGCCTGAAAGTGATACAGCTGGCCCGGCCGGAGCCCGGGCACGAAGATGCTCCAAATGTCGCCCCAGCGGTCCTTGGATGGATCGAGCGCGATCACCTCCGCCGCGACCGGATCGGTCACGTGCTCGTAGAGCAGCACCCGGATCGCCGTCGCCGAGCGGCTGTAGACGACGAACTGCACGCCCTTGTCGTGGAGCACGGCCCCGTAGGGCAGGGCCTGCGAGAATTGGAGCGGGGGCAGGGGTTTGCTGCGGTGCGTCCGCCGAGCGACCGACTTGCGCTTTCGAAACGGCATGGCGGCATGATACCACCAGGCCGCGCCCGCCATCCGAACCACACCGCTCCCCGGGGCCGACGGCCACGGCTTGCAGCCTTGCAGGGAGCGGCGATATTGGCGGCGTGAGCGGAGCCACCTATTCCAGCGCCGGTGTCGATCTCGCGGTCTACCGCGAGGCCATGGCCCGTTTGCCGGCGCACATGCGCCGCACCTGGTGTCCCCGCGTCACGAGCCGCGAGGGCGGCTTCGCCGCGCTGTTTCAGCTGGACCTCAAGGGACTCTTCGCCCGCGGCTACGAGGATCCACTGCTCGTCTCCTGCACCGACGGCGTGGGGACGAAGCTCAAACTGGCCGTGCTCGCCGGCGTCCACCACACCGTGGGCATCGACCTCGTGGCGATGAGCGTCAACGACCTGCTGTGCACGGGAGCCGAGCCGCTGTTCTTCCTCGACTACGTGGCGATGTCGCGGGACGATCCGGAACTCCTCGAGCAGATCGTGCGGGGCATCGCCGACGCCTGCGTCGAAAGCGACTGCGCCCTTGTTGGCGGAGAGACGGCGATCCTGCCCGACATGTACCACCCCGGCGAATACGACCTCGCGGGCTTCTGCACCGGCGTCGTCGAACGGAAACGGGTCGTGGACGGCTCCCAAATCCTGCCCGGCGACGTGGCAATCGGGATCGCTTCGAGTGGCGTCCACTCCAACGGCTTCAGCCTGGTCCGCAAGGCGGTCTTCGAGATGGCTGGACTGGCGGTCGATGATCGACCAGCGGCGCTCGGCGGCCGGTCGGTCGGCGAGACCCTGCTCGAACCGACTCGGCTCTACGTACGGGCAGTCAAGGCGGTGCTCGCCCGCGCCGGCGGGACGCACGCGGTCCATGGGATCGCCCACATCACCGGCGGCGGCCTGGCGGAGAACCTCGGCCGAATCGTGCCGGACCACGCCCAGGTGGTGATCGACCGGGGCTCGTGGACGATGCCCGTCGTCTTCCCCTGGCTCCAGGAACTCGGTGGCATCGCGGCCGACGAGATGGACCGTGTGTTCAACATGGGCGTCGGCATGGTGCTCGTGGTCGCGGCCCCCGAGGCGGAGAGCATCCGCCACCAGCTCGCCGATTTCGGCCACGATGCCTGGACGATCGGGACGGTCCGCGTTGCCACGCCCACCGACGACCGGGTGATTCTCCGCTGAAGATGCAACCTGCATCGCCAAACGCGGCTCACCGGCTCGGGGGCGGGCTCTACCGCCCCGGCGAGGTTGGGGCCGATGCCGCCCGCATTTCCGGGGGCGGACAGCAGGAGGGACCGGCCTGCTCCAAGGCCGCAAGCACCTGCGACTCGCTGAGAAGATCCCGCAGCACGATCGGGTCCGGGGGCGTCTCACCCGGCTTCGATGCCGGGTAGATCGCGAGCACCGGGATCGAACGGCTGCCGAGGTCCTCCAGGACCTCCCGGATTTCATCGGAGCCGTCGGTCCAGTCGGCGAGCACCGGCACCACCCGGTTTTTGTCGAGGGTGGCCTTCACCCGATCGGTCTCGATCGCAAACTGCAGATTCGCCTTGCAGGTGAGGCACCAGTCGGCCGAGAAATCGACCATAACCGTCATTCCGCTCTCACGAAGTTCCGCCAGCCGAGCCGGCGAAAAGGGCTTCTCCCACCGGATGAAGGATTCGCGAGGTCCGAGCCAGAAGAACCCGGCGAGGGCGACGAGGCCGCCGAGCGAGACGGCCTGCACCCAGCGGCCGAAGCCGGCAGTGCCCGTCGTCTCCTGAGCCCGGCCCACCCACCAGCAGCCCATCCAGATGCCGACGAGCATCACGAAGGTGGGCACGAACCAGTCAGGCTGCTGTCGGAGGAGATAGAAGAGGTAGGCGACGGTGCCGAGCATCACGAAGCCCAGCACCTCCTTGAAGGTGGCCATCCAGGCGCCGGGCTTGGGCAGGAATTTGACGAGCCCGGGAAATAGTCCGACCACGAGGTAGGGGAGCGACATCCCGAGAGCGATCGAACCGAACACGGCGTAGGTCACGGCCGTCGGCTGGCCGAGCGTGAACCCGAAGACCGGCCCGAGGAAGGGGCCGCTGCAGGGAGTGGCAAGCACGGTCGAAAGCACGCCCTTGAGGAACGCCCCCACCGGCCCCTCCTGCGACTGCACGTGGCCGGCCTTCTCACCGATGAAGCCGGGAATTGGCAGCTCCCAGATGCCGAGAAACGAGAGCGCGAAGGCGAACACCACGCCGAGCATGCCGATCTTGAAGGGCACGGATCCGAACTGCTGCCCCCAGCCGAGATTGGAACTCGCCAGCCCGATGTTGGCGGCGACGCTTGCAGTCGCCAGGGCGAAGAACACGGCGAACAGGCCGGCGCAATACCAGAGGTTCATCATGAAGACCTCCTGCCGGGCCCGCCCTGATTGCTGGGCGAATGACATCAGCTTGAGGCCCAACACCGGCAACACGCAGGGCATGAGATTCAGGATCAGCCCGCCGAGCAGCCCCATCGCGAGTGCCAGCGGCAGGGAGAGGGCGGGAGCCGCGACCTCGGCCACCTCGGCGGTCGCCTCAGCGTGGCCCTGACCAGACTGGCCCTGCAGGGCGGCGACTGCCTCGGCCGGCTTGACGGCGGCCACAGCCAGCGCCAGCGGCGACTTGGCGGCCTCGCCATACTTGGCTGGCTCGAAGACCACCGCCGCCTCGGGATCGGTGGCTGCCGGATCGATCAGTAGCCGAACGGCGGTCGGCGGGTCGCAGGTCGTGTCGCTGCACGTCTGAAAGCCGAGCACAGCTTCGATCGGCTCTTCGCCTGAGGCGAGCGCGAGTTCCAGCGTGACTGGCCCTTCCACAGCACCGGCCGCGGCGAGTTCCGGTGACTCGGCCAACACCGCCTCCGTGGCCGACGCTGTGGAAACCTGCTTCGGGTCCGCAGACACGATCGTGGGCTTGCCCTGACCGACCTCGGTGTCGGCGGAATCAGCCGGCCGGTAAAGATGCCAGCCCGCCTCAGGAACGAGCCGGATCACCAGCCGCTTTTCAACGGCTCCTTCCGCGGAGAATCCCGCCTCGATCCGGGCATGGGTGCGGTCTGGGGCGTGGGTTGCGACCGCGGCCGAAGCCCCCGTCACGGCCGGCGCCGCCGTCGCGGGCCCGGGGGGCTGCGCCAGGGGATTCCCCGCGGCGACGAATGTCAGCGTCTGCGGTGGCAGGCAGGCGGTGTCTTGGCAGAGTTGAACCCGAACGCTTCCGCGGACCTCCCCGCTCCCGGGGGCGAGCGGAGCCCGCCAAGTGACCTCGCCGGCATGCTCCTCGATCGGCAGACCCTTCCAGGCCGGTACGTCCTCGACCAGCCGCACGTGGGGCTTCTCGCCGGGCACGAACGGCCCGGTCACCTGCCGCGGGGAATCAGTCGCCACGGCGATCTTGGTGGCGAGCGGCCCGCCCGGCTTCTGCGTCACCGAGTAGAGGTGCCAGCCCTCTTCGATCGTTGCTGTGATCGCGAGGAAATCGGGCCCGCCATTCGTGGCCGGCTCAATAACGGCCCCGACCGCAATCGGTTCGCCCAACTCGGAGGAGACGTCGGCCAGCGGATCGAAGCGAGCGGCTTCGAGGCCGCCGACCCGCGATGCCAAGTCCTCCGCCGCAACGATCCCGCACCAGGAACCAACGAACACCGTGGCCAGCAGGCAGCGGCTGGCCAACGCGAGTGGCGACTTCATGGCGATCCGTCATCCAGAGACCTCGTGCCGCCTGCAAGCGGGCGACACCCACGCTGCCCATCCCTGGGACTTTTCGACGAGGAAAGTCTACGAACTGCACTTTTCCACGGTCAAACCCGGCTCTGTGCCCAGTCC
Source organism: uncultured Candidatus Kuenenia sp. (assembly GCA_964453165.1). Lineage (GTDB taxonomy): Bacteria > Planctomycetota > Planctomycetia > Pirellulales > UBA1268 > QWPN01. Next base: position 20,718 of record CAYVNX010000022.1, on the reverse strand, counting down.
TCCAGGATTTCCCGGGCGACCGGCAGGGCCACGACGAGGCGGTCGATCCTCTCGCAGACCCGCGAGATCGACCCAAACTGCCGGCCTTCCTCGAGTGTCCAGCGAAACCAGTTGTCGAGTCCGAATAGCACACCGCTGGCTGCGAGAAACGGCACGAGCCGCCGCACGGGACCGGCAAGCGGTCGAATGGCTTCGTAGGCAGCGAGCCGATCGGTCCACCAATCCGGGGCCACCGCCTCAGGCTCGATCCAACTGCCTAGCAGACGCGCCAGATCCGTGGCCGGCGTGTCGAGTCCTGCGGCGTGATGATCGATGATCCCCGCGACACGCTGGACGTCGCCGCCGCTGAAGAGCACATGCTCGCTCCAGATGTCGCGCAGCACCCACTGCCGGGACAGGATGACCGGTGCGAGCGAGGCGATCCGGTGCAGGAATCGATCAGGCCGCGGGATGGCCGCACACCCGGCCATGAGCCGTTGCCCAACCTCCCACCGCAGCGAGCCCGGTTCTGCTGGCCCGACCTCGGCATGGCGGGTCGCCCACGGCCGCGCGAGCATCCGCCGAGCGGCGACGATCCGGCTGTCCACGGCCGGCGAGGGATGCCAGTCGTCCGCAGCCTTCACGGCCGCATGCAGCCTCGCCAAGACGGTCAGTGCCGCGGCCACCTGCTCGAACCGCGGCAGATCGATCGCTCCGCCATCGATGAAGCCGATCATCTCCCACAGGCGGCCCTCGGCTGCCAGGAGCGTGTCGCCGCCGGCCATGCGCTGCACCGCCGGCACCTCGAGCACCCCCGCCGCACGGGCTCGCTCCATCTGCCGATGCACCTCAGCGGCTCGCGGCCGGGTCACGGCGGCAGCGAACGGCTTGAGCACGAACGGGCCCTCAGCCGCCTCCACCAACCAGACCGGCGACCCGCTGAACCCGCCCGTTCCGAGCGGTCGGACAGCCTGGAGCCCCGGGAACCAGCACCGGACGATCTCCCGGACGGCCCCCGGCCCTCGTCCCTCAGAAGCCTCGTTTGCCCGCATCACCTTTGGTCTACCCATCCGGACATTGGTCGTGGCCCAGAGCCGATGCTACCCTTCCAACAGGCCCCTCGGCGATGCGACCATCGCCCCGAGGACCGCCGCCCGAGGGAGGTTTTGATGCCGCTGTTCTTCGCTTCTGCTCGTCCCCGGCCTCGATCGGCCGGATCTTTACTCTTCGCACTCGTCGTGACCTCACTCGCCGCGACGGGCCCCCGGGCCGAGGATTCCGCCGCGGCAACGCCGGCCGCCGCTGCTGCCGAGTCGCCCGCCGACGAGCCGGCCAAGGAGAGCAAGCCGGCCGTGAGCGGCGACCAGAAGGGGGGCAAGCCGCCCTTTGCCGTGGCCCTCAAGGACGCCGTTCGGATTCCGGGCCTGATCACGCTCTGGAAGAAGGACGACAAGCTGTTCGCCGAACTGACCGACTCGATGCTCGGCAAGGAGTTCTTCGTGCTCACGAGTATCGCCAAGGGCATCGGCGACCGCTCGCTCCTGGGCGGCATGAGCCTGGGATTCGGCGACGACTGGGTTTGGGAATTTCGTAAGGTCAACGATGCCATCCAGGTGATCCGGCGAAACGTCCGCTTCTTCGCCGCCAAGGGCAGCCCCGAGCAAAAGGCAGTGGACCTGGCGTACACCGACAGCGTCTTGTTCAGCGTTCCAATCGTGACGACAGGCCCCGCAGGCGGGCACGTGATCGACCTCGGAGCGATCTTTCTCACCGATCTCCCGCGGATCGCCGCCGACCTTCCGGGTTTCTCCTTCGCCCGAGATCGGTCCACGTGGAGCCACGTCAAGGGGTTCCCGGACAACGTCGAACTCGAGGTGGCCGCCACCTACGGCTCGAGCGGTGCCACCACGCTCGACACGGTGCCCGACTCGCGAGGCGTGACGATGATCGTCCACTACTCGCTGAGCCTCCTGCCCCAGAACTCCTACAAGCCGCGGCTGGCCGACGACCGCATCGGCTACTTTGTCACCGCCCTCAAGGACTTCTCCCAGCAGGTGGATGAAGATCGCTTCGTCCGTTACATCAACCGCTGGAATCTGGAGAAGGCCGATCCCAAGGCGGCCGTCTCCCCCCCGAAGAAGCCGATTGTGTTCTGGATCGAGAAGACCGTTCCCTTCCGCTACCGGCCCGCCATCCGCAAGGGGATCGAGGCCTGGAACGAGGCCTTCGAGCAGGCCGGCTTCGCCAACGCGATCGAGGTCAGGCAGCAGCCCGACGTGACCGACTGGGATCCGGAGGACGTCAACTACAACACCTTCCGCTGGATCACGGCCGGCCAGGGCTTCGCGATGGGACCGTCGCGGGTCAATCCCCGCACCGGCCAGATCCTCGATGCGGACATCATCTTCGACGCCGACTTTCTCCAGTTCTGGAGGCAGCAATACGAAACCTTCACGCCCGAGTCGGTCGCCCTCCTGACCGGCGGAGGCCCGGCTGCGCCGGCCGGGCACGGCAGCGGCTGTTGCGTTGGCTGCCGGCTCTTCGAGGGGCACGCCCGCGAGACGGCACTGGCCGCCACGGCCCTGGCGGTGACCACGCCCGGCGGACTCTCCGAGGCGGAGAAGGAAAAGCTCGTGATCCAGGGGCTGACGCTCGTCGCGATGCACGAAGTGGGCCACACCCTCGGTCTGCGGCATAACTTCAAGGGCAGCGCCCTCCGGTCACTGGCCGACATCAACGACGTCGCGACGACCTCCGTATCGGGGGCCAGCACGAGCGTGATGGACTACATCCCGGCCAACATCATGCCGCAGGGCAAGACCCAGGGCGACTACTACGCCGCCCGGATCGGCCCCTATGACGTCTGGGCGATCGAATATGGCTACAAGCCGCTCTCGGGCAGCACGCCCGAGGCGGAGCTGCCGGAGTTGGAGAAGATCGCGGGCCGCAGCGGCGAGCCGGAACTCGCCTACGCCACCGACGAGGACACCGAATGGGCCGATCCCGACCCGCTCTCCAATCGCTTCGACCTGGGCAGCGACCCGCTCGAATTCGCCCGCAGCCGCGCCGAACTCGTGGCCCAGGTGATGCCCAAGATCACAGAACGCATGACAGCTCGAGCGGCTGATGGCTCGGGTGGCGGCTACGAGCGGGTGCGTCAGGCCTTCGGCGTGCTGCTCTCGGCCCGTGGGCAGGCGATGTACAACGCCGCGCGGCTGGTCGGCGGCCTGCACGGCTCGCGGAGCCATCGGGGCGACGCCAACGCCCCGCCGCCCTTCCGGGTCGTCGACGCCGCCCAACAACGGGCGGCCGTGAAGCTGCTGGCCGACGAAATGTTCAGCGCCGCGCCCTTCTCGTTCTCGCCAGAGCTCTACAACGAATTGGCGGCCTCGCGCTGGTCGCACTGGGGCGCCACGGAAGTGGACCGGGAAGACTATCCCGTCCACGAGGTGATCCTGATGTGGCAGGATCGCGTCCTCGCCCGGCTGCTCGACCCGCGAATCCTCGAACGAATCCGGGACAGCGAGCTCAAGGTGACGGGCGGTGCCGAGCCGTTCACCACCGCCGAACTCCTCGACGCGCTCACCGGTGCCATCATGGCCGAGGTTCGCCAGCTTCCGCCTCCGGGCACCGAATTCTCCGCCACGAAGCCGGCCGTTGCGAGCCTCCGCCGCGGACTCCAGCGGGCTTACGTGACCCGGCTCGCCGGAATCGCGCTCGGAGGCGGCGCCGACAATCCCGACGCCCAGGCCCTGGCCGAGGCCCAACTCCGGACGATCGACGGCGAGATCGCGACGCTCCTCGCCGCGGGCGTGAAACTCGACCCTGCCTCGGGTGCCCACCTAGCCGCGCTCCACGCACGGATCGGCAAGGTGCTCGACGCGAGCCTCGAGCTGCCCCGTCCCTGACCGGCGACTCTTCCCATGCGTCTCGTCCTCGCGGTGCTGCGGCCGTCTCAAGTCGAGAGCGTGCGCCGCGCGCTCGACGCCGTCGACGTCACCCGGCTTACGATCTGCGACGCCCAGGGCCGCGGGCCGGACGGCCGGCTCGTGCAGGAGTCGATTCTGGAAATCGCCGTCAACGACGACTTCCTCGACCGCACGACGCAGGCGATCTCCGACGTGCTCGCCGCTTCCGGAGACGACGACCGGGGCCGCCTCTTCAGCCTGCCCATGGCAGAGGCCGTGCAGCTCTACCGCGCCGTCCGTGGCCCTGAGGCCGTATGAGTGCGCCCTGTGTGCCCGCAACGACCCCGCGAACCGCTCGCCGCTTGGCATGGACAGGGGACGGGCGATTGCGGAAACTATCGATTCCGTGATCTTCCCGCCCCGTTGAGCCGACGCCGTGGCAGCCGACCTCCGCATCCTGCTCGTCTCACCCGACCTGATGGCCACGAGCCGGATCGCCGGGCTCTGCCGCGAGGCTGGCGCAACGCTCGCCACGCTCCGCAGCCTGACCGACCCACCGCCGGTCGGCCCCTTCGACCTGGCGTTGCTCGACCTGCAGGCGCTGGCCGATGACCCGGCCGTCATCGTCGCCCGCTCCCGCTCGGTCGTGACCGCCCAGAATCAGGCCGACGGCCGCCAGGCCATGGTCGTCGCCTTCGGGCCCCACGTGGCCAAGGAACGGCTGGAATTGGCCCGGGATGCGGGCGCCGACGATGCCGTCAGCCGGGGAGAACTCCTCGGCGGATTTGCCGGCCTCTTGCGCCGCTGGCTCCCCCAGAGCTGACGGCACGCCGCCCGAGCCGATCCGCCATGGTTGACGGAAGGCGAGGGGGTCGGCGAACGCTCGCGGAGCAATCCGGGCGTATCCTCGCCCGCGGCGAGACTTTTGCCGCCCCCGAGCCGGTGCTCCACGTAACTCGAACCCGCTCTAGCCGGCGTCCGCTGACGTCTTCGGCTCGTCTCGGCTACCGGGCTCCTCGAGCACGATCTCGTCGAGCATCGTGCCATCGACGTCCTGCCGCAGGACGAGGTAGGCGGCGGTGGCGATCGCCCAGAAGTAACCGAACCCGAAGGAGCCCAGCAGGTTGGCGACGCCCCGCCCCCAAAAACGGAGGGCTTGAAGGGCCCAGGTCTCGGCCAGCGGCCCGCCGCCGGAGAGTCCGTCGAGTACGGTCTGCGTACGATCGTGTCCCATCCCGAAGCTTGCCGCCCACATGGCCAGGCTGGTCGTGGCGTCGGCAAACAGTCCGGCAACGGCCAGCGAGGGAATCGCGACCAAGCCCGCCACGAGCAGGTAGAAGGCGTAGTGCAACGGCCGCTGATAGAGGTAGGAAAACGCAGTCGAAATCGCCTGGAAGCTGTCGCCCCGTTCGACGCCCACCGCGGCCACCATCAGCGGCCACCCTGCCGCCACACCGATCGCCAGGATGGCCAGCACGACCGCACCGAGCAGCACCAACGGCCAGACCCCGGCGGCGAAGGCCAGGCCCCACTCCGTTCGCATGGCCAGTCCCAGGAGTGCTCCGGGAATGCTCAAGGCAGCGATCCCGACGAGCACGAACAAGACCGAGTTGAGGGCAGGGGGCCACTTCTGCGAGCCGTAGAGAATCGCCCCGATCGGTCCCGGCGGCTCTTCACCGGCGAGCTTCAGGGCGACCGTCCGAGAGATCGCCGTGCCGAAGATCGCCCAGACGAGCACAAACCAGCCGATCCGCGCGGCTGCGGCAGCCACCTCCGCGAGCGTCGCGGTCGGGCGAAACGGCGTGGCCAACAGGTGCAGCCCCGCGGATACGCTGGCCGGCAAACGGGTCACGAGGGCGTCGATCAGCGGCAGGGTGGACGAGCTTGGCCGGAGGGGATCGACGGCCGAGGTCAGGCCGCCGTCCGGAGCCGCCAGCGCAAGGCTATCCGCGGCACGAGCCCCTGCCGGAAGGGGCATCGCGATCGACTCGAAACCCAGCCGATCGGCCACCGAACCGCCCGCCCAGATCGCGGCCGCACCGAGCCCTGCCAGGATGATCACCGTCGGCGAGAACGCCGCGCCGGCCGCGCGAAACAGAATCCACCACGGCAGGGCGTCGCTCCAGCGGATCTCGTGGACGATCCCCCCGGTCGGACCGCGATCGTTCGGCATGGCTCACCTGCGTCAAAGGAACGCGGGGCGCTCCCCGCGGGCCGGGAGTATACGCGGGGCCGCCCGAAGCCGTCAGCCTCAGGCCTCGTCGTCGGCGGCGTCGGCTTCTTCGTCATCGTCTGGAGGCGGCGCAGGCACCCCATAGGACTCATCGAGCCAGCGACCGAGGTCCACGAGCCGGCAGCGATCGCTGCAAAAGGGGACGGTCGGCGTCACATCGAGTTGAACCGGCGCATCGCAGACAGGACAGCGGGGCATCGGTTCAGCCCTCTCCCGATCCCTTGGCCCCCGAAGGCCCCTTGGAGCCCGACCCGCCGCCTTCACTTTTCTTGCCGTCCGACTTTCCGCCGCCGGAATCAGCTGCCGCGCCCTTCTTGTAGGACTCGCTCCGGTAGTCTGTCTTGTAGAACCCCGACCCCTTGAACACGATCGCCCCGCCGGCTCCGATCAGCCGCCGAAGCTTTTTCTTCCCGCATTCGGGGCAGGTCTTCTTCACGGAATCGGTCATCGACTGAAACAGCTCGAAGGCGTGTCCACAGCCGTCGCAGACGTAATCGTACGTGGGCATTGCCGTCACTCCTCCTTGGCCACGATCACCTGGGCCGGTCGCACCACCCGGTCGTGGAGACGGTAGCCACGGCTGGCCGTCGCCACCACGGTCCCGACCGCCGTCCCGGGCACGGTCATCTGCTGGATCGCATCGTGGACGGTGGGGTCGAAGGGCGTGCCATCGGTCGGGATCGTCGCACAGCCGTGGCTGGCGAGCAGTTTCTCGATCTGCTGAGCCGTCATCCGAAAGCCGGCCCGCAGCCCCTCGATGTCGTCGCTTTTCTCTGCGGCCTCGATGGCCCGGTGGACGGTGTCGAGCACCGGGAGGAGATCCCGCAACAGATCGATCTCCCGATACCGCTGGGCCTCGTCGAACTCCCGACGAGCCCGCTTGCGATAGTTCTCGAGTTCGGCCTGCACCCGCAGCAGTCGGTCCTGGAGTTCGGCCGCATCCCCCCCAGCGTCTCGCCCGGGCTCTTGCCCGGTCTGCCCCACAACGGCGGCATTGTCGGCCTCCTGCTCCATCTGCTCCCGCCGTTCGTCATCCGCCATACTCAGGTCTCCTCGGACTCTTCTGACTGTCGCTTGCCACCCGTCTCCGCAGTCTCCCTGGCCGAGAAGTACTCGGCAAGCCGACTGAAAAAGCTCGACCGCTTGGGGCTCACGGCAGCGTGCTCCTCGTCCGCAAGTTCCCGCAGCAACTCCTCGGCTCGGGGAGAGAGTTGCTTTGGTACCTCGACATGCACATGCACATGGAGGTCGCCGATCCCACGGCCCCGGACCTCGGGCATTCCCAGGCCACGGATCTTGACCACATCGCCCGGTTGCGTACCCCGGGCGACCTCCAAAGGCTTGGGACCGTCGAGCGTGGGCACCTCGACCGTCGCCCCGAGCGCCGCCTGGGAGAAGCTCACCGGCACCTCGCAATGGAGATCCCGCCCTTCGCGAACCAGAAACGGATGCTCTTCGATCTCGATCACGCAGTAGCAATCACCCGGCGGCCCACCGTTGCCGCCAGGCTCGCCCTCACCGGCCAACCGCACCCGCACGTCCCGGTCGACGCCGGCGGGAATGGTGACCTTGCGGGCCACGTGCTCCTGCGTGGTGCCCTCGCCGCCGCAGGCAGGGCAACGCTCCCGCACGATCGATCCGGCCCCGCGGCAGGCCGGGCAGGTCGTCTGCAGGCGAAACACACCGGCCGACTGGATCACTTGACCCCGGCCCCCGCAGTAGTCGCACGACTGCGGCTTCGTGCCCGCCTTCGCGCCGGTGCCGTCGCACGACGCACAGGTCTCATGGCGGTCGAACTCCACCGTCTTCGTCGCGCCGCGGGCTGCCTCGACTAGCGAGAGGGTGACCTGACAGAAGACATCCCGCCCCTTCCGCGGCCGATTGCCCCGCTGGCGGCCGCCACCGAAGGCCTCGCCGAACATCCCGCCGCCAAACAGATCACCGAATGCCTCGAAGACGTCCGAGATGTCGTTGAAGTCGTGGCGTCTCCCCCCCTCGACGCCCGCATGACCGAACCGGTCATAGCGGGCCCGAAGGTCGTCATCGGAGAGCACTTCGAAGGCCCGGGCGGCCTCCTTGAAGCGGCTCGCCGCCTCGGCGTCGCCCGGGTTCTTGTCGGGATGAAACCGAATGGCAAGCTTGCGGTAGGCAGCCGTGATCTCGGCAGACGTCGCCCGCCGATCGACCCCCAGCAGTTCGTAATAACAGCGTTGGTCGACCATTGGCGTGCGGACCCATCAGGCATGACCGGGACCACGGAGCGCGACCCGCCCCGATGCTCAGCGGATGCTGCCTTCGATCTTCCGCTTTTTGGCGTCTTCCTTCTCGAGATTCGTCACCAGCGCCTCGGTGGTCAGAAGCAGCCCCGAGATGCTCGCCGCATTCGTGAGGGCCACGCGAACCACCTTGACCGGGTCGATAATTCCCGCCTTGAGCATGTCGACGTACTCGCCCTTGTTTGCGTCGTAGCCCATGTTGAGATCCTTGCCCAGCACCTCGTCGGCCACGACGGCCCCATCGATGCCGCCGTTTTCGGCGATCTGGCGAATCGGAGCCTCGAGGGCGTGAAGGATGATGTCGACGCCGATCTTCTCGTCGCCCTTGGCCTGGGAGCGGGCCTTCTCAACCGCCTCGCGGCAGCGAAGCAGGGCCACGCCGCCCCCGGGAACGATCCCTTCCTCGACCGCCGCGCGGGTCGCGTGCAGGGCGTCTTCGACTCGGGCCTTCTTCTGCTTCATCTCTGCCTCGGTGCCGGCACCGACCGAGACGATCGCCACGCCACCGGTGAGCTTGGCGAGCCGCTCCTGGAGCTTCTCACGGTCATACTCACTCTCCGTGCTCTCGATCTGGGAGCGAATCTGCTGCACGCGGGCCTGCACGGCCTCCTGCTTGCCCGCGCCTTGAACGATCGTGGTCTCGTTCTTATCGACCGTGATCCGTTTGGCCCGGCCGAGGTGCGACAGGTCGAGGCTCTCGAGTTTGAGCCCCAGGTCCTCGCTGATCAGGGTGCCGCCCGTCAGGGTCGCGATGTCGGCGAGCATCGCCTTGCGTCGGTCGCCGAACCCGGGCGCCTTCGAGGCACAGACCTTGAGCACGCCCTGGAGCTTGTTGACGACCAACGCCGTCAACGCGTCACCATCGACGTCTTCGGCGATGATCAGAAGCGGCTTGCCCGATTGCGCGACCTTCTCCAGCAAGGGAAGCAGGTCGCGGAGGCTCGAGATCTTCTTCTCGTGAATGAGAATCAGAGCGTCTTCGAGCTGGCACTCCATCTCGGCCGGCTTGTTGATGAAGTACGGGGAGACAAAACCCTTGTCGAACTGCATGCCGTCGACGAAACGCACCTCGGTCTCGGTGGTCTTGCCCTCCTCGACCGTGATCACGCCATCCTTGCCCACCTTTTGCAGGGCCGACGCGAGCAGGTCGCCGATCGCCCGATCGTTGTTGGCGCTGATCGCGCCCACCTGGGCGATCTCCTCCGGTCGCTCCACCTTCCGGGCCAGCCCGGCGAGCCGCTCGACGGCCGCCGCGACACCCTTTTCAATACCCCGCCGCACGGCGGTCGGATTGCTGCCGGCGGCCACATTGCGGATGCCCTCGCGAAAGATCGCCCGAGCGAGCACGGTGGCCGTGGTGGTACCGTCGCCGGCGAGGTCGGACGTCTTCGACGCGACCTCGTTGACCAGCTTCGCTCCCATGTTCTCGAACGCATCTTCGAGATCGACTTCCTTGCTCACCGTGACGCCGTCCTTGGTGACGGTCGGTCCGCCGAACGACTTGTCGATGATGACGTTGCGGCCGGTTGGCCCCATGGTCACTGCCACAGCGCCGGCGAGCTTCTCAACGCCTTTGAGCAGCTTGGCGCGGGCGGAATCGTCGAACATCAGTTGCTTGGGCACGGATAGGATCTCCTCGAAAGACGTTGCTAGCTTGGTTGCGAAAGACTCAAGTCGGTTTCATCGAGCGTCGCCGGAGGCAACGCCGTCGATCCGGGGAGCCGTTCCAGCTCCCCGCGACCGACCCAGCGATCCGAGTCACTTCGACCCGAATCGCGATCACCCATGTCCCGGCCGTCGGGTCAGGACAGCACCTTCGCGAGGATGTCGCTCTCGCGGAGGATCTTGACCTCATGGCCATCGACCTCGATGTCGCTGCCCGAGTATTTGCCGTAGATCACCTCATCGCCCACCGACACGGCGAGCGGCGACCGCTGCCCGTTCTCGAGCAGCCGCCCCGGGCCGAGCGCCACGACATGGCCCCTCTGCGGCTTCTCCTTGGCGGAGTCGGGGAGAACGATTCCACCGGCGGTTCGCTCCTCGGCCTCGACGGGTTCCACGACCACACGGTCGTCGAGCGGACGGATCTTGAGGTTCTTGGCTGCCATCGTGCTTCAGTCTCCAAAGAATGAAAGTGTGAAAGAAAAACTGGTTCCGAATCGGCCGCCGGTCTCACCGGCAGACTGACATCTGATCCGGCCGGGCCGGTCACATCATGCCGGGCATGCCGCCCATGCCACCCATGCCACCCATTCCGCCCATGCCCATGCCACCCATGCCACCCATGCCGCCACCCATTCCGTGATGGTCATGGCCGTCGCCACCCGCCTCCTCTTCTTCCTTGGGAATCTCGGTGATCAGCGAGTCGGTCGTGAGGAGGAGGGCCGCCACGCTCGCGGCATTTTGCAACGCCGTTCGCACCACTTTGGCCGGGTCGATCACGCCCGCGGCCACGAGGTCGCAGTACTCGCCCTTGTCGGCGTCGTAGCCGTCGTTCTTGCCCTTCATCTGCCGGACGCGATTGACGACCACCGAACCGTCGACACCGGCATTCTCGGCGATTGCGGTCAGCGGATACTTCAGCGAGTTGCGAACGATCGAGACGCCCAGTTTCTCGTCGCCTTCGACATCGAGTTTCTCGAGCGCCTTCTCGCTCCGCAGCAGCGCCACGCCACCGCCGGGAACGATTCCCTCGGCGAGGGCGGCCTGGACGGCACTCTTGGCATCGTCGATCAGGGCCTTTCGCTCTTTCATCTCGGTCTCGGTAGCCGCCCCGACATTGATCTGGGCGACGCCACCCGCGAGTTTCGCGAGCCGCTCCTGGAGTTTCTCGCGATCGTAATCGCTCGTGGTCTTGCCGATCTCGTCGCGAATCTGGGCCACTCGGCCGTCGATCGCGGCCTTGGTGCCAGCCCCGCTGACGATCGTGGTGTTTTCCGCTTCCACGATCACCTTCTTGGCCCGACCGAGATCGGTGAGCTTGACGCCATCGAGGGCGATGCCCAGATCCTTGAAGATCGCTTGGCCACCGGTCAGCACGGCGAGGTCGCCGAGCATTGCCTTGCGACGATCCCCGTAGCCGGGTGCCTTCACCGCGACCGACTGGACGATCCCGCGAAGCTTGTTGACCACAAGCGTCGCCAGGGCCTCCCCATCGACGTCTTCGGCGATCACGACCAGGGGCTTGCCAGACTTGCTCACGGCCTCGAGTAGCGGCACGAGATTCTTGGCACTCGAGATCTTGTCCTCGAAGACGAGGATGTAGGGATTCTCATATTCGCAGACCTGGCTGTCGGCATCGGTCACGAAGTGAGGCGACAGGTATCCCCGATCAAACTGCATGCCTTCCACCACGTCGACGGTCGTCTCGGACTGTTTGCCCTCTTCGACCGTGATCACGCCGTCCTTGCCAACCTTGAGAAACGCCTCGGAGAGCACGTTGCCCACGGTCGGATCGTTGTTTCCGGCAATGGTGGCGATCTGAGTCAGTTCCTTCTTGTTCTTTTCGTCGATCTTGGTGGCAGCGGCGAGCACCGACTTGCCGATCGCCTCCACCGCCTTGTGAATTCCACGGGAAAGCGCCATCGGGTCGGCCCCCGCGGCGATCATCTTGAGACCCTCACGGAAGATCGCTTCGGCGAGCACCGTGGCGGTGGTGGTGCCGTCACCGGCCACGTCGTTGGTCTTGCTCGCAGCTTCCTTGACGAGCTGGGCGCCGAGATTCTCGTAGGGATCTTCGAGGTCGATGTCTTCGGCCACGGTGACGCCGTCCTTGGTCACCTTGGGAGAGCCCCAGCCCTTGTCGAGCACCGCGTTGCGACCGCGGGGGCCAAGCGTGCTCTTGACCGCGCGGGCGAGTTTCGAAACGCCGGCAAGCAGCGGCTGGCGGGCCTCATCGTCGAACACCATCTGTTTCGCCACGTCAATCTCCTCCGGAGTGCGGAATCAGCCGGACGTGCCGCAACCGTTTTGGCAGGCCCGCCCTGGGTTGCCCCTCAGGAATGCAACCCGCGTGCCGAGAACGAGCCGGCCCCGAAAACACCATGATTTCCCCGATAAAAACCTCGGCCGTCTGACGAGGCCAGCCCCGTCGATGCCGTTTTGGCAGCCGGGTGCTACACCGGCGCCCAGTCGATGTCGCCCTCGAGACCGCGGCAGAAGGCGGCCAGGAGGCCGGCTGCCCGGTCGGCGTCATCGAGCGAAACGACCTCGACGGCCGAGTGCATGTAGCGGTTGGGGATGCTGACGAGGCCCGTTGCCACGCCAGCCCGGGTCATCTGCAGGGCGTTGGCGTCGGTCGGCGTGGCTCGGCCGCTCGCCGCAAGCTGGACCGGAATTGCATGGCTCAACCCCGCCGACACGAGTCGGTCGACGACGTGGGGATTCATGTTCGGTCCGCGGTAGACCACCGGCCCCTTGCCCAGACCGACATCGCCCTCGGACTTCTTGTCGATCGTGGGGCAGTCGGTGGCATGGGTGACGTCCACCGCGATCGCCACCTGGGGATCGACGCCATGGGCACTCGTTTTGGCTCCCCGCAGCCCGATCTCCTCCTGGACGGTGGAGGCCACGAACAGCTGGCAGGGCAGGGGACCAGCCGCCACCGCCCGACGGAAAGCCTCGAGCACGACCCAGAGGCCGATCTTGTCGTCCATCGCCACCGAGGCCATCCGCCCATTGCGGAGATCCTGGGCCTTCAGTTCCAGGGTGATGCAATCGCCTATCCGCACGACGCTCTCGCAGTCGGCCTTGTCGGTCGCCCCGATGTCGATCCAGAGATCCTTCATCTTCGGCACGACCTTCCGCTCCTCTTCCGTGAGCAGATGAATCGGCTTGCGGCTCATGACGCCGGCCACCGGGCCGGATGCCGTCCAGATGGTGACGCGGGCGCCGATCAGCTGGATCGGATCCCAGCCTCCGATCGGCTGCACCGATATGAAGCCGTCGGAATCGATGAACTGCACGATCAGGCCAATCTGGTCGCAGTGGCCGGCCAGGAGCATCCGCGTCGTCCCCGCGCCCGCCTTGCGGCCCACCACGTTGCCGTGGGAATCGGTGGTCACCTCGTCGGCGAACCCGGCCAGGTAGTCGCGTACGAGCCGCTGGACCGGCTGCTCGTAGCCCGAGGGGCTGGGGGTGTGGAGGAGGCGCGAGAGAAACTCACGGGCTGCGGTATCCATGCTGTCGGCGAAACTCCTGTGGCGAAGGGATTCTCTCGAGGGTGTCTAGATTGACAGATTCCGACCCCGCCAACTATCCCCTTAGGATCGTTGGCCCGTTTCCGCACCGAGCGTCCCGGCATGAATCGCACCAGCCCAACGTGGAGAGGCCGTCTTCTGGTGATGGTCGTCGCCCTCTTCCTGCCTGCCGCCGCATCGGCCTACGAGGCCGGCATGCCCAACCCGCCGGCCAGCCCGACCCGGGTCACCTGCGGGATCATGATCGCCGACATCAATGCCATCGAAGACGTCAACGAGTCGTTTTCGGCCGAGGTGGTGATCGTCGCGGGCTGGAGCGACCCGCGGTTGGCCTTCGATGCCCAGGCCGAGGGCACGCCGGTCAAAATCTACCAGGGCGAATTCCAATTCGCCGAAGTCTTTCCCGGCTGGTGGCCGCAATTCGTGTTCGTCAACCAGGTCGGCCGCGGCGACACGAAAGGAGTGAAAATCACCGTTCATCCCGACGGCCGGGTGCGGTACCTCGAAATGCGGAGCGCGCAGTTCGAAACCCCGATGGACCTCCGCGACTTCCCCTTCGACACCCAGCATCTCAAGGTGTCGTTGATCTCGCTGGGCAACTATTCCACCGAGGTGGTCTTCGAGGTGGATGAGCACTACGCGGATTCGACCGACGACTTCGCCCGGCGGGAAAAAACCGTCAACGTCGCGGGCTGGAATCTCGAGCACCTCGAGATGCTGGCCGACGAGCAGTATGTCACCGCCGGAAGCGAAACGAGCTTCCACTCCCGCCTGGTCACCACCGTTCACCTCAGGCGGCAGAGCTGGCAGCTCGTCTGGGAGATGTTGTTTCCGCTGATCGTGCTGGTGTCAGTGATCTGGTCGATCTTCTGGATCGACATCGACTCCCTCGCGGACAGGCTCAACGTCTCGTTCATCGGAGTGCTCACGATCGTTGCCTACCAGTTCGTGGTGATCGAGAATATGCCGCGGATGTCCTACCTCACCTTCACCGACATGCTGCTATTAATCTCGTTTCTCACGATGGCGGCCACCATCCCGCAGAGCCTCACGATCCACACGCTGGTGCGGAAGGGGAAGCAGGGGCTGGCGCGGACGATCGACCGCACCAGCCGCTGGGCTTTCCCGCTGGTGTACTTCACGCTCGTCGGCCTGACGTTGCTCGCGTATTCGTTGGACTGACGCTGCGTCGCCTAGGGCAGCCGCTTGACGCGGATGTTGCGGAAGTGAACTTCACTGCCGGGATCGTGGGCCTGGAGGGCGAAGGTTCCCGACGAGAGCTTGTGATCACCGCCGCCGCCCGGGGCCGCGCCCGTCACGCCCGCCGGCTCGACGTATTCGAAGAGCGTCTTCCCGTCGACGATCACCCGGATCGTCTTGCCCTTCACGATCAGTTCCTGCGTAAACCAGGTGTCGTCCTTGGCCGGCGGCTCGAAGTTTTTCACGAAATGGTAGATGCTGCCGGTGCGGACCGGGTCGCCCTGGGAATTGTTGACCTGCATCTCGTAGCCCTTGGCCGGCCAGCCCTCCTTCTGCCAGGCGGTGTGGAAGAAGATGCCCGAATTCGCCCCCGGCCTGGTCATGACCTCCGCCTTGAAGTGAAAGTCCTTGAAGTCGGCAGGGTGGGCCGGATCGGCGCCCACGTAGAAGAGGTGGCTGCGGTCGCCGTGGCAGACGATCGCGCCATCGACCACCTTCCAGCTCTCGGGATGTTCGTTGGCCTTCCAGCCCGCCAGGCTCGCACCGTCGAAGAGCGAGGTGAAGCCGGGCTCCTCGGCCCGGCAGGTGACGGCGGAGTTGGTGGCGAACAGTCCGGCGAGGCAGACAAACCAGAATCGAGACTCGAAACGCGACATCGAGGAACTCCCTGTGTGTGGCCGCCGACGACCCAACCCCGCCGGCAGGAGCCGCAGAGTATGGATGAACGGCTGGCGGAAGTCACCCCGTGCGACGCCGCTCGCGCGCGAAGCCGGCGGAACACCGCCCGCCGTCGTCGTCCGCCCCACTGCGGTTGAGCCCCCAGACGCTGGCCGGATACGCTGATGCCATGCGAACGGGCTTGGCGGTCGTGACCACCGTGATCGTGTTGGCTGGCGGAAGCCTGGCTCTGCAGTCGCGGCCACCGGCCGGCCAGGCCCCGCCTCCCGCACGGCGGTCGAGCCTTCATGCCGCACCCGCCGCCGACCTGGACGCCTTCAATGGAGCGACGGGGCTCAGGCTTCCCGAACGCTACGCGGCCGAGGTGCTGCCCGACGACCGTCCAGGCGTGGTCGTGTTTCTCAAGGCCGACTGCGAGTGCAGCCGGGAATTCGCCCGGATGGTGGCCGAGGCCGCCCCGCAGTTGGCGACCGCGGCCTCGTGCCTGGTCGTGATCGAGGGCGACGCTGCCGCGGCCGACGCCTTTCTCGCAGACACGAAGCTCTCGACTCCCACGCTCGTCGAAGGCGACTGCCGCCTCGCGGCGGCGTGGTCGATCGCCAAGGCCGGATGCGTCGCGCTCGTGCGGCCCGATCGCTCGGTCGAGGCGATCTGGCCCGGAATCTCGCGGCAGGGGTTTCGCGACCTCGCAGCCCGCCTGGGCCCCGAGGTCGCTCTCTCGGCTGATCTGCTCGAACGTCTTCCGGGCGCCGCGATGGCCGGCTGCCCGCTCACTTCCGCCCGTCTCGTTCATCCGGAGGAAGCATCGCCATGACCAACCCCTTCGCCGCCAAACTCGCCCGCCGCAATCTCTTTCGCTACGGCGGGATCGGGCTGGCGACCGCAGCCACCGCCACGGCAGCCCGACTGGCCGGCTGGCCGGGATCGCCCGACGCTCTCGCCGCGGCCGCAGCCACGGGGGGCATCGAGGAGGACGCTCTCGCCGGAGGGCTGCGGGAGCAACTCGGGCCCTTCATTCTCCTCACGCCCCAGAAACTCGGCGGCGGAACCCACGCGGTCGATCTCGCGACCCAGAAGACCTTGGCTTGGATCTCCTATTGGAATTATGGCGACAGCTGTCCCATTTCGCACCACCTGGCAGCGTTCCCGGCCGACTCGGGCGACCCGTACAAGGGCTTCGAGTTCGTCAACTCCACCCAGGGCGGCGACAACGTCCTGATGTATGGCCTCAAGACCCGCATCAGGGAAAACGGCATGCTCGGCCAGGCCGGGCAGGGCAACCACATCTACCGCGTGGGGTATGACGGCAAGAGCGGCCAGATGGAGCTGCTCGAAGACATCGCCGAAACGACCGGCATTGGCCTGGGGGTGCACACGGTGCCGTTTCCGGATGGGACCGGATTCGCCTGTGGCGACGGACAGAAGGACATCGTGGCTTTTTTCTCCCGGGCTCGGGGGACCGAAAAGACGAAGGTCCAAAATGCCTTCCGCGCCGACTGGCAGCCGAAAGCCGACAGCTTGGGCGAAACCTGGTTGAAGGGGGGGCGGATCGTGCTCACGCGGCTCGCTCCCAGCCTCGACCTGGGCCGCTACGACCTCGAGGGCACGAACGGCAACAAGATCAACTTCGAGATGGCCCCGATGGCGGAACTCCGCGTCGAGCGGGGCCAGGTGCCGGGCAACGATGCCCGCGGGCTGACCGGACTCGACTTCTGCCTCCACCACCCCGAGAACCGCTATTCCCTGATGGGGCTGCGAATGTGCGGCGGTGGGTTCATCGTCGATCGGACGAATTTCGAGCCTGTCTGTTTTCTGCAGGCCAACGAGGGCAGCGAGGACAACCTCCCGCTCGTCAAGGTTTCCAACTCGCCCGACACCTGGACGGTCGACCTGCCCGCGGTCGGGAACCCGATCCACGAGTCGGGGTTCCATCCCGACGGTCGCCACCTCTGCATCATGAACAACCTGCGGGCCAATAACGTGGCGGTGTTCGACACCTCCGACCCCGATCCCCGCCAATGGAAGCGTCGAACCTTCATCAAGGATGCCGAGTGGCAGGGTGAATACCCCTCACCGTTTCACCTCAACTACTCGATCGACGGCACGAAGTGCTTCTTCACCGTGCTGCGACCCAAGCCGATGAAGTCCGACGTGGTGGTGGTGGACACGCGGAGCTGGAAGATCATCAAGAAATTCCGCAACATCGGCGTCGATGCCCAGACCACCTGCACGACCTATGACGGGAAATACGCGATCGTCATCTTCTCCGGATTCCAGAGAATGGAGTCGGGCGCCTTCGTGTTCCGTCAGGACACGCTCGAGCAGGTTGGCTACATGCCGAACTTCGGCGGCCATCACGACTGCGTGATCGTGCCCGCGACGGTCGAGCAATTGAAATACAGCCGCTCCTGCACGGTATGAGCGGGAGGACCGCCTTCCGGCCGTTCGGGCTTCTGTCCCGGATGGTGCTGATCGACGTCACCCGGCGACCCGGGCGGCTGGTTCTGCTCGCCGGCGGGATCGGCCTGGCGGCAGCGGCCGCCTTCGGATCGCTCGTGTTTCACGCCGCGCTCGGCCGCTCGCTCGAGCGGAGCGTGGCCCGGCTGGGGGCTGATGCCATCGTGCTTCCGGCCGAGGTCACTGCCAACCTCACGCCGACGCTGCTCTCCGTCGAGCCCTCGAACCTCACCCTGACCGACGCGGTGGTGCGGCGAATCACGGCGCTGCCGTCCGTCGCGGCCATGGCACCGCAGCGGACGCTGCAGGTGGCCGACATCGGCGGACATCTGCCGATCGACGTGGTCGTGATCGATCCCGCCCGCGACGTCACCGTCGGCCCGTGGGTCGTGGATGGCGCGGCGGCCGACAGGCTCTCCTCCCGGGGCGCGATCGTCGGTGGACGCCGGCCGGAGGCTGTCGGCGAGCGACTCTCGATTCAGGGCGTGGAGCTGGTCGTCGAGGCCCGACTCGGGCTCACCGGTGCCGGACCCTTCGAGCGGTCGATGTTCATCACACCGGTCACGGCCAGGCTGCTTGCCGCCGGGGGCGTGGTGACGGCGGACGGGCAGCCGTTCCCGGCCGATCCGCTGGCCTCGCCAAGCGGGCTGGTGGTGCGGCTGGTGGGGGGTCGCGGGCCGGAAGACCTCCGCTTCGCCGCCGCCACGGTTCCCGAAGTCACGGTGATCACGGGGCCGGGGAGTCAGATCGAAGTCCGTCAGGGGCTGGCGGCGTTGGTCGCCGGCTCGCTGGCAGGACTTGCTTTGTCGCTTCTCGTGCCGGCGGTGCTCGTGGCGGTGGCCTACACCGGCATGCTCGCCGAGCGACGGCGGGAACTGGGCACGATGCTGGCGCTTGGGATGACGCCCGGTCATGTGGTGGCGGCCGTCGCCCTCGAGGCGACGCTCGCGGCCGTCGCTGGCGTAGTGGTGGGTGTCGCGGTGGCCGCCATCACGATCGCCACCTTTCTGCGGACGATCGGCTTCGGGCTCGAATGGCGCGGGGTTCCCTTCCTCCTGCCGACGGTCGCGGAACTGGCCGGGTTCGCCGGGGTGAGCGTTGCCGCCGTGTCACTCACGGCGGTCGCTGGTGCCACTTCCGCCGCCTGGGTCGCGGCGAGGCGCCGCCCGTGGGAGTTGCTGCGGGGTGATCCGACATGAACGCTCCTCCGCTCCTCGAGGCCGTGGCCGTCAGCGTCGTCTATCCGACGCCCCGCGGGCCGATCACCGCGGTTGACCGCGTGAGCCTCACCCTCGCGCACGGCGAGTCGCTGGCCATTCTGGGCCGCTCGGGATCGGGAAAGTCCACCCTGCTGGCCACACTGGCGGGGCTCTGCCTTCCGACGGCCGGAGAGGTTCGGCTCCGCGGTCGTTCCTGGCCGATGCTCTCTCCTCGGGAGACCCAGGCCGCCCGCGCCGGTGCGATTGGACTCGTGCTCCAAGATGCGGGACTCCTCCCCGGCCTGCGGGCTTTCGACAACGTGCTTCTCCCGCTGGTCGTGGCCGGCCGCTGCCCGGCTGCAGCTGCGGCCCGCGTCGAGGAACTCCTCGCCCGCGTCGGACTCAGCGACCGCTGGGACGCCTACCCAGCCGAACTCTCCGGTGGGCAGCAACGGCGGGTAGCCGTCGCTCGGGCCCTTGCCTGCGAGCCGGCCCTGGTGTTCGCCGACGAACCGACCGCCGATCTCGATGCCGCAGCCGCCCGGGAAGTGATCGGCCTGCTCGCCGAACTCTCGGAGAGGGGTCGCACCACGATCGTGGTGGTCACCCACGACCCAGCCGTGGCAGCCGTCGCCACACGGCGGCTCTGGATGGAACGAGGCCGGTGCGAGGCCGACGGGCCAGTCCTCGGAGCGGCTGGGATGGCCGCCGTTCTGCCGACGGCGTTCCTGCCGTCGGCGATCGACGCCTTCGAACCTCCACCGGCAGCCCTGGTTCCCGCCCGTCCGAGCCTCTCCATCGCCACCAGCCTGCGGGCCTGGCTCCCGTTTCTTGCGGGCGCGGCCGTCGCCATCGCAGCCGTCGGGCTGGTGGATGCCCTCGTCGCACGGCGGCAGTCTGCCCGGGTCGAGGCCGTGCGTGTGCGGCGGCGGCTGGCCGAAGAGATGGCCTTGCAGGATCTCAGGGCCGATCTCGATGACGTCGCCGTGACGGACGGCTTCCGCTGCCGGGCGACCCTCTTCTTGGAGAACTTCCGGCCCGCCCGGCCACTCCACGTGCTCGGCCCCCGCGTCGATGTGGCGATCCAGCGGGATGGCCGCTGGGAGTCGGTCCCGCTGGAGCCCGCTGCCGAAGCCGCCCCGGCGATCCGCACGGTCGCCGCAGGCCGCACCATGATACCGGTCGCCTTTGAGGTGCCGTCGCTGGCCTATGACGAACTGCTCCCAGGGTATCTCCACGTGCGATTCGGGGCGTCATTCGTCATCAGCGACCGCGCCGACGGCACAGGCGACCTGTTCGAACGCGACGACGCCTACTACGTCTACCTCCGCGATCCCCGGCTCACCGAAGTCGAAGTTCGTGAGGCCAACGGCTGGGGACCGAAGGCCACGGTGCCGGTATGGATCGGGATGCCCGCCCATTGACCCGCGGCGCCCGGCCGTACTCTCACCCCCGATCACGCCGCGGCGTAGCGCGGCGCCGTCCGCCACGCTTTCGTCGCCGCCACAGCACGCCACCGCCGCAGGCGAGGCCGCCGAGGGCGATCGCGCAGGTGGATGGTTCCGGGACGGGGGTGATGATCACGGAGAA
>CAYVNX010000021.1:0-33454 GCA_964453165.1 uncultured Candidatus Kuenenia sp. | reverse complement strand
ACGGCGACCAGATGGCCGTGCATCTGCCGCTCTCGATCGAGGCGCAGGTCGAGGCGCATACCCTGATGTTGGCAACCAACAACATCTTCAGCCCTGCCAACGGCAACCCGATCATCTCGCCATCGCAGGACGTGGTGATGGGCTGCTACTACCTCACGATGGCACTTCCCGGCCGCAAGGGCGAGGGGATGCTGTTCAAGGATTTCGCCGAGGTCGAGTTGGCTCACGGGCTGGGCAAGGTCGAGACGCACGCCAAGATCAAGGTTCGGCTGCCGGCGACCAGGCGGCTCAAGACCGATGCGGAGGTGCAGTCGAAGCCCGGGGCGGTGATCGAAACCACGGCCGGCCGGGTGCTCTTCAATTCGATTCTTCCCGACCCGATGCTCTTCTACAACATCCCGATGAAGTCGGGCGAGTTGGCTCGGGTGATCTCCGACTGCTATCAGACCCTGGGGCGGCGGAGCACGATCGACCTGCTCGACGACATGAATCGGGTCGGCTTCAGTTGGAGTACGAAGAGCGGCCTGTCCTTCGCCACCGACGACCTGATCACGCCGACGAGCAAGACGCGGATCATCGCCGATGCCGAGAAGGAAGTGATGAAAATCCTCAAGCGGTATCAGAAGGGCGTGATCACCGACGGCGAGCGGTACAACTCGGTGCTCGACGCGTGGACGCACGCCCGCGAGCAGATCACCAAGGAGATGATGGCCGAGCTGGAGCAGGACACCGACGAGAAGGAGAATCGTCGGAGCGGCTACGTTAACCCGATCCAGTTGATGGCCCAATCCGGTGCCCGCGGTGGCGTCGAGCAGATTCGGCAGTTGGCGGGGATGCGCGGTCTGATGGCGAAGCCGTCAGGCAAGATCATCGAGACGCCCATCAAAGCGAATTTCCGCGAGGGGCTGACGGTGCTCGAGTATTTCAGCTCGACCCACGGTGCCCGAAAGGGTCTGGCTGACACGGCACTCAAGACGGCCGACTCGGGGTATCTCACCCGCAAGTTGGCGGACGTGGCCCAAAACGTCGTGGTGACCATGCACGACTGCGGAACGACCCAGGGCATTACGAAGACCGTGATCTACCGGGGCGAGAAGGTCGACGTGAGCCTGGCCGACAGCATCCGGGGCCGCGTCAGCCGGTCGAACATCGTCAATCCAAAGACGAACGAGGTGATCGTTCACGAAGACGCCCTGATCGATCGCACCGTGGCCAGCCAGATCGAGGAACTCGGCCTCGAGAAAATCCAGGTCCGGAGTCCGCTGACCTGCGAGGCGCCGCTTGGCGTCTGTCGCCTCTGTTACGGCATGGATCTGTCCACGGGATCGCTCGTGGAGGAGGGCATGGCCGTGGGAATCATCGCCGCCCAGAGCATTGGTGAGCCCGGTACGCAGCTCACTATGCGAACCTTCCACATCGGCGGTGTCGGACAGCGGGCGATCGAGGAAAGCGAATACAAGTCGAAGCGGGCCGGCACGGTGAAGTTCACCCGTCTGCGGACGGTGCAGAATGAGCAGGGCGAGTCGATCGTCCTCGCACGGAATTGCGAAATCGCGATCGTTGACGCCAAGGGGCATGAACTGGAGAAGTTCGAGATTCCGGCTGGTGCGATCCTCAAGGTAATTGAAAACCAAGACGTCAAGCCGGGCACCGTCCTGGTCCAGTGGGATCCCCATTCGATCCCGATCCTGGCGGAAGTCGCAGGCAAGGTTCGTTACGAGGACGTTGTTGAGGGCGAAACGCTCCGGATCGAGAAGGATCCGAGCGGTCACTTGCGGCGGATGGTGATGGAGCACAAGGGTGTCTACCACCCGCAGATTGTGATCGAGGACGAGAGCGGCCAGATCCAGGAGTTCTACTACCTGCCCGAAAAGGCCTATATCGAGGTCTCGCCGGGCGAGGTGGTGAAGGCCGGTCACGTGCTCGCGAAGACCCCGCGTGAAGCCAGCGGTACCCAGGACATTACGGGCGGTCTGCCGCGGGTCACGGAGATTTTCGAAGCTCGGAAGCCGAAGGATCCGGCAATCATGGCCGAGAGCGACGGCAAGGTCGAAATCAGCAAGGAGAAGCGTCGCGGCAAGCGTTCGATCATCGTCCGCAACGAGAGTGGGATCGAGCACGAGCATCTTGTGACGCACGGAAAGCATCTCCGGGTGCATCCGGGAGACTACGTCCGGGCAGGCGAGGCGCTCGTGGACGGGCCGCTCGTGCCGCACGACATCCTGCGGATTTCCGGCGAGGAGGCAGTGCAGCAGTATCTCGTCCGTGAAATCCAGAACGTCTACCGCAGCCAGCGCGTGGATATTGACGACAAGCACATCGAGATCATCGTCTCGCAGATGCTGCGCAAGGTGAAGATCGAGACCGTCGGTGATACGACGCTGCTTCCCGGGAGCGTGCTCGACAAGTTCGAGTTCC
This sequence comes from uncultured Candidatus Kuenenia sp., assembly GCA_964453165.1. Taxonomy (GTDB): domain Bacteria; phylum Planctomycetota; class Planctomycetia; order Pirellulales; family UBA1268; genus QWPN01. The sequence continues at coordinate 31,036 of CAYVNX010000021.1, read as the reverse complement.
GGCAGGCCAACGAGCGGCTTGGCGACTGCCTGCGGATCACCGAGAAGGGTGACAGTGAGTTTGCCGAGTGCAGCATCGTCCCCAAGGACGTGTTCAACCATACCAACGCCCAGATCGAGGTGCTCGGCGGCACTCCGGCCCGGGGCACGTCGCCGAAGGCCGCGACGGCCAGCACCCAATTGCTCGGGATCACCAAGGCGAGCGTGCAGAGTTCGAGCTTTATCTCCGCTGCCAGTTTCCAGGAGACGACCAAGGTGCTCACCGAGGCGGCCCTGGCCGGCAAGACGGACAACCTCGTCGGCCTGAAGGAGAACGTGATCCTTGGGCACCTTATTCCGGCAGGAACCGGCTTCAACACCTTTCAGTCGGCCGAGGTGCGGGTGCGGCCGGAGGCACTCGATGCACTCAGGCTCGATCGCGAGAGTCTGCTGACTCGGCAATTCCCTCTCCTCGAGACAGCCGCTGAGGGTGAGGCTGCGGAAGCCAGTGGAGACGGCGCGGCCAGCGTCGCGACCCTGGAGAAGCCCGGGCCGGATGCGTGAGTTTTTCGGCTGCGGGCGCTGATTCCACGAGTGGCCCCCATGCGTCGGGGGGCGGTTGTGGCGTGCCGCCCTGCCCCGTCGTAGAGTGTGCGAACGCGGTGGCGAGCATGCCGCCGGAAGCGTTCGGAAGAACGACCGCGATGGCGGCGAGGCGACGATGGTGCCGGCGGTGGACTGGGTCTTGAACAAAGGCGGCCGTCTCCCGGCATCCAAGGTCGCTGCTCGGGAGTTACGGACGCGACTGACCGCCGTCGGGAAGGCGCTGCGGGCCGTCTGCCAGAGGCGGCATGACCCCAAGCGGCTGCATGAGGTGCGGGTGGCATCTCGAAGAACCCTGGCGGCCCTGGAGGCTTTCGGAGAATTCGTTCCACCAAAGCATGCGAGGTGGTTTGCCAAGCGACTTCGGTGGATCCGGCGGACGGCAGGGGAGACTCGAGATATTGACGTGCTCCTCGATCGGCTCGCAAAGGAGTCGCGGCCGACGGGAAGCCCGCGGGATTGGCAGCAGCTTCTGACGAGGCTTGCCAGGCACCGCGACCGGTCGCGGCGACCCTTGAAAAAACTCCGCGGCAAATTGGACTCGGCTGATTGGACGGGGCGGGTGAAGAAACTCTGGAAGCGGATGGAGTCGGTGGAGACCGACGAGTCGCTGGCCGCGTTTGCCCGTCGCGGCCTGCACCCGCCGCTGCAGCGATTCTTCCGACAGGTTGAACGCAAGTTGACGGATGCCGATGAGATGCACCAACTCCGGATCGCGGGCAAGAAAATCCGCTACGTGCTCGAGGTGTTGGCCCCGGGGTTGCCAGTGGCTGTTCGCACCAAGGGACTTGCAGTCCTCGAAGAAATGCAGGAGGCGCTCGGTTCTTTCGTCGACCACAGTGCGGCCGCCGAGCGATGTCGTCGATGGGCTCGTGAGGCGGACTCGCGGCACGCCCGTCGGCTGCTGATCAGGCTCGCAGAACGAGAGGAACACCTGGCGGACCGGGCACGGACGAGCTTCGCCCGCTGGTGGACGGTCGCCCGTCGGCGGAAACTCAGGCAAAGCTTGCAGTCGCCCTCGCGCAGGAGCAAGGCATGATTCACGTGCCGTGGCCGTCGCGTGGTGTCGCGTTTTTGGCGGCCGGCCTGGTCTTGGGGTCGGTCGCGGTGGCGGAACCGGGCCTCCAGGCTGAGTTCACAGCGACCGTCGCGGGCGACCCGCAGCCGCCCGGCGAGACTCCGACCGGGATGGCATGGATTCCAGGGGGTGAGTTTTCGATGGGCTGTGCCGACCCGCGGCGCATGCCCCACGGTGGAAACGATCCGATGCAGGACGCCCGGCCGATTCATCGGGTGCGGCTTCCAGGCTTTTGGATGGACGCCACCGAGGTGACGAATCGGCAGTTCGCCTTGTTCGTGTCGGCAACCGGCTATGTCACCGTCGCCGAGCGAGAGCCAAAGGCCGAGGATTTTCCCGGTGCCCCGCCCGAGAGTCTCGTCGCGGGGTCAATCGTGTTCACGCCCCCTGTCGGGACCGTGCCGCTCCGCGACGGAACCGGGATGGCCCATCTCCGATGGTGGGCCTATGTGCCCGGCGCGAACTGGCGCCACCCTGCCGGACCGGAGAGTTCGATCGAAGGCCGCGACGAAGAGCCGGTGGTCCACGTTGCCTTCGAGGACGCCGCTGCCTACGCCTCGTGGGCTGGCAAGCGGCTGCCGACCGAGGCCGAATGGGAGTGCGCCGCCCGCGGCAACGCGGCTGGTGAGCCCTATCCCTGGGGCAGCGAGTTTCGGCCCTCTGGAATCTGGATGGCCAACACCTGGCAGGGACGATTCCCGCTCGAGAACACGGCGGCAGACGGTTTTGCGGGAATCGCCCCAGTGAAACGCTACCCGGCGAACGGCTTCGGCCTGTTCGACATGTCGGGCAACGTCTGGGAGTGGTGCAGCGACTGGTATCGACCCGACACCTACGCTCGCGACTTCCGTCAAGGCACCGTCGAGAATCCCCGCGGTCCCGATCGGAGTTTCGATCCCCAGGAGCCGGGCCAGCCCAAGCGGGTCCAGCGCGGTGGCTCCTATCTCTGCAGCGACCAGTATTGCTCCCGCTACATCGTGGGCACCCGGGGAAAGGGCGAGGTCTCGAGCGGCACCAACCACATCGGCTTCCGCTGCGTCAAAGACGCCGCGCCGTGAGGGGGCTGAGGCAGCGTTGGTGGTGGGGTCGGGATCGCGCGTGCCTCGTCGCCGGACGCTCGCTCCGCCCATCCTTGGCTCCGCTCGCTCCGAGATAACCGCGCTTCGCCATCCATGGATTCGCGGGTTATCGAGGCCGGCTCTCGGGGCATGGGCAACCCCGACCTGGTGACCCGGATGAGGTGGCTGGGATCAGGTGACCGTTTTCAGCCACGTTTCAGAAGCTTTTTCAGGTCGGCGAGGCTGTGGGTGTTGGCGACGTCGCCGGCCTCGAGGCCGGCGCGGCGGGCTTGGAGAATGCCGCATCGCATCACGTCGAGACCCTTCGTCGAGTGGGCGTCGGTGGAGATCACGAGCTTGACGCCGGCAGCCTTCGCGGCCGCGGCGTGCCGGTCGTCGAGGTCGAGCCGCCAGGGGTTGGCGTTGATCTCCAGGAAGGTGCCCGTGCGGGCCGCGGCTTCGATGATCGCCTCGACATCGACGTCGTACGCGGGCCGGCGGTTGATCAGTCGGCCGGTCGGGTGTCCGATCACCGAGACGTGCGGATTCTCGATCGCCTCGCGGATCCTGGCGGTGATCCGGTCGCGGGGCTGGTTCTGGCCGTAATGGAGGCTGGCCACGACCCAGTCGGCCCGGGCGAGGATGGTGTCGGGCAGGTCGAGACCTCCCTTTTCCAACATGTCGACCTCGATCCCCTTTAGGACGACGATCGGAGGCTGCCCGTCTACGGCGAGCGAGGCGTTGAGGCGGTCGATTTCGTCCCATTGCTTGAGCAACCGGTGTTCGTCGAGTCCTCTCGCCATCGTGACCCGCTGGCCGTGGTCGGTGATCGCCACGTAGCCGAGGCCGCGGTCGATCGCGGCCCGCACCATGACGGCCAGCGTGTCTTCGCCATCGGTGGCCGTGGTGTGCATGTGGAGATCGCCGCGGATGTCGGCCAGAGTGATCAACTCTGGCAGCCGGCCTTGCTCCGCGAGAAGAAACTCGTCACGGCCCTCGCGAAGCTCGGGTGGAATCCAGGGGAGCCCCACCGCTCCGTAGACATCGGCCTCTTCGCGGCCGGCGAGGGAGGGGCCGGCGGCGGCTCCGTCAGCCGCCAGCGCGTACACGCCATACTCGTTGATCGAGAGCCCTCGATCACGGGCGCGGCCGCGAAGCCGCACGTTGTGCTCCTTCGAGCCAGTGAAGTACTGCAGTGCGGCTCCGAACGACTGGTCGGCCACGACTCGGAGATCGACCTGCACTCCCCGCGGTCCGCGGATGCTTGTCTTCGTCTCACCTCGCAGGAGGACGTCGGCCGTCTCGGGCCAGGCCACGAGCCGGTCCATCACGGCCACGGGATCACCGCTCTCGACGAGCAGATCAAGGTCGCCGACCGTCTCCTGGCCCCGTCGGAGGCTACCTGCCGACTCGATTCGCCGCACGGCCGGCGAGGCAGCCAGCCAGCCAACGAGTTGGCCGGCGATCGCATCGGCCTCGCTCCAGAGGAGTCGGGCACGATCCGGGTCCCGGGCGAAGGCAAGGTTTTCCAGGATCGTAGCTTCAGTCTTGGGGCCGAAACCCTTGATGCCGCGAACCTTGCCCTCTCGGCAGGCCGATTCGAGCGTCGCGAGTGAATCGATCCCGAGCGAATCCACCAGGGCCTTGACCTTCTTGGGTCCGAGTCCCGGCACCCGCATCAGATCGAAGACTGCCGCCGGCACTTCCCGCTCGAGTTCCTCGAGGAGCGGCAGCCGGCCGGTGTCGAGCAGTTGGTTGATCTTGGCGGCGAGGTCGGCCCCCACGCCGTCCAGGTCGGTCAGCGATCGCCCGGGATCGTCACGGACGGTCTTCAGCGACTCGACCAGGCCAGCGATGGTCCGGGCGGCGGTGCGGTAGGCCCGCACCCGGAACACGTTGTCGCCTCGGTATTCCAGCAGATCGGCGACATGTTCGAACGCGGCTGCAATGTCGGCATTGGTCACGCATCGCTCCCCTTGGGTGTCGGGATCGTCCCGGCTCCCGCGGGAAGCCGGATCATCGCTGGCCGCGCCAGGCCGGCAGGGCTGCAGTCGGGTATTGAACCCCACTCGGAGCCGGCCGGGAAGGCTGCCAGGAGGTGGTGTGGCTGGTGGGGGCAAGCAGCCGCGGGAAGGCGCCGGTCGCGGCCCCTGGGCCCGTACCCGGCAACGTGGGCATGCCACTGCGGCCGGTATCCTCCTGACCGGCCGCTGGACTGGGAGCACCAAGGCCGGGATTCGAACCGTTCATGCCCGGAGTGGCGGTGCCGAGCCCGAGGGGCTGCCCGCTCGAGCCGGCCGGTCCTGCCGGCTGGACTGCCCGCGGCATTTCCGGAATCGGCTTGAGCGAAGGAGCGGGCGCGAAGGCTGGAGGCGGGGTCGGCTGGAGGGGTGCTAGTTGCTGGGCGGAGGAAGCGGTCACTCCGGACTGCGGCACGATTGTCGCTGCCGGCGCGGGCTGCGAATATTGATACGTCGTGGCCGGAGGCGCGGACGCCGGCGGGAGAGTTGGGGCCATTACGCCGGGGAGCGGCTGACGCGAGACGTCGGCACCTGCGGCTCCCCAGGCCTGCGGCGTCGTCTGCACCGCGGCGAAAGGGCTCGCCGCCGGGGCCATGGCAGCCGCCGGGGCCGGTACGGCCGAAGCTGCCGGATAGCCCTGCGGCGCGTAGCCAGGCTGCATTTGCACGTACTTCGTGGTCGTGACGGCCCGATACTGGGTCACCGGCACGCTCACCGGTTGCTGGACATACTGCGTGACCGGCTCCATGCATTCCATCGCGCAGCCCGTGCAGGGATCAATCTCACAGGAGGGCTTGTAGGTGGTGACCGGCACGCACTTGTATTCGGTTCGGTAGGTGGTTTCCGGCACGTAGCTCGTCTGTTGGACGGGCACCATGACCGGGGGAGGAGGCGCTGCCACCGCGACGGGGGCGACCGGCGCCATGATCGGCGCTGCGACGGGGGCGACCGGGGCGACGGCATAGACCGGCGGCTTCTTGCAACCCGCCAGGCAGCCGGAGAACAGGCCATCCAGGCAGCACTGGGCTTCGGCAGACCGGGCAGGGGCCAGGCCGCAGCATCCGGCCACCAGCAGTCCAACAGCCATCCGACGCACGTTCATCTCGGTCTCCTCGCTGATCCGACGTTCCGTCCGGAAAGCCACGTCCGGTTCAGGTCGCATCACGCAACCCTAGGTCGCCCCGCGGGGTGAGGGCGTGAGAAAACCACCAGGCCGGATCATGAATTCTCCGGCCCTCCGCCCTACGACCGGCAGACCCGTCAGGATCGGTGCGGCTGGCGGGCCCGGTGCTCGAACTTGTCGTAGAGGTCCGCCAGTGATTCGCGGAGGTTGCCGCCGTGTCGGGTGTACGACTCGCTGATGTCGGCCGGTTCGATCAGGCCGCCGTGATCGGGAAGCGCGGCCACGATCGCCTCGAGCAGCGGCAGCGAGGCCACCGTCAGCACCGCCGTGCCCAGGCAGGCCGGCCGGTGGCTCGTGACCACCAGGCGACAGCCGAGCAGCCGGGCCAGGAGTCGCACTCCGGTCCGGCCCGCCCAGCCGAGGCGATCCCAGCCGTCGAGGCACGCGGTTGAGCCCCGACGGGCCTGTCCGACCAGCCGGAGACCGGCCATGAAGTCCCGTCTGCTCCGGATTTGAACGAGTCCAGCCAACCGGTCGTCGGCCGTCAGTTCCGCTGCGATCGCCACGAGGAGCGTGGACTTCCCCGTGCCGTGCGGGCCGACGATCGCGGCGTTGCCGCCGGCGGCCTCGATCGCGGAAACGAGGGCCGGCACATCGCGGCTTGCGGCGGTGGCGGTCAGGGGCCGGATCACCCCGGGCCGGACATGACGGGTCGCGAACGGATTGGCGATGTGGTGGGGCAGCGGTGTCGCCGTGGTCGTGCGGGTCGTGTTCATGAAACGGGCGGCGATGTCGCGGCGGGGATCCGCCCCAGGTCGAAAACATGTTCCGAGACGAAATCGCGTCCGCCGTCGAAGAACAGCCGGATGCGGACGCACCAGCGGATCTTCACGATCAGGCCTTCGTATGAGAGCGGGCTCCCAGGCAGGCGGGTGGAGAAGTTGCCCCCGGCTGCTGCGGCGTTCACGGCTGCCCGATCGGTCAGCCGCTCGAAGAAATGGAGGCCAAGATCCTCTTCCCCTTTGCCCTCCGTGTACCAGAGCACCGAACGCTCGATGGCCCGCAGGCCGCTGCCAGCGGGAAGCGAGAGCTGGTAACGGACGTCGATCGATTCGAGTGGCTCGTAGATGCGGTCGGCCGTGCAGAAAAACACCGTCACGACGGGCAGCCCCCGGCCTGGCTCACCGGTAGTCATGAGGCTCCCTCCTGGTCGGACCTTCCGCGCGGCGTGACCGCCGGGTAGATCAGCACGGGAAACGAGCGGATGAAGGAAGGCCAGCGGGAGGGGCGGCCGCGGATCACCACGCGCCAGGTGACGCTGTTGTGCTCGGAGGCGAAGGAGTGCATCGCAGTGACTGGAACCAGGAACTCCGCCCGGCCTTCGAACCGCGTGCCAGGGGCCAGCTGGACATCGGGCCATGAACCGAGCGGTGCCCGCCAGACCACGACCCGCTCGGTGCGGGTATCGGTGCCCTGACGAAAGGTCGCCTGTTCCTCGAGTTCGACCGCCATCTCGAGGTTTGTGAACACCCCCGCGCCTCCCTGACCGAGCAGCACCTCGTATCGGTGGCCCGGCAGCAGCGGGTGATCCGAGATTTCGACCTGCGTGGTTCCCACGGCTGTGGCGAGAACCAAAGCCCGAACGAAGACCGCGACCCCGGCGATGCCGACAGCCAGGAACGGCACCAGAATCGCCAATAGCAGCCAGTCAATCCGTCCTCCCATGAGGTCGAATCCGGCGTTGACGGCGAGCACGATCAGCACGGCGTTCCAGAGCAATGCGAACAGCCCGAGCCCCAAGAGGTTCCAACTCTCACCGCTCTCGATCGGGAGCCGGAAAGCGAGGATCGTGCCGGGCGAATTCACGAGATCGTCGCAGGAAGGCACCCCAGGGCAGGACTCCAGCCCCGGCTTTCGGCTCTGGAGCGGTGACCGTTTGCCGAGGGCGGCCTGCCGCTCCTCCGACTTCCCCCAGGTGGCGATCGTCCGACCGACGCCGGCCCACCCGAAGGCGATCAGAGCTCCCGGCAGAAGCAGGGTCAGAGCCCACATCCACCAGTTGTAGCCACGCTCCAACACGACCACGCCCGGAGCCTGTGGATCGTACCAGCAGACCATTTCACTCCCGAGCGGAATGTCAGCCAGAGGTTTGGCGGCCACGGAACGAGTGGCCGCGGTGTCGCCCCGAACCGCCCAGGCCTCCGCGAGGCCGGTCGTGGTCGGATACCGCAACCGCAGGCACGGCTGCCAAGTCGATGTCGTCGAACCGGAGTCGGCCCGTCGTGCGAGCCCCTTGCCGACCACGGTCGCCCGCGCTTCGAGGAAGTGATGGTTGATCCGCCACTCCGGCACGGCCATTCCCGTTAAGAGCAGGGCTGCGAACACGAGTCCTGCAGCCAGCAGGATGGAGTGGAACAGGGCATCTCCAACCGAGCCCCAGACCTCCGCTCCGGTCCGGCGATCGCCCCGTTTCTTCGCGAAGAATCGCGGCAACCTCACGAGCCAGCTCCTCGCGGCACTCCGAGACTGACCGGAGCCGCGTTACGATGCCTGTGAGACCGGCTGTCGCGGCGGCTCTTCCTCCGCTCCGGGGGATCGAAAAAACCCGATCTTCTCGAGGGCCTTGAATACTTCCTCGAGCGTCTTCTCACCGAAGTTGGAGATCGAGAGCAGGTCGGCCCGGGTGCAATTCAAAAGATCGTGGACCGTGAAAATGCCCCGCTCCTCCAAGCAATTCGTGGTTCGGACGGAGAGTCCGATTTCGGCCGTGCTCATCTCGAGCTTCTCGGCCATTTCATCCGATTGGGTCAGGTCTTTGTAGGGAATTCTCGGCATGGGGTCCCTCCCGTGCGGTGTGTGGGCGAGTCGGCTCCTTCAGGCAGGCCGTTGCACACGGCCACCGGGAACGATGTGGCGGGAATATACTCGATTCCTCGGGGAACCGGCTACGTTGACCGGGCCTGCCAGGACACGAGGAGCAACCTCGGCCCTGGCCCCCCAGACCGCTGGTGTACGGAAAAACGCCGTGCTTTTGCCTTCACTCGACACCCTCAACCATTCCCAGCGGGCCGCCGCCACCCACGTCGAGGGACCGCTCCTGGTGCTAGCAGGTCCCGGCAGCGGCAAGACCAGGGTCGTGACCCATCGGATTGCCCATCTCATCGCCTCCGGCGTGCCGGCAGCGTCGATCGTGGCCCTCACCTTCACCAACAAGGCGGCCGACGAGATGCGTCGCCGCGTCGGAGAGCTGGTGGGCCCGCAGCACGTCGAGATGGGCACCTTCCACCGCTTCGCCGCCCGGCTCCTGCGCCGCCACGCCCGGCAGGTCGGGCTCACGAGCGACTACTCGATCTTCGATCCCGACGATTCGGCCGGCGTGCTCAAGCGGGCGGCGAAGAAACTCGGTCTTTCCCTCACGCACACGCCCGTCGATCGGGTGGCGGGAGTGATCTCCCGGGCCAAGAACGATCTGCTCACCCCGGAGTCGTTCGAACCCCGTTGGGGTAAGCCGGTGGACGACGTGGCCCGGCGGATCTGGCCCGTCTACCAAGAGATGCTGCTCCGGGCCAATGCGGTCGATTTCGACGACCTGCTCGTGCACGTCGCTCGGCTGTTGGCCGACGATCCCGTGCTTCGGGCCACGCTCGATGCCCGACATCGATTCATCCTGGTGGACGAATACCAAGACACCAATGCGGTCCAATACGGCATCCTCCGGGGTCTGTCGCTCGATCATCCGAACCTGGCGGTGACGGGCGACCCCGACCAGGCGATCTACGGCTGGCGGGGTGCGAGCATCCGCAACATTCTGGAATTCGAGCGTGACTATCCGTCAGCCGCCGTGGTCAAGCTCGAGCAGAATTACCGCAGCACGGCCAACATCCTCGGCACGGCCGATCGGCTGATCGCCCACAATTCCCGCCGCAAGCCGAAGCGGCTGGTGACCGATGCGCAGCCGGGCGAGCCCGTTCGGATCGTGCTCGATGCGTCGGGCCAGGACGAAGCCGAGCGGATCGCGGCCGAGATCGCGGCCGACGTCACCGCGGGCCGCCGGCTGCCGCGCGACTTCGCCATCTTGTTTCGCACGGCAGCCTTGTCGCGGTCGTTGGAGATCGCCCTGCGGACGGCCGGTGTACCGTATCAGCTGATCCGGGGTCTGGAGTTCTTCAAGCGACGCGAGATCCGCGACGTGGTGGCCTGGCTCCGGCTGCTCCGCAATCCGCGGGACGACGAGGCCTTTCTCCGTGTCGTCAACGTGCCGACCCGCGGCATCGGCCGGCAATCCCTCGACCGACTGGCCGCCTGGGCCGATGACCAAAGGATAAGTCGACTGGAGGCGGCGGCCGCCGCCTCCAGGATCCCGGGTCTGCCGAAGCGGGCCGCCCTGGCGTTGGCCGGATTCGCCGGCCTGCATGCCACGCTCGGAGAGACGGCCGGCCAGGAATCGAGCGTGGCGACCCTGCTCGAGAGCCTGCTTGAGAAGACCGGCTACCGGCGGATGCTCGAGGAGGAACTCGACGACGACGAGGGGCAGGAACGGCTGGCAAACGTCGAGGAACTCGTCACCGCGGCCCGGCAGCACGACGAGGCATTCGCTGCCGACCCCGCCGCATACACGGGCGGTGCCGCGGAGGCGGACGCCCTCGGTAGTTTCCTCGAGACCACTGCGCTGGTGGCCGACGCCGACGCCTGGGATGCCGGAACCGACCGGGTCGCCCTCATGACCTTCCATGCGGCCAAGGGGCTCGAGTTTCCGGTGGTCTATCTGGTGGCGATGGAAGACGGAATCCTGCCCCACGAACGGAGCATCGACCGGCCCGACCAACTCGAGGAGGAGCGGCGGCTGGTCTTCGTGGGGATCACCCGGGCTCGTGAGCAGGCCCATGCAAGTTCGGCACGGATGCGGGATTACCGCGGTACCCGCCGGATCTCGGCCCCGAGCGTATTTCTCGCCGAGATGACCGGCAGCGAGACGGTGGTCTGTGGCGAGGAGGCGCCGGCGGCCGGCTCCCGGGCCGCATTCGACCCCTTTGGTGACGCCGCCCGCGCGGCCGCCGGTGGAGACACCGACGAATATGCCCAGGTGGTGTCGGAGCAGCCGCGGCTCAAGGTCTTCCGTCCCGATGGGCTCGCCTTTGAGCGGGAGCAGTTGGACGAGGGCCGGGAACCGCGGCCGTCGGCCGCGCGGACCGCGAAGCCCGCCGCCCGACTCGAGCGGGCGAGCGACCTGGCGGCGCGTCTCGCCGGCGGCAAAGCGGCCCCGAGCTTCACCGAAGGCCAACGGGTGCGGCACCCCGAGTATGGGGAGGGCGTGCTGACGAAGATCACCGGTGTTGGCCCACGGTCGCTGGGCACCGTCTACTTCGACGGCCCGGCCGGCACCCGCAAGTTCGTCCTCGGCCACGGATCGCTCGAACCGGCCTGATGTCGTTGGGATTCCGGCTCCGTTCAGCCCTGGGTTCGCCACCAGGCGACCGTGTTGGCGAGTCCGGTGTCGAAGTCCTGCCGCGGCGTCCAGTCCAGTAGTTCCCGACCGCGGGAGATGTCGAGTGCGCGGCGGGGCTGGCCGTCGGGCTTGCTCGCGTCCCAGACGATCCTGCCGGTGTAGCCACAGGCGGCCGCGATCTTGGTCACGAGGTCACGAATCGAGATCTCCTGTCCGCCGCCCAGGTTGATCGGAACGGGCTCGGTCATCACCTCGGCGGCCCGCACGATCCCTTCAGCGGCATCATCGACGTAAAGAAACTCGCGGGTCGCGGCCCCCGTGCCCCAGCAGACCACGTCGTCGGCTCCGGCCAGTCGGGCCTCCTCACACTTGCGGACGAGCGCGGGGATCACGTGGCTTGAGGCAGGATCGAAGTTGTCACCCGGGCCGTACAGATTCACCGGGACCACCACGGCCGACTCGAGGTCATACTCACGGCGGTAGCCATCGAGCATCACGAACAGGGCCTTCTTGGCCACGCCGTAGGGGGCGTTGGTCTCCTCCGGATAGCCGTTCCAGATGTCCTCCTCGCGGAACGGGATCGGGGCGAATTTCGGGTAGGCACAGACCGTGCCGGTGTGCACGAACTTCTCGAGTTTGTTCCGGCGGGCATGTTCGACCAGATGCAGCCCCATCGCCATGTTGGCGAAGAAGAACCGGCCGGGGTGGGCCATGTTGGCCCCGATGCCACCCACTTCGGCAGCCAGATGAATCACGACGTCTGGCCGGGCCGTCTCGTAGAGCCGCACCACCTCGGCTTCGATCGTGAGGTCGTAGTCACGGCGGCGGGGCACGAACACCTGCTCATCGGCCACGCCGCGCTCCCGCAGCACACGGCACACGGCGCGGCCCAGGAACCCGGCACCGCCGGTCACCACGATCCGTTTCGTCGTCAGGTCAGTCATCGGAACTGCCGAAGGGGGTCAGGCGTGCGGCATTCCGGTGGCGTGGCCAGCGTCGAGCAACACCTGCTCTCGGCGGGCGAGTTCGAGGTCGGCATCGACCATCATCTCGACCAGATCATCGAAGGAAACGCGGGGCTGCCAGCCGAGTTTGGCCCGTGCCTTTTCCGACGAGCCGAGCAGGAGGTCGACCTCGGCCGGCCGAAAGTACCGGGGGTCGATTTCCACGAAGTCACGGTAGTCGAGGTCGAGCCGCCCGAAGGCCTTCTCGCAGAATTCACGGACCGAGAACGTCTCGTCGGTGGAGACGACGTAGTCGTCTGGTTCCTCCTGCTGGAGCATCAGCCACATCGCCTCGACGTAGTCGCCTGCGAAGCCCCAGTCGCGGCGGGCGTCGAGGTTGCCGAGGTAGAGCTTCTTCTGGAGCCCGAGCTTGATTCGGCCCAGAGCCCGCGTGATCTTGCGGGTCACGAAGGTCTCGCCCCGCCGCGGGCTCTCGTGGTTGAAGAGGATGCCGCAGGAGGCGTGCAGCCCGTAGCTCTCCCGATAGTTGACCGTGATCCAGTGCCCGTACAGTTTGGCGACGCCGTAGGGGCTCCGGGGATAGAAAGGCGTCGTTTCTCGCTGGGGCGTTTCCACCACCTTGCCGTACATCTCCGACGACGACGCCTGGTAGAAGCGGATTTGATAGCCGACCGCATCCTGGAAATCGCGGATCGCCTCCAAGAGTCGGAGCACGCCGACAGCCGTCACATCGGCGGTGTAAGTGGGCTGGTCGAAACTGACCCGCACGTGGCTCTGGGCCGCCAGGTTGTAGACCTCGGTGGGGCGGATCTCGCGGATCAGCCGGGCCAGCCCGTTCCCGTCGGCTAGATCGCCGTGATGCAGCACGAACGGCCGCTCCATCTCGTGGATGTCTCGGTAGAGGTGCTCGATCCGCTGGGTGCCGAACGTGCTCGAACGTCGGACGAGGCCATGCACCTCGTAGCCCTTGTCGAGGAGAAGTTCGGCCAAATAAGAGCCATCCTGGCCCGTGATGCCGGTGACGAGGGCGCGTTTGGAGCGAGCTACCATAAACAACCTGAAGGAGAGAACACCTGGAGCAGTAAAGGCCTGACGAAAGCGCCTGGAACGTGAATCAGAAGGAGCCCCGCCGTCGTCCTCAGTCGACCCGTGCCGCGTCGGTGGTAGCGGGCTTGGCAGCCGGAGCCGAGGCGGGAGGCAGGTCGCCCGGGCTCAATCCGGCGGCCAGGGAAGCGTCGAGGGCAGGCACGAGCTGCGAGATGAAGGTCTCACACTCGAGCATCGACTGGGAGGTGCCGACCCGCGTCTGATCCGCGATGGCATAGAGCTTGTACACGAAGGGCTCTCCGTTGAGCGCGATCCGAGCGATCGTGGGGGCGATCCATTCGAACGGCGTATCGGGTGTCTCTCCGGGAACCCCGTAGGTCCAGAAGATCCGAAGCGTCTGGCCCGACTTCACGAACGTTCCGGTGAAGGCCTCGACCTTCCGTCCGTCGCCCAGCGGAATCGTCACCCGGTGCTCGCTCTCGCCCACGGTGAAGCCAGCACCCGGGTAACACCGGTCGGGGGTGTGGCCCGAGGCGTCGTGCGGCAGGGCGCAGACGACGAAAGCAGAAATGCGGGCCTTCGAACGGCCATTGAGATAGAGCCGCGAAATGTGGCCCACCGCCCCGGCCCGGTCGAGCTCCTTCGGGTCGCTCTCCAGGACCTGCTCCTCCTGCCAATCGTTGAACTTCTTGGGAAACTGAGACTCGAGCAGCTTGGCGGCCTGTTCGATGCGGTCGCGGGAGGCAGGGGCCCATCGCTCCGTGAAGCCTCCTTGCACGAGCGTGACACCGATCAAGAGCGCCGCGGCCGCGCCGAACGTCGCCAGATGCATCCCTGAGTTCCGCACGCTCGTTCTCCCTGTTGGGCCGCGCCGTCAGCCCGGCCTCAGCCGGGCAGGGGCGAGTTGTACTTTCGTCGGGCCGCCGTGTCGTCTACGCCGTTGACCACCGCTCCGAGCACCCGCACTCCCACGCCCCGCAGCTTGTCCATGGCGGTGGCCACCTGCGGCACCCGGCTGACGTCTCGCATCGTGGCCAGGATCGCCACGTCGCTCTGCTGCCCGAGAAGCAGCACGTCGGCGAAGGCGAGTACCGGTCCGGCATCGATCACCACCTCGTCGAACGAGTCACGGAAACTCTTGATCAGGGGCACGGTTTCGGGCCGGCCGAGGGCCGTGATCGCGGCGTAGTCGCAATTGCCGCCGGTGATCGCAAACAGCCCCTCGACACCGGTCGGTTGCACGGCTTCGTCGGGCGTCACCTCGCCCCGGAGGAGTTCCGGCAGGCCGTTTCGCAGGTCGAGGCCCAGGGCGAGGTGAACGTTGGGATGCCGCAGATCGCCGTCGAGCAGCAGCGTTCTCTTCCCCGATCGGGCGATGCTGGCCGCCAGCTGGGAGGCCAGGGTGGTCTTCCCCTCGTGCTCGACGGCGCTCGTGACGAGGATCATCTTGGGGGCCAGCCCCGACTGCATGATGACCGCCCGCACCGAATCGACGCACTCGGCCACATGGGCGGGATTCACCCGCCGCGTGATCTTCGGCACCGTTCCCAGCACCCGCAGGCCGAGTCGCTGGCTCGGCTCATCTGACGTGCTGAGCCGGTCTTGGACGTACTCCAGGGCGACCACCGAGCCGCCGCCAAGCACGAGCCCGGCGATGCCGGCCAGCGCCGTGAGCATCGTGCGGAAGAGTTCGTCGCTGCCCTCCGGCTTGCTCGCCTCTTCGATCAGTTCGACGCGGTTGGGCATCGAGATGTCGATCTCGGTGGCATTGAGCTGCATGCCCATGTCGTCGGTGACCTTCATTAGCTGCTCGATTTCCTGCTTCCGCGCCATCAGGTCGGCGTTGGCCTGGCCGAGCAGCTTCACCTCGTCGGCCACCTTGTCGAAATCCTTGGTGGTCTCGTCGAGCTGGCGGGCCATGATCTCCCGCCGCATCCGCAGGATCACCGGGCTCTCGGCCGCCGCCCCGCTTCGCCGCGCGGCGACATCCATCGCCAACTGGGTGATGATCTGCGGCTTGAGTTCCTCCCGCCGCTGCTCCATTCGCACCAGCAGGCTGTTCCGCATGTCCTGGAGTTTCTTCACGGCCGGGTCGTTGCCGCCGCGGGCGCTTCGCTGGGCTTGAAAGACGATCGCCTCCTCGATCCCGGCGAGCCGGTCGCGGAGTTCCACGAACTGCGGGTCACGGAGCACCATCGCATCGACCATCTCCTCGGGCACCGACTGCTCGAGCGTGATCTCGCCCCGGGCCTTGGCGTCCATGACGGCCAATTCGGCGTCGATCATCGAGAGCTGCTGCTGGAGCGACGTCTGTTGGGAACGCAGCGTGCCGAGGTGGTCGAGCAGGAGCGCCCGCTGGGTTGCCACCTCTTCGCTGTCGGTCGTGCCCAGCGACCTGGCGAGGTTGTTGTAGGTGTCGAGGCGGCTGCGGACTTCCGCCATGTTTTCCTTGTACTTCTTCTCCAGGGTGTCGCGTTTCTGGAGCCGTTCTGCCTTCTCCTTGTTGACCACGTCGTTGAGATAGGAGTTGGTGACGGCGTTGACGATGTCGGTCACCTCCTGGGGGTCTTCCCCGCGGAGGCGAATCTGGATGACTTCCGACTCCATCGGTGCAGAAACCTGCACGTTTTTCATCAACCAGCCGACCTTGTCATTCTCGCCATCGAAGACCGACAGGTTGTCGACACCCGGGCGGCGGAGCGCCGCCATCAGCACGAGCGGACTCTTGATCAGCTGCACCTGCGTCTTGCGATAGGCCTCGTACTCGGCGTTGTCACGGCCCATACCGGCGCCGAACATGCCCGACTTGTCGCGGACGCGGAGCCACGCGACCGCCTCGAAGCCTTTGGGCAGAAAGACCCAGGTCAGGATTCCGGCCAGCGTGCCGAGCGTGAGGGCCAGCACGGTCGCCGGAATCCAGCGGCGCCGGAAGGCATGCCAGACACGGCGATAGTCGATGCCACCGGCCAGCGGGTCGGAGCCCGGCTGCGAGTAGGTGCCTCCACCCTGCGAACCTGTATAGGTCGTCAGCGAGGTGTCGCGAATCGGCGCCAGCATGCCGCCGTGAGATTCTGCCGTGGCCGTCGTAGTGGGCCCGGAGCCGTCCGTGAATGCGTTCTGCTCGCTCATGGTTACCATGTCATGCCGAACCGAGGCCTCCGCGGGTGGGGGGCCGGTCGGGCTCAGGGGTGCCTTGCCGCCAGTTCCTTAGTCTAACCTGCTTTTTCGCCAGATTCCGCCCGGCCCCCGGGAGGGCCAAAACCCGGGATCACAGGGAATCCTGCTGGCTGGGCCGGTCGGCGGGCTCCGCCTGCCCCGGCCGTGGCAGGGGCTGCCGGCACGAAGGCCGGCTGGAACTCGTCGCTCACGATCACGTGGGAGAGCAATTGGATCTCCAGCATGATGAGTCCGACCGCCAGCCCCATCATCAAGAGGGCCGCCGGGGTGCTGTCGTGGAAGTTCTCGGCCACTTCTGCCGACACCCCGTAGAGCATGCCAGCCGTCGTGATCCGCATCGCGTTGGCGATGATCGCAATCGGAATCGCGCTCAGGCCGATGACGAGGTTCTCCCACCAGTTCAATCCGCCGACCACGATCACCACAGCCGCCAACCAGACGAAAATCGTGAGCATCTTCAGGCCCGCGCAGGCATCGACCACGTTCATGACGTGTTCCTGGCCGAGCCGAATCAGGTTGCCGTCGCGAAAAGCATCGAAGCCGAGCGTCTGGAGAACGAATGTGGCGACCATCGTATTGAAGGTCTGAAGCGGGCCGGTGATGTACCGCTGGGCCTCGTCGGGCAGAGGATACATGAAGATCAAGAGCGCCAGCGGCGCCCCCGCCCAGCGGAACGCGCTCCAGCCGCCCGCGACGAGGAACACCCCGAGGATCGCGGGCACGAAGGTGTACATGTCGAAGGTGACGATCCGGTACTTCGCGCAGAACAACCGGATCAGGAACGTCGCTGCGAGAATCGCGAAGCCGGTCAGCCGGGCCGAGATCGCCACCGGTCCGATCGGCTGCCGCCGCCACACGAGCAGGATCACGCTGAACAGGGGCACGATCCAACCATGCTGATACTGGGGGTTGTCCCAGCTCGAGCGGGCATTCATCAACCCTGGCCAGTAGCTGTAGATCAGCATCGCCGACAGGGATGCGATCGCGAACCATGGCACCGCCTCCTCGGGTGACCGCAGGTCGTTGCCAAAGGCGGAGAGCCGGCGGAGAAACCCGGCGATCAGTCCTTCATCCTCGGGAATCGCCTGGGCCGACGAAGGTGGACCGCCCGAAGACGTCGCGGCCGAGGCCGGAACCGACTCTTGGGCCGATGCGAGGGGTTGGACTGCCGGTGGCTGCGGCTGGGGAGCCACAGGGGCGGGGCGGTCGGAACCGACCGGAAGGATCGGAGAAGGAAACGTCATGGAGAATTCCCGCGGAGAACCCTTGCATCATACCCCGCGCGGAAACCGATTTCATGCTCTCAGCCACAAGAAAAAAAGTTCCAGGCCGGAGACTGTTCGGGCTGCGTAATCGGGATCGTTTTAGCCAGTTGTAAGGACGGCCTAAAGGGCCGTCCCCCACGGCTGCCAGACGGCAACCACGGCCGCATGCCAGGCGAGCGCCGCCGTGCCTGCACAGGCCAGGCCAAGGCCGGCCTCCCCCGGTGGGAGCCGATGGCGAGCGAAAATCCGCACGATTTCCGCTGCCAGTGCTGTTGCAATCGCCACAACCGTCAGCGTCTGCCAGCCCAGCACGCTCCCGAGGAGTGGGAGTGCGAGCCGCACCGACCAGGTGTCCGCCGCCAGCGCCAGCATCCAGCCGAACGCGAGTCCGACCAGGCTCGCCGCCACTCGCTGAATCCCAGGCGGCCCTTCCGGCCATCCGCCGCCGCTCGGCAGCAGGCCCGGCGGCGTGGCAGGGGGCACGACGGCGACTGCCGCCAGCACGAATCCCGCCGCCACCATGAACCAGCTGGGCGGGCAGTTCCAGCCAGCCCGATCCAGGAGCGCCCAGGTGACGATGGTCAGAACCACCCCGGCATGGAGGCAGCAGGTCACGAGCAACTGCCAGTCACCGCGGAGAAGTCGATCGACCCCTTGGGGAAAACCTGTCGATGGCCCCGGGAGCCAGCGGCCCCCGGCGGCCAATTCCGATGCCGCCAGGGTTGCGACCAGCAGCCCGCAGAGAGCCTCCACCAGCGGATATGTAGGAGAGATCCCTGCTCCGCACGACCGGCAACGCCCGCGGAGCAACAACCAGCCGATCACCGGGAGATTGTCGCGGGCTCGGATCGGGCAGCGGCAGTGCGGGCAGCGTGACCCTTCACCGGCGACCGATTCCCCGAGCGGCAGTCGATGCACCACGACATTGATGAAACTGCCGAGCAGGCTGCCCCAGGCGAAGCCGAAGAAGATCACGGCCGCTTCGGCCCACGGCCAGGTGGCAAGCCACTCGGGCACGGCGGGCAGGTCGGCCGCAAATGGTAGGTGAAGCTCGGGCATGTCGGCTGGGAGGAGGGACGATTTTCCGCTAGGGTACCGCCGATTTCTCTCGCTCGCCCCCCGGCAGGTTTTCCATGACCGACGCCCTTCCTGGATCCGCACCCCGCCGCGGTCTGCCCGGTTGGGTCGGTGTCGTCGCCCGCGTCGCCGCCACGGTCGGCCTGATGGCCTGGGCCCTCAAGGACGTCGACTGGGGACGGTTTGGCGGCATCATCTCGCGGGCCCAGTGGTGGTGGTTCGTCGCCGCCGTCGGAGTGACCATTCTCGTCCAGTCGGTGGCTGGCGTACGGTGGGCGGCCTTGGCCCGGCCGCTGGGGTTCAATTACCCGCGATCGTTTTTCGTGCGTCGCTTTTTCGAGGGCATGTTCTTCAGCCTCTGCCTCCCCTCGAGCATCGGCGGCGATGTCATCAAGGCCGTGCGGATTGCACACACGGCGCCGTTGCGGCTTTTGGCCGGCTGCTCGGTGGTGGTCGATCGGCTGACGGGCCTCTCGGCGCTCGGGGTGCTCGTCGGCACCGCCTTGGTCGCCCGCGAATATCGCCTGGGTCTGGCGGCCGCGGCGGGCGTGTTCACCGTCTTGCTTGTGGCCGCCCTCATCGCGTTTCGGGTCGGCCTCCTGCTCCTCGACCGGCTCCACGACTGGCTCCCGGAGGGTTCGGGCGGCCGGGAGTTCGTGGCCCGACTCCTTCCCTACCGCCAGCAGCCCGAGCTCGTGCTGGCGGCCGTCGCCTGGAGTTTCGTCGTCCAGATGGGGGGCGCGGTGTCGGTGGCACTCGTGGGGCGGGCCCTCGGGGTGGACCAACCGCTCGTCGTCTGGTTTTCGGTGGTGCCCCTCGTGGCGCTGGCGATGGTGCTGCCGATCAGCATCGGCGGCTTCGGAGTCCGGGAAAACGCTCTCGAATACCTGCTGCGGTCGTATGGGGTGCCATCCGAGACCGGCGTCGCGATCGCACTGCTCTGGGGCTTGTGCACCGTGTTCGCCGGGCTGCTCGGCGGCGTGCTGTTTCTCTTGGAGCGTCGGCCGCTCGAGCCCGTCTCGCCGACCAGCCCAGTTCCGAGCGGCTGAAGCGACGTCTCCTAGGCTTCATTCATCCTGCGACGGGTCTCGTGGAGCAGGATCCCCGCCACGCTCTTGGCGTCGTGGATGCGGCCGTCGAGACACATCGCCACTGCCTCGCTCCAGGGCACGACTCGGGTCGTGATCAGTTCGCCCGGTTCGAGTGCTTGGGAGCCGGCCGCGAGTCCCCGGGCCACGAACAGATGCATCCGTTCTCGGAGGATGCCCGGCGACATCCAGAGTTCACCCGCTGGTTCGATGCTGGCCGCCCGGTAGCCGGTTTCCTCGGCGAGTTCCCGGGCGGCGGTCGCGAGCGGCGGTTCGTCGTGGTCGAGCGTGCCGGCCGGAAGTTCGAGGAGCGTCTCCCCCACAGCCACCCGCAGCACCTCGACGAGGCAGACCGTGTCGGGCGTGACCAGCGGGATCACCACCACGGCGCCGGGATGCACGACGATCTCGCGATCCCGCACGCTGCCATCGTTGCAGGGCTGTGCGACTCGCTCCACGCGGAATCTCGTGGCCGTGAAGAGCGGAGGCGATGCAGCAGATTCGGGCATGCTTGATTCGTCGGTCATGGGTGGCTCTCGAGTTCAGGGTGGCCTGCGATCGACACGATCCACGCGGGCACCGCAGCCACGCGCAGCGAACTGCCTGCCAGGCCGCGGGTCTGAATGATGGCGAGGCCGACCGTGCAGCCGAGCCGATGGGAATATGCCGCGGATGTCAGCAGCCCAACCGGCTGATCGTCCATCAGTACCCGGGCGGGCAGGTCGGGCGGGTGGTCACGTTCGAGGGCCACGACCGCGAGCCTGCGGTTCACATGGCCCATGGCATCCAGCCGAGCCACGGTCTCCTGCCCGAGGTAGCAGCCCTTATTCAACGAGATCGCGCGAGCGTCGCGGCCGAGTTCCTGGGGCAGCGTCCTCTCCACGATGTCCGCGGGCAGCGGAAAGCCAGCTTCGATTCGAGCCGCTTCGAGCTCGTCGGCTTCAGTTTGGGGAAGGTGTGCGGCTGTCAGCGCTGTTGCGAGTTGATCCCCAAGGCCGGCCGCAGACTGCAGCCAGAAACCGTCCGCGCCCCGGCCGGTCACCCGGATGATTCGCACGGGGATGCCGGTGAGCATGTGTTCGGCATGCGCTGCGTCGGCCTGTGGCAGTTCGCCACACCCGAGTTCCGCGAGCCGTGCGGCTGCGGCAGTTCCCGTGAGCAGGAACGTCGCTACGTCGGCCGAGGCGTCGGCCAGCGTGAGCGATTCCCGAATGTGGTACCGCTCGAGATGGTCTCGCAGCAGCGGGCCGACGCCGGGGGCCGCCACGATCACAAGGCCGGTCGCCGTTCGCAGCACGGTGGCGAGGGCCAGTACCTGCCCGCGAGCGTCGGCGAAGAAAGTCTCCGTTCCCTGGCCGACCTCCAACATCGAGATCGCCGCCGTGGCGAAGTTGTCGACAAACCGCACGGCGTCGGGGCCGGTGGCGGTGACGACGGCCAGATCGAGCCGCTCCCAGGCAGCGGAGAACGGGGGCGTCGTTTCCCCGGCGGGGGCGGAACAGGGCATCGGCGAAGACTCCTGGGAGGCAGGCTATGCCGCCCGCGTCTCCCTGTCGACTCAGAGCCCCGCCGGAGCCGCCGAGAAAAAAATCAGCCAAATCCTTGACACCGCGCGAACGATCCCTCGCCGGGCCGCGTATTGCTGGATGTCGCGACCAAGAGTCGCGTCGGAAAAGGCCGGGCAAAACCGGGGTTTCTCCGACGGACTGGCCACGGCACGTAGGCTTGGTCGTACGGGCGGTTCGGCAAGGCGCCTCCCGTGGCGGCGGGCCATCACGCGATTCGATCTTCCTTCCTCCGGTTCGCGTTTCCTCTTTGACGTCGTTCGCGCCTCCGGTGCGCGCCGACGTCGGGGGGGGGACGCGGGCGGGCGGGGGCGAACGACACACAGGAGGCACCCACCATGGCGACCGTGCACTACGACCGTGACTGCCGCGATGAATTCGACGACGGCAGTGATCTCTACGACCCGCTCGCCGTCGCCGACAGCGAGCACTCCGATGCCGTGCGGGCCGAGTTCGAATCGGCCGCTCGCGACGACCGGGAGGCAGACGCAAAACAGCTTGCCTACCATCGGATCGCCGATGTCCGCCGGCAGCAGGGAGTGACGTTGCGAAACGTCGCCCGGCGGCTCGGAATCCCGTTGCCCGTCGTCCGGCGACAGGAGCAGGCCGACTGTGACATGCGGCTTTCGGAGTTGCTCCGTTGGCAGGAGGTACTGGAGGTGCCGATCGCCGAGCTTCTCGTCGAGGGCGACGGCCAACTCTCCGGTCCCGTGCTGGCACGGTCCCGGATGGTGAAGCTCATGAAGACTGCGGCGGCGATTCGGGAACGGTCGCGGGATCCCTCGATCTCACGCATGGTGACCATGCTCGTCGAGCAGATCCTGGAGATCATGCCTGAGCTGGCCGACGTCACCCCGTGGCACACTGTGGGGCAGCGGCGAACCCGCGACGACCTCGGCCGCACCGCCCGAATGGTGGTGCCCGAAGACGCCTTCCGCGGCGGCTACGACTCCTGAACGCCACCGCCGGTTCAAAACTCGGGGCAGGGCTGTCGCGGCCCCGGTGAGCCGACCTTGTTCGGCCCCGGGGCCGCGTCTACTATCGCCTGCGAAAGTGGTTCGCAGGAGCGGCGAACCGCTCTTCTGACGCACTGTTTTACGAGGGAGCCTGGCCGTGTTTTCGTTCGTCGGCGTTCTCGGTATCTCGCTGGTCTTGTTCCTGGTCGTTGCGGTCACCGGCCGCTTGATTCTCGGGAAGTAGGCGTCGACTTCCGGCGGCCCCGACCACGACGAACACGAGAAACCCGCCGAGCACGCCGGCCAGGATCACCCACGCCACCACGGCGAGGCCGAAGTAATCCCGCAACCAGACGAGTTCCGGGGGTTCCTGGCTCTTCGGCACCTTCCGCTGCACCGGGCCGTCTCGGCCTGATTCACGCCGCATGGCGGCGCGGAAATCATCCCAGTCGGCCTGGACGCCAGGAGCCGCGAGTGCCGCGAGCCGGCCTTCACGCCAGCGTGCCAGGGCGAGTGGAGGACCGACGACGGCCAGTGCCCAGGAGGCGACCAACGCGATGCCCAGCAGGGCGCGGGTGCGGTTGAGGCGGTCCATGCTCCCTCGTCTCCCGAGCCTTCCTGATTTGTGGCAGGCCCTTGTCCACCGTCGACTGCGCGGCTTTCCCGGGCGGTGAATCAGTCTGGCATCCAGGGTCGGCCCTTGCTACCGTCCCGGCCCCTCAAAGTCACTCGCCGTCCGATTCGCCCGCCACTGGAGTCGTCGCCGTGATCGCGTCGTCACCCGCTCGCCCCTGCTCGGTTCTGGTTCTGCTCGGAGCGTGGCTGCTCCTGCCGGCCGGATCGGCCCGTGCCGACGGGTGGCTGCCCACCGCCTGGTTCTCTCCGGCGGCCGTGGACCCCCAGGCCATGTATCCGTTGGCCGAAAAGGATGGCCCCTGGCTCGTGCTGGCGACCACGTTTCGCGGTGAAACTGCCCGGGAAGACGCCCGCACGCTTGTCCACGAGTTTCGCACGCGGCACAAGTTCCGGGCCTACACCCACGAGAAGGCCTTCGACTACCGAGGTGAGCAGCGGGGCAACGGCCTCAATCCCGACGGCACCCCCAAGCGGATGAGGTACGCCCAGGCCGCCGAGGTGCTCGAGGTGGCCGTGCTCGTCGGCGACTTCGCATCCTTCGAGGATCCCCGCGGCCAGAAGGCCCTTCAGACGGTGAAGCAGTTGCGGCCTGAGGCCCTGGGCGGAACCGGAGCCAAGAGCCGGCTGGTGGCCGACTTTCTTCAGGCGAACCAGCAGCATGCCAAGGCCGCCGCGTCCAAGCCGCCGATGCACGCGGCCATCCTGATCCCCAACCCACTCCTGCCCGCCGACTACTTCAGCCGTCAGGAGGTTGATGATTTCGTGCTGGCGATGAACGACGACGTGGCCCACAGCCTGCTCGACTGCCCGGCGAGGTACACCGTGCGGGTGGCCACCTTCACCGGATCCGGGAGCTTTGAAACCGGTTCCGGCAGCAGCTCCGCCGGAACCGGGCTCGTCGATGTCAATCGGTTCATGGCGGCCCTCAAGGGAAGCGGCTGGAAGGATCCGCAGCTCAAGGGATTGGATTCGGAGAGCCGGCTCGTGGAGGCGGCCGACAACGCTCATCGGCTCACCGAGGCACTCCGCCGCGCCGGCTGGCAGGCCTGGGAGTTCCACGATCGGGATTCGAGCATCGTCTGCGTGGGCGCGGTCGATCAGTTGGCGGTGTCGTCGGCCGAAGGTCAGGCGGTGCCCCATCCGGAGATCGTTCGGATCGTCACCGCCCTCGGACCCGATCAGGCGGCGTTGGCCCGCGGTCAGATCATGCCCCGAAGCTTTGGCGGCATCATGCTCGACCTCCAGCCTAAGCCCATCGACGTGCCCAGCCGCCCCGCCGGCCGGTAGGCTCTCGGAGCTGCCCTGGCGACTCGCGTTCGTACGTTCGGATGGCCCGCGTTGTTCCCGGAGCAATCCTTTATGCCGTGCTCTCTCGTGCTTGGCACCACCAACTCGGGCAAGGTTCGGGAACTGCTCGACCTGCTCGCGCCGTTCGGCGTGGGCTGTGAGTCGCTCGCCGGTCTGACAGCCGCCGTCGAGGTCGATGAGACGGGTAGCACGTTTGCCGAGAATGCGGCTCTCAAGGCAACCCAGCAGGCGGTGGCGCTCGGTCGCTGGGTGCTGGCGGAAGACAGCGGCCTGGTCGTGCCAGCCCTGGGCGGGGCGCCGGGCATTCACTCGGCCCGTTTTTCAGGACTGACGGCATGCGACGGCCGGGAGGCCGTCGACGCCGCCAACAATCGACTGCTGCTCGAGCGGCTGGCGCTGGCGACCGGAACCGCGCGGGCGGCGCACTACGCCTGCCACGCGGCACTCGCCGATCCCACCGGCCGAATCGTGGCAGTGGCTGCTGGAACATGCGGCGGCTTGATCGCCACGGAACCGGCCGGTACGGGCGGCTTCGGCTACGACCCGCTCTTCATCGTGCCAGAGTATCACCGGACGTTCGGCGAACTCCCGCCGGCGGTGAAGGCGGTGATCAGCCACCGAGCCCGGGCGATGCGGGAGATGATTCCGGCGGTCGTGCGGGCGCTCGCCGGCTGACTCACGACGCCGTCGTGGCAGCCGCTCTCGCCTTCTGAGCGAGCCGGTGTTCGATCACCCGGAGCACGTCGGGGGTGCCGTCCATCCTGCCGCGGACGGCCGTCAGTCCTGCCGCCAGCGAATCAAGACCTGCGAGGAACGCCGCCACCCGCTCGGCTGTGACCTCCTCGAGTATGGCGAACTCGCCGCAGCCCATCGCCGTCAGGAAGTGGCTGTTCATCAGCTGCTCCGAGTGGGCCTGCTCGGGCAGGACGAGCATCGGCTTGCCGAGATGGAGGGCCTCGCCGATCAATTGGTTGCCCGCGGCCGACACCAGGCAGCGGCAGGCGGCCAGATCCTCGACGAACCTTCGATCGTCGATCGCATGGAACGAACAGGTGCCGACGGATTCCCTTTCGCCGAGTCCGTACACCCGCACCGGCATGCCGCAATCGGCGATCGCCTCGATCGCCGAGAAGGGCGTGTGTCGGCGAAGGTAGCTGAGCACGAATCCAGCATCGCTCGGTCGGGCTTCGAGAACCTCTCGGCGGAGGAGCGGTCCGACCTGCACCACGTGTTCCCAGCCCCGTCGCAGTGGCGGTCGAAAGAAGGCCGAGACGATTGTGTCGGCTGCTTCGCTGACATACAGCCAGACGGCATGACTCATGAACCAGGCGTTCCATTGCAGCGACCAGGGGAGCGCGTCGAGGTCGTAGGCCAGGAGAAAATGCTGGTGATCGACGCTCACGAGCGGAATGCCGAGCCGGCCCGCGGCCCGGGGCAGCGCGGGCTCGAAGTCGGTGATCGCCAGATCGGCGGCGAAGCCATCGAGATCCCGGATCATCCGATCGACGAGCGGCCCGAGTTGCCGCGCCTGGTAGTCGAGCCCGGCGGCGATCGACCGCATCACGTCGAGCCGTCCACTGGTGTATTGAAAGACCACGCCTGGAATCTCTTCCAGCCGCACTCGTGGATGGCGATCGCCGAAGTGACGCCGGAGGAAGGCGAGTGCGTCGGCCGACGTATAGACAAGGATGTCGTGATCCGCGTCAAGCCGCTCCACGAGCGTGCTGATGCGAGTGGCATGGCCACGACCCTCGCCGCAGAGGCTGATGGCGATCTTCGGCATCCGGCATGGGGCCCAGGGGGAGACGGGCTGGAGGCAGCATTGTGTCGCCCCCGAGGGCCGGCCGCCAACCGGCAGCGGCCCCCAGCGGGCGGTCTTCTGTGCCGCTGCTCGCCAGGGTACGCTGCCGCGGATGCCTGGATCGCTTCGGGAGAGTTTCATGCCAGGGTGGCTGCCACGATCAATCGTCCTGGGCGTCTGCGGCTGGGTCGTGGCGCTCTCCGGCACAGGCTCGGTGGGTGCGGCCGGCCCAGACGACGTGATCGCCCGTTGCGGCGACGCGACGATCACCCGCGGTCAGGTCGAGACCGTGATGAGGCGGCTGGGATCGTCCAGCCTTCCGCCAGGGCCTCAACGGCAGCGGGCCGAGGCGGCCGTGCTGGAGCAGCTGATCGACGAAAAGGTGCTGGAGGCGGAGCTGACCCGGGCCGGCGTCGAAGTCGCCGCCGCGGAGGTTGATGCCACGCTCGACCAACTTCGACAGCAGGTTGCGACGCGGGGACAGGATTTCGAGGCGTTCCTAGCCGCTTCGGGCCGCTCCCCCGACACCGTGCGGCAGCAGGTTGCCCTCGAGGTGGGCCTCGACCGCTATGTGCGGCCGCGAATTACGGCCGCGGCCATTGCCCAGGCCTTTGCCAAACACAAGCGAGACTACGACGGAACGCGGCTGCGGGTGAGCCACATTCTCCTGCGGCCCGACACGGGCGGTGACGGCGAGGTTGCCGCTGAATTGCTGGAGCGAGCCGCCAATCTCCGGCGTGACATCATCCAGGGAAGGATCGCCTTCGCCGACGCAGCCACGGCGTATTCGGCTGGACCGAGCCGGCGCCAGGGGGGCGATCTGGGCTGGATCAGCCGCGACGGCCCGATGCTCGACGCCTTCTCGAGCGAGGCCTACGAATTGGCGAAAGGAGCGGTCTCCCGTCCGTTTGCCACGTCCTTCGGTGTGCACATCGTCAAGGTCACCGACGTGCAGGAGGGGCGGGTCGGAATCGACGCCGTGCGACCACGGCTCCAACAACTCGTGGTGACGGAACTCATCCGGGAGCTCTTGCTTGTGGGCCGGCGCCGGACGCCGGTCAGCTTCGAGGCGGGCACGCCGCACCTCGACCCGCTCAGTTTGGGCCAGCCGGCCGCCCAACGGCGGGTCATCGCCGGTGAATCCGCCGCAGACTGAGTCATCTGGGCAGGCCGGGTGGCAGTTGGGCCGCTGAACGGCCCTCCCAAACCTGCGATTCAGCGGCGATTCCGGATTGTTTCGCCCCGGGGAGGCCGGTAGCCTTCCGCCTTCCCATGGATTCCTTTCCGGGCTGCCGATGAAGGTCCGCACGTTTCTCCTGTTTGCCTGCATGATCGTCGTGCCGGGGCTGGCGATGTTCTCGCACCGGGTGCCGGCGGAGGTGCGGTCGGCCACTCGCTGCGCCCTGTGGGATCCGATTCAGAGCTGGGCGGAACATTGGTCGAAGCCGGATTCCGGGGACGCGGTCGGTGGCGATGACGCTGCCGGGGCGGACGCCGAGGATGCCGCTGGGCCGCTTCAGGATCGGCTGTCGGGCCTGGTGGGGGTCGATCAGCGGACTGGAGCCGTGGGCCAGTCGGTCCAAGGTCCGGCCGGTCGCCTTGCCGCGCTCGGAGCTGCGGCGGTCGATTGCCGACCCTTGGACCCCCAGACGGGCCGCCATGTTGCTTCCTGCCGGGTCGCCATCGACGCATCTGGTCAGCTCCATCGGGTCTTCCAGGCCGACGGAGACTCCTCTCAGGAGGCTGTCTCGTCCCTGGCGGATCAGGTCGAGGAGTGGCGAGAGCGGCTTGCGGCTCGGGCATCCGCCTCCGAAAATCGCAGCGGCCCGGCCGGATTCTGATCGCCCGTTTTTTTTCACGCAGCGCTGATCAGGTTTGCATGAACCGATCCGGATACCGAGCTGGCGTGCGACCGACGCTCCGGGACTGTCTGGCGAGCCTCCAGCGGGGTGTTCCAACAGGTTTTCCCCAGAGCCGCAGGCCTCGGCGGCCGTCCGCTCCCCTGGTCAGTCGATCCGCCGGAGCCTCCCGGGGGGAGCATGTTCGGTCCGATGACCTTGCCCGGCTCGAGGCGGCGCTCTTCGTGGCGCGGGAGCCCCTCTCGACGCGGCGGCTGGCAAAGCTGGCCCGGCTGCCGGACGGCACGCGGGCGCGGACGCTCCTCCGGGAACTCCGCTGGCTCGAGGATGCCTCTGGATCGGCAATTCGGGTGGAACAAATCGCAGGAGGCTTTCAGCTGCTGTCGCGGGCGGCCTTCGGCCCATGGATTCGACGAATTCAGGACCATCCCGCCGACAGTCGGCTGTCGCAGGCCGGCCTGGAGACGCTGGCCATCGTGGCGTACCGCCAGCCGGTCACGCGGGCGGAAATCGAGGCGATTCGCGGGGTTGGGAGCGAGGAAATGCTGCGGCAGCTCCTCGAGCGAGACCTCGTGGCCGTGGGCGGCCGGGCGGAAGATTTGGGCCGCCCAAACGTCTACGTGACGACCCGCCGGTTCCTGGGGGTCTTCGGCCTGCCGCGATTGGAGGACTTGCCGCCGATCGAGGGATTCCTGTCGACGGGCCCGTTCCGGGAGGAACTCGAGCCCGAAGCCACCGAGCCATCGGGGGCGGACCAGGACGGCGGCCAGATGCCGGCCGGCTGAGGGCCGGGAATCTGTCACCCCGGTGGCTTGCAAGGCAGGCTACGAAGGGACACACTTTTCCTCCCTGAAGGTCGGTCTGCCTCGTGTCCGATAAACCGGTCGGTCTTTGCCGTCGTGGTTGATTGGACTCTGCTTGACAGATCGGGTAGAGAAATCGACCTGAAGGCATGGTCGTCGATCCGA
The DNA here is from genome assembly GCA_964453165.1 of uncultured Candidatus Kuenenia sp. Classification (GTDB taxonomy): domain Bacteria; phylum Planctomycetota; class Planctomycetia; order Pirellulales; family UBA1268; genus QWPN01. The sequence continues at coordinate 2,017 of CAYVNX010000021.1, read as the reverse complement.
AGATTCCCTGGAGGTTTTGCCGTGACGATTGCTGAGCGTGGCCGAGGCGACACGGGCTTGTCGACAGCCGAGATGTTCTCGTGGAGCGAGTTGCCCGAACTCCTCGCTGCGGAAGACCTCTTCGACGGCGGAGAGCCGTTTCGGGACGGCCGCACGGGCGATGTCGTCGTCCGCAGTGAGGACGAAGACTTCGATGACGATGATGATGACGAAGACGAGGACGATGACGAACTCGACGACGAAGATGACTTCGAGGATGAAGAAGACGAAGACGAAGAGGATGACGAGGACGAGGACGAGGAAGACGAAGCCGACGACGAAGAGTGGGAAGAGGTCGACGACGAGGACGACGACGAGGAGGAAGAGGACGAGGAAGACGAGGAAGATGCCGAAGAGGACGAAGACTGGGAAGATGACGAGGACGACGACTGGGATGAAGATGAGGAGGAGGATGACGACGAGGACGACTGATTCACTCTGAATCGTCGCTGAGTCGCGCGAGCACGATCAGGCCTCGTCGCTCCAGTTCAATCGTGCATTCCCGCTCCGCGGCTGCCAACCTGCGGATCATCTCCGCCTGGTCGATGATCCGCTCTCCGTCGATCGTTACGAGCCGATCGCCTGCCTGCAGGCCGGCGTGGGCGGCGGGCGAGTTGGGAGCGACGTCGATCACCAGCGGCAGGCAAGGGTCGGCGGGGTCGGAGCGGGAGAGAATGCCCCAGCGTCCCCGAGGCGGTCGTAAGACTGGCCGCTCCTGCTCGAACCGTCGGCGGGCGACGTTTGATTCCCGACGGCATGCCTCCCGGAAGGCCGGAACCTCGGCGGCTTCGGTCAGTTCCGTAACGATCTGGAGTCCGAGCCTCGCGACCGGCGGGATTCCTGCATGGTTCACGAGTTCCACGTCGTCGCTCGGGCGGTGGTATTGGTCGTGCAGCCCGGTGTGGAGCATGGCCGCGGGCACGCCGGCCTCGACGAACGCATAGTGGTCGGAGTCTTCGTTCAGATCCCAATCGAAGGCGAGTTCGAGGCCGGTGCCGCCCCCTGCCTGATTGTTGGCGGCGAGAATGAACGACCGCATCCCGACAGCCGTCCGGCTCCCGAAGACCGTCAGCCGGCGGTCTCGGAGTCGGCCGATCATGTCGAGGTTGAGGCAGAAGACGAGCCGCCTGGCGTCGAGCAGCCGTGGCCGGATCCGAAGAAAATGACGGGAGCCGAGCAATCCCTTTTCCTCACCGTCCCAGAACGCGAACAGGATCGACCGTCGGGGGGCCGTCGGTAGCTTCTGAACCGCCTCCATGATCTCGATCAGGCCGGCCACCCCAGAGGCGTTGTCATCCGCGCCGTTGTGGACGAACCCGAATGGTCCAAAGCTGTTCTGGGCGGTTCCGTAGCCGACATGGTCGTAATGCGCGCCGATCACGACCACCTCGGAAGCGAGTTGGGGGTCGCTGCCGGAGAGGAAAGCCAGCACGTTCCGCAGGCCGGCTCCGAACGGCTGGTAGTGGGAGCCCTGGTCGCCGGCCGGCTGATAGCCAAGATGCTTGATCTGATCGACGATATACGCGGCTGCGGCCCGCCCACCCCGAGTCCCGCCCTCGCGGCCCTCGAAGGCGTCGTCGGCCAGGGCGATCACATGACGGGCCGCATCATCGGCCGTGATGCTGGCCGGGGCCAGTGTGAGGAGCTCGGCAGTCCTGGCCGTTCCTGGCTGGAGCAGGGCCAGGCAGGCCGCCAGCAGGCCGCTGGCGAGGCGTCGACGGTGTCGCGGGCGGCCGGCGGCCATGGTCTGAAGCATCCTCGAAAACGCCTCCTTGCGGGACGAGGGTTTGACGACCAGAATAGCCTTTGTCGAGGTCCTTCCGTCCACGGGGATTTCGGCCGGGCCTCTTGCTGCGTTGTTCCTGTGTCGTCCTTCCCCGCCGGGGTGCGTTGACCAGGAATTTCTGCCGGGCGGTTCCGGGTTTGGAGAGGTGGCAGAGTGGTCGAATGCGCGTCTTTGCTAAAGACGTGTCCGGTC
>CAYVNX010000020.1:0-34034 GCA_964453165.1 uncultured Candidatus Kuenenia sp. | reverse complement strand
GCCCTTCCCGGGCTCGGCCCGGTGGCCCTTCCCGGGCTCGGCCCGGTGTCCATAGTGAGCTCCGTCGTAGCGGGCCAGATTGCTCGAGGCCTCGCAGGGCGCGATCAGGTAGTAGGTGGGGATTCCGTATTTGGCGTGCGGCAATTCCACGTCGTGGATCGTCGCGCCGGCCGCCTTGAAGGCCTCGAAGGCGGCCTCCACGCCCGCGGCCACCTCGGGATCGAGCCCGGCTCCGAAGTGCTCGGGCACCCGCCCGATCCGCAGGCCCTTGAGCGGCTCGTTGAGCAGGCTCGTGTAGATCGGCACGGGCTCGGCCAAGGACGTGGCATCGCCCGGATCATGGCCGGCGATCGTTTCCATCAAGAGGGCACAGTCGGCCGCTGATCGGGCCATCGGCCCGATCTGATCGAGGCTCGAGGCGAAGGCCACCAGCCCGCGCCGGCTGATCCGCCCATAGGTCGGCTTGAAGCCCGTGATGCCGCAGAGGCCGGCCGGCTGGCGGATCGAGCCGCCGGTGTCGGAGCCGATCGCCACTGGGGCCATGTCGGCTGCGACGCAGGCCGCCGAGCCGCCGCTTGAACCACCCGGCGCCCGGGTGAGATCCCAGGGATTGTGGACGGCCCCGAAGGCCGAGTTTTCGTTCGAGCCGCCCATCGCGAACTCGTCCATGTTCGTCTTGCCGACGATCACGGCATCGGCCCGCCGCAGCCGGGCGACCACCTCCGCGTCATACGGCGGCCGGAAGCCCGCCAGCATCTTCGAGGCGCAGGTCGTGGGCAGGTCGACGGTGCAGAGCGCATCCTTCACGGCCACCGGCAGCCCGGCCAGAGGCCCGAGCGGCTTGCCGGCCTTGCGGCGGTCGTCGATTTCGGTCGCCTGGGCGACTGCCGCCTCCCGGTTCACGGCCAGAAACGCGTTGATCCGCCCGTCGACGGCGGCGATCCGGTCGAAGAACGCTTCGGCACACGCGACGGCCGAGAGTTCCCCTTGCCGCACGGCGGCCACGAGATCGACGGCGGAGAGAGCGAGCGGCTGCATGGCGGGAATCCGAGTCACGAGGGGCGGCTCAGGCGGCCCCCGACTCGCCGAGCACGGCGGGCACGAGGAAGCAGGAACCGTCCTGCCGCGGGGCATTGGCCAGGGCCTGCTCGGTGCTCAGCGATTCGGCCGGCACGTCTTCGCGGAAGACGTTGCGGCTCTCGAGCGGATGGGCGAGCGGCTCGACGGCTGCGGTGTCGAGTTCGGAGAGCTGCGACACAAAATTGACGATCTTTGAGAGTTCGCCCGTCATCCGTTCAAGATCGGCCTCGGTGAGGGCCAGGCGGGCGAGCATGCCGACTTTGGCGACGTCCTGACGCGTGAGGCTCATAAGCCGGAACCGAGGAAAGCGGGAAGGCGGACGGCAAGCAGCAACGGCCTACGGACGGGCCCGCGGCCCCGAGGGAACCGCCTCCTCCGCCGCAGGCTTCGCCTTCTCGACCTTGGGCAGGTGGAACGGCTTCCGCTTGACGAGCTTCGTGACGTGGCCGCTCTTGATGCACTGGGTGCAGGCGAGCACGGTCGTGTTGGTGCCGTTGCCCACGGTTACCCGCAGCCGTTGGAGATTCGGCTTGAACTTGCGCCGGGTGATGCCCGTCACTTTGGTGCCGACGCCACCCAGGTACTTCGCCTTACCGCGAATCGTGACCTGGTTGCCGACCGAAAAGCCCTTGCCGCAGACCTGACAGGAACGTGCCACGGGAAAACCTCGAAAAGTCCGGAAAACCGAGCCCCTGAGCATAGCCGCGGGCCGTTTTTCCGCAACCCCGGTCAGGAGCCGCGGGTTTTCATCCACCGTGGGGGGCCCGGGGCCTCGCGGATGGCGGGGCGGCGATGGCGTCGCCTGGTGGGCTGTGGGTGCCATGCCCCGTCGCCGGACGTTCGCCGCGGGCATCCTGCCCGCAGCTCACTCGGATGCAGACTTGGCTCCGCAACGGGCACCGAGCCGCCGAAGGCGGCTTGGTCGGCTGCGCTCGTCTGCATACGCCGGCTCTCGGGGCATGGGCAGCCCCGGCCTCGCTACCTTGATTCAGGTGCTCTCGAATCCGTGCGGGCTCGAATCCGTGTGGCATTTCATCAATCCCGCCCCCGATCCGTGCCGCTCGTCTACCATTTCCGCATGCCAGTCTTCGACTACTCCTTTATCGTCGATGCGCCCCTCGCCGCGGTCCGCGATTTTCACCGCGACACCTCCGCCCTCAAGAAACTCACGCCCCCGCCGACGCTCGTGCAACTCCACTCGATCGAGCCGCTGGCCGAGGGGTCGGTGTCGGAGTTCACGCTCTGGGTCGGGCCGCTGCCGCTCCGGTGGAAGGCGGTGCATCGGAATGTCACCGACCAGGGTTTTACCGACGTGCAGGCCGCCGGGCCGGCGGCGAAGTGGGAACACACGCATTCGTTCGTGCCGCTGGCCGACGGGCGGACTGAGATCCGCGAGCACATCGAGTTCGAACACAAGCCGGGGCCCTGGGGGATGGTCACGCGGCTCTTGTTCTCGCGACCGAACCTGCTTCTGATGTTCGGCTATCGCCGCTGGGTGACCCGCCGCGAGGTCCGGCGTCGGTAACGCAGCTCTCAGACGTTCGGAGGAGGCGAGGGGGTCGGCGAACGCTCGCGGAGCAATCAGGGCGTATCCTCGCCCGCGACGGGACTTTTGCCGACCCCGAGCCGGTGCGTCACTGCTCTCAGAGCGGCGTTCGGTGCGTGGTCGACGTCAGGCTGGCAGTCCCAGCGTCGCCAGGAGCGACTCGTGGACGTGGCCGTTGGTCGCCACACCGTCGCCCGAATCGATCCGCGGCCGTCCCCGCCAGTCGCTGAACCGGCCGCCCGCCTCGCTCACGACCACCTCCACGGCGGCGGCGTCCCAGGGATTGAGCCGAGGGTCGATCATGATCTCGGCCCGGCCGGTGGCCACGAGGAGATAGCCATAACCGTCGCCCCAGGTGCGGACGAGGCCGGCGGCCGCGTCGAGGCGGCGCCGGGCCTCGGTGCCGGCGGCTTCACCGCCGCTCCAGCGACCGAAATCGACGAAGTCGCTGGAACAGACGAGGCTCTCGGCGAGCGTGGTCCGCGGTGAGACGCGGGCGGGAACCGCCGCCGCCGAGCCGCGTTCATGCCAAGCGCCACCGCCCAGAGTCGCGTAGGCCAGTTCATCGAGCGCGGGCATCGCGATCACGCCCACAACGCCGCGGCCGCCGTGGCGGCAGCCCACGAGGGTGGCATAGAGCGGCACCCCGCGGATGAAGGACTTCGTGCCGTCGATCGGATCGACGACCCATTCGTAGCCCGAGGTTCCAGCGGTCGCCCCCGTCTCCTCGCCGAGGAAGGCGTCGGCCGGGAAGGCCGCCAACAACTCCCTCCGGAGGATGCCTTCGGCCGCCCGATCGGCATCAGTCACCGGCGAACGGTCGGCCTTGTGGTCGATGGCGAGCGTCGGGTCGCCGAACCAACGAAGCGTCTCTGTCGCTGCCAGTCGCGTGGCTGCCAGGGCGGCCGTCAGCCGCCGGGCGAGATCGGCTTGGTCGGGCGACTCGAGTGGCATCAGGGGGCGGGTGCGGTTGCCGAATCGGGGGGAGTGCGGAGCGTCGCGATCAAGAGCATAGCCGCTCCTATCACCAGGAAAGAGTCGGCGATGTTGAAGATCGGCCAGTCGATCACACCGGGCAGCGTGAAGTGGATCCAGTCGCGAACCGCTTGCACGGGCTGGCCGACCCGCTCGGGCGGCAGATGCCAGTGCAGCCCTGGCAGCCCGAGCCGGTCGTAGAGGTTCCCGACGATCCCGCCGCAGATCAGCCCGAGGGCGACGACCAGCCAGAGGCTCTTGCGGGTGTCTGCCCTGGCGACCATGGCGACGATGCCTGCCAAGGCAACCATCGAGACCGTGGCGAAGACGAGCCCCATGCCCTGCCCCATCCCGAACAACGCCCCCTCATTGAGGTTGGTCTCCAGCGTGAGGATCCGAGGCACGAGCACGATCGGCGGGCTCGTGCCGGGCATCCCGAGCCGGGCGAAGATCGCCTCCTTCGAGACGAGGTCGGCGAGGCTGGCGGCGACGAAGACGGCAATGAAGGTCGGCCATCCCAGGCGGGAACTGTCCATCCGATTCCTCATGAGAGGAGCGGCCTTGGCTGGTCCCGCCGACTCGGCTCGAGTCAGCGAGGCTGGCGTGGCCGCCCGCCTCCCTCGTTTTCGAGTTTCTCGGCGCACCGAATGCACATCGGGGCGAACGGAATCGCCTCGAGCCGCTTCTTGGCGATCACGCCGCCGCACTCCTCGCAGACGCCGTATTTCTTTTCCCGGATTCTGGCCAAGGCCTGTTCGACGAGTTCGAGCGTCTCCTCCTCCGTGGCCATCAGGCTCAGGGTGAATTCCTGCTCGTAGGCGTCGGAACCAATATCGGCCATGTGGATCGGCATGCTGGAGAGGTCGCCGCCCGCCTCGCTCCGCGTCTTGCCCAGGGCGGCGTCGGCCATCATCGAGACATCCCCACGAAGCCTGGCCCGCATCGCCTCGAGCGCGGCCTTGAAAACCTTGACGTCTGCGGCTTTGAGCATCGTGACACCCTCTCGATGGGCGGGACAGACCAGCGGCAGAGCACCCGCCCCACCAAAGATTTTTAACGCTACCGCCCCCCTGATCGGCTGTCAAACTGGCAGTCGCAGACGCGAATTTCGCTCGCGATGCACTGCGACCCGAGTCGGTCCGGCTTGCTGCCCCGAAAACGATGACCTACCTTTGACGGCTCGGACGGCGTTGCGCCAATCCGTCATCAGTGAGAGCCTGGAGTTCCCGGATCCGCCGGACCCAGGCCGTTTGGAGCCGACTCGTGGCCGTCGCCGCCCGCACCGATCTCGCCTTTCAGCAGTGCATCGACCCGGCCTGCGCCGCCACGTTCTCGGTGGACGAGGTGCTCACGGCCTGTCCGGCCTGCGGCAACCTCCTCGACGTCGAGTACGACTGGGATCGGCTCCGGCCGCCGAATTCGTTCGAGTTCTTCGAGCGTAAGTGGATGCGACGAAGCGATCCACTCGCCTTCAGTGGCGTCTGGCGATTCCACGAACTCCTTCCCTACGCGCCGCGGGAGAGCGTGGTCACGATCGGTGAGGGGCAGACGATGTGCGCCCCCTCCGATGGCGTGGCGGCCTACGTGGGCGTGAATCCCGGCCGGCTGTTCCTTGAATACGAAGGTCTCAATCCATCGGGCTCGTTCAAGGACAACGGGATGAGCGCCGCCTTCACGCACGCCCGAATGATCGGGGCTCGGAGGGCGGCCTGCGCCTCGACGGGCAACACGAGCGCCTCGCTGGCCGTCTACTGTGCGGTCACGCGGCTGATGCGAGGCATCATCTTTATCGGCTCGGGCAAGATTTCCTACGGCAAGCTCTCGCAGGCCCTCGACTACGGGGCGCTGACGATCCAGATCGCCGGCGACTTCGACGACGCGATGGCCCGGGTCAAGGAGGTGGCCAGCAAGCTGGGTATCTACCTGGTCAACAGCGTCAATCCCTTCCGGCTCGAGGGCCAGAAGACGATCATGTTTCGGGTGCTCGAATCGCTGGGCTGGGATCCGCCCGATTGGATCGTGGTGCCCGGCGGCAACCTCGGCAACTCGAGCGCCTTCGGCAAGGCCTTCGCGGAACTCCGCAAGCTCGGCCTGATCGACCGGATTCCACGGCTGGCCGTGATCAACGCGGCCGGCGCGAACACGCTCCATGAGCTGTACACCAAGCGGGGCCTCCGCTGGGAGGGCGGCCGGGCCGACCTCGCCCCTGCCTGCCACTACTACGACGAACTCGATCGCGACAACAAGCGAGCCGATACGATCGCCAGCGCCATCGAGATCAACCGGCCGGTCAATCTTAACAAGTGCCTCCGCGCCCTCGAGGTCTGCGACGGAGTGGTCCGCGAGGTCTCGGAGCAGGAGATTCTCGACGCCAAGGCCCAGGTGGGCGCCGGCGGCCTGGGCTGCGAGCCGGCGAGTGCCGCGAGCGTGGCCGGAGCGAAGCAGCTCGTGGCCGAAGGGGTGATCGGCCGCGACGAGCGGGTGGTCTGCATCCTTACCGGGCATCAGCTCAAGGATCCGACGGCGACCGTCGCGTACCACACGACCGACCAGAAGCTGTTCAACGAGGTGCTCGGCAGCCGGGGCGTGAGTCGGGCGAGCTTCGCCAACCGGTCGGTGAGCGTGGGCAACCGGCTCGACGAGATCGTGCAGGCGATCGATCTTTACGGCTGAAGCCATCCCTCGGCCGGCTGTGGCGTCCGGGCCGGCTCCGCGTATGCTGCTGGCCGGTCGCTGCCCCCGCGGGGCGGCGCTTCCCGAATCTCACCGGAGCCTTTCGATGCCTCGCCAGCCGGTTCGTCTCGTCGTCCATGGTGCCGCCGGCCGCATGGGCTGCCGGGTGATCGCCGGCGCGGTGGCCGAGCCCCAGCGGTGGCAGCTCGTCGCGGCCGTGGAGCGGGCGGGCCACCCGCGGAGCGGTGACGATGCGGGAGTGCTGGCGGGCTGCCCGGCGGCCGGCGTGTCGGTGGCGGATGGCTGGACGTGCCCGGCGGATGTCGTGATTGATTTCTCGCTTCCGGAGGCGGTGGCCGGCATCGTGGCCACCTGCGTCGCGAAACGGGTGCCTCTCGTCGTGGCCACCACCGGCCTCACCGCGGCCGACCACGACGCGATTCGCTCCGCCGCGGCCACGATTCCGGTGCTCCAGTCGCCGAGCATGAGCCTGGCGGTGAACATCTCGATGGATCTCGTGGGCCGGGCGGCGATGCTTTTGAATCGGCTGGGCGATCGCGCCGACGTCGAGATCATCGAATGCCATCACCGCCACAAGGAAGATTCGCCGAGCGGCACGGCGCTGAAGTTCGGGGCGATCGTTCGCGATGCGATGGGCCAGGTGCGGGAGGCCCACGGTCGGGCGGGCCGGCCCGGGGCCCGACCCGCCGATGAGATCGGCTACCACGCCGTCCGCGCGGGCGACAATCCCGGCGAGCACACGATCCTGTTCGGCATGGAAGGCGAGTCGTTTTCGGTGAACGTGCGGGCGACGAACCGCGACTGCTACGCCCGCGGCGCCCTGGCGGCCGCCGCGTTCCTGGCCGACAAACCGGCCGGCCTCTACTCGATGCGGGACGTGCTCGGGCTGGGCTGACGAGCGACCCCGATTGAGCTGGCTGGAAGACGCTTCGACATGATGCCGCCGCGGTCTGCCCGAGATGCGTCTGCCGAATCCGATGGCCCGCTTTGCTCGAGTCTCTCGGGCCCAGCAGCGACCATCTGGCAGGCCATCGCTGCCGACCTGATGGCAGCGGTTGCATCGGCCCGGCACCCGTTTCACCTCGTGACTGTCGCGACCGTCGACGAGACCGGGGCGCCGCAGGCCCGCACGGTCGTGCTCCGGGCCTTCGACGCGGCCCGCCGGGAGGTACGATTTCACACCGACATCCGCAGCCCGAAGGCGGCCCAGATTCGGCGGACGGGCCGCGTCGCACTGCATTGGTATGATCCAACGCGGCGGCTCCAGATTCGCATCGCCGCCGAGGCGGCCATCCATCAGGGGAACGCCGTCGCGCGGGCTGCCTGGGAGGCCTCGCCGCCCCGCAGCCGGGCCTGCTACCTGGCCGCCGAAGCACCCGGCACGCCCGTCGCCGCCGTGCCGGCGGCCTGCCCGCCGCCTGACCCCGCTGACGATCGCGGGCTGGACGCCTTCGCCGTCGTCTGCTGCCGGTTCGATGCCGTCGAGCTCTTGTTGCTGCGAGCCGCGGGGCATGAGCGAATCCGTCTCCAACTCGCCGGTCCGGGACCGATATCGGAGATCCTCGCGCCCTGACGATTGGCCACGGCGATCCCGAGCACCAGCAGCCCGAGGCGGGAGACGTCTTCGACCACGGTCAGCGACCGTTGCCAGACCGCATTCCGCGGAGGGCCCACCAGCCGACGAGGAGCTGGGCGAGCAGAGCGACCAGGCCGGCACGGGGATGGCCGGTGGCGAGGTAGAGGCCACCGAAGGCGAGGCCGGCGGCGGCACCGCTGAGTTTCGTGCCCACCTGGAGCAGGCCGAAGGTCACCCCTGCCCTGCCCTCCGGGGCCGCTTCGGCCACCGTGGCCCGGATCACGCTCTGCACGCCGCCCAGCACGAGGGCCAGGAGGACGGCCAGCCCGTAGAGCTGCGGCACCGTGCGGATGAACCAGGCAAGGCCGAGCACACTGAGCCACCCGGCCAGGCAGAGCACGAGCGCCGCCCGTCGGCCGAGCCGCTCCGAGATCCAGCCGATCGCAAGCGCGCCCGGCAGAGCCACCGCCTGCACGAGGAGCACGAGTTTGACGAGCGCGGCCGGCTCGAGCGCGAATTCCTCGAGGGCCACGCTCGAGAACTGGGCGATCGCGGTCTGTACCGCGCCCAGCACGAGCATGCTGCCACCGAGCACCGCCGCCAGATGCCGGCCATCGGTCTGGCCGGGCGCGACGAGCGAGCGGGCGAAGGCGACGAGTTCGCTGGCGGCCGTGCCGGCGTGGCCGCCGTCACGCGGTTCGGGAAACCGCGCGATCGCGGCCGGCGCCGCGAAGCAGAGCCACCACCCTGCGGTGAAGGCGAAGGCCGCCCGCAGGCCGCCCGCGGCGGTGAGACCCAGTGAGTCGTGGGCCGCGACGATGCTCGTCGCGATCACCAGCGCGATCGCCCCGCCGGCGTAGCCCGCGGCGAAGCCCCGGGCCGAGAGGCGATCGGCGGTCGTGCCGGAGGCGATCATCGCCAACAGGCTGCCGGTGAACACGGCGGCGAGATCGAAGCCGACGTTGCCGAGAATCACGCCGGCCAGCACCGCCAGCCGGGCCGTGGGTGGGACGAGGGCAAGCAGACCGAGCCCCGCCGCCCCGCTTGCCACGCTGACGAGCAGCGCGGTCTTGTGCCGCCGCCGCCGGTCGGCCCAGGCCGAGGCGCCGGGCGTGAGCACCGCCGAGGCCAGCATCGCGACGGCGAGGGTCCACGGCCAGACGACGCCGGGCTCGAGGCCCGAAGGACTCTCCTTGAAGGCCACCTTCTCCACGTAGGCCACGATGAGCGTGATCAGCACGGTCGAGAAGCCGCTGGCGGCCCAGTCGAGGAGCACCCAGGCCGCCGCCGTCGAGCGGGCCAGCGGCGGGGTGGTCTCAGGGGCGGCGTGGGGTGTGGTCATCGTGACACGTGGCGAGCGGCCGAGCGACAAGTCAGCTATCCTCATCGGCCGAGCGGATTTCCGGCAACCGGAGGATCCGCGCGGCACGGGTGGGGTTTGCATGCGATTCAGATCCATACTTCGCGCGGGGTTCGTTGTCCTTTCGGTCCTGACGAGCCAGGCCACGGCTGCGGAGCCGCGGGCGGCGCGGTCGGTGCACCTCGGGTATCCCGCGCCGCCAGCGGTCGCCTTTTCGATCGAGATGACGGTCCGCGAGTCGACGGCCGGCAGCTACTTCATGGCCGCCGGCTGGGATGCGGGCTACTTTGGCCTCCAGGAACTCGCCGGCGGGCGAAAGGTGATCATCTTTTCGGTCTGGGATCCGACCCGGGGCGACAACCCCGAGGCCGTCACGGACGAGGATCGGGTGGCCTGTCTGTTTCAGGCGGACGACGTGCGGATCAAGCGATTCGGGGGCGAAGGCACCGGCGGGCAGTGCATGGGCGACTTCCCCTGGGAACTCGGCCAGGCCTATCGGTTTCTCGTGACGGCGGCGGTCGAGGCTGATCAGACCGCCTACGCCGGCTACGTCTGGCAGAACGACGCTGAAGCCTGGAAGCACCTCGTCACCTTTCGCACGAGAACCGGTGGCCGGCCGCTGCGGGGGCTGTATTCCTTCGTCGAAGACTTCCGCCGCGACGGCCGCAGCGTGCACGATGTGCGGAAGGCCGACTTCGCCCATGCCTGGGCCAAGCCGGTCGCGGGCGACTGGCAGCCGCTGCGGCGGGCCCGGTTCACCGCCTCGGGGGCCGAGTGGGAGGCGAAGGATTCGATCGACGCTGGCCTGTCGGGCCCGGGCTTCTATCTGGCGACCGGCGGCGACACGACTGTGAGCCGTCCCCTCGGCGCGCTGATCGATCTGCCCGCCAGCGATCCCAGCCAGCCGCCACCGCTGCCGTGAGCCCGCTTGCCGTGTGCCAGGCCGAAGCTCGCCGCAGGCGATTCAATCGCAGAGCCAGCGCATCAGGGTTTCGATCGAGGGAATCCGGCGGTGGTCCATCCAGCGGAAGAGCACCGCGGCCAACGCCATGAACACGAGGGCGAGGCCGAGCGAGGCCCAAGGGGGCATGACGATCTGCCAGAGGGCGGTCGCATCGTCGCCGGTCGCCGCGCCGTAGGCCCAGAGCGGCCAGACATGCACGACATGGTGGAGCAGATAGGCCGAGAGGGCATGGCGGCTCAGCGGTGCGGCCCAGGCGGTGAGCCCCTGCCAGCGATCGGGGTCGCGATCGATCGTGGCGTGGAGGAGCATGCCGAGCAGCACGACGCCGCCGAGCGTTCCGAGGACGTAGGCGAGCGATGGCGGGAACATCGTCCAGGGCGAGGTGACCCAGGGAAGCTGCGTCGTCGAGTCCGACGGTCGCCAGCCGGCGTGCCAGGCGACGATGGCGGCCGTCGATGCGGCGACGAGGCCGCCACCGATCGCCGCCGGCAGCCGCCGCGGGACCGTGCCGTCGGTCTCGAACACGAGCGGCCCGACGGCATAACCGACCAGCGGGAAGGCCAGCCAGGGGAAGAGCGGGAAGTAGCCGGTTACGAGCCAGCCGAGGGTGACGTCGGTGAGCGTGAAGTCGTAGTCGAGATACCCCGCCGCCCAGAACTGACGATAGTCGGCCACCTGCTGGAGCACGGGCGTGAGGCCAGCCACGAGCGTTGCGGTGAGCACGATCACACCATCCGGGGCCTGCCGGAGGGCCGCCAGCGCGAGCATCCCGCAGCCGATGAAGGTGAGCACATCCCAGTTGAAGACATCCTCGGGCAGCCAGACGAGCACGTTGAAGGCAAAGCCGAGGCCGATCAGGAACAGACCGCGACGGACCGTGGCCTTGGTGATCCAGTCTGCCGTCCGGCCGCGCCGCTGCTGCCCGCCGAGCCAGATCCGATAGCTGGTGCCTGCGAGGAAGGTGAAGATCGGCGCGGCGAACCCGCTGGGCAGCCACCAGGTTCGCTGGTTGCCTGCGAAGGGGCCGCCATCGGTGCCCCACCAGCCGGAGAGGTTCTCGACGAAGTGGACGGTCACCATCAGGACGATCGCAACGGCCCGGAGAAGATCGATCGAGAACTGCCGCGGAACTGGTGAACCGGTCACGTGCTGTTCCTGGAGGCCAGCAATTCGACGATCATCAAAGCCAACTGGGCGACGAGGATCACGATGATGGCCCATTCCAGGCCCATCTGCCGGCGGGCGATCGCCGCCTCGGAGGCACGCTGACCGCACGCCTCGTAGATTTGGAGCACGAAATCGGCCCGATCGGCCGCGAGTTCATGACGCTCTGCTAACCGGGTTCGATCCCGGAGCCGTTCCGCGAGCTGACTGGCGAGCGTGGGCGGGTGCACGGGCGGCACATGCACGGCCGGCCCCAGGGCCGCCAAGCCCCGGCGGACCGCGACGGCTTCCTGAAACCGGTTCGCCAATTCGGCCCGACGGTCCGGGCCCCGCTCGTCGAACTCGAAGGCGGCAGCCGCGTCGCCTTCGGTCGCGGCGAGCAGGCGGTTGCAGCGGAGTTCCAGGTCGGCGAGTTCCGCCTCGCGGCCGGCGAATTCGAGGAGTGATACCTGGAGTTGGTCGAGCCGGCCGGTCGGGCCGAGCACGGCCCCGCGGGCCGGAGCCCAGATCACATGGCAGCCGTAGAGCGGGATCAGCACGGGCACGGCGGTGTGAGCGGCCGGCTGTTCCGGGAGGAGCCCGGGGGCGGCAGTCCAGAGTCGGGCTCGCTCGACCCAGTCACCAGAGTCTGCGGGTTCGCCCTCGGTCGGAACGATGAGCAGATCGAACGCCCTCCCAGGCGGCACCATGACCCGGCGCAGGCCGGCCGTGGTCGGCAGCCCGCCCGGAACTGCCAACCCCGTGGCCCCCGAGTCTGCGTCCACGTCATGCCGCGCGGCCGCGTCCCGATCCTTCGCACTCATCGAATCTCCCTGGCGTGGTCGGTGAGTTCGGCGGCCACGCAGCCCGCCACGTGTTCGGCCGAGTCGAGGACGCCGTTGAGCGTCGAGTCGTACAGATAGTCGCCTACCACGAAAAGCCCCGGGTGGGTTTTCGCGGCGGGGCGATGCCGCTGATCCTGCGACAGCGGCTGCCAGCCTCCCGGAAGGCTGCTGACGGCCCCGGTCCAGCGGTGCACCCGGGCTTCGCGCACCCGGTCGCGATCCACGGCCAGCGGATCGGGCAGCGTCGCGAGCGCGGCTGTCACGAGGTCGGCATCGCTCCAGGCGGCCATCGATTCGGCCGCGGCGCCGCCGAGGAGCCAGCCGAGCACGCCGTGCCGGGCTTCGGGCTCCCGGGCGCTCTCCAGATAGAGGCAGCAGCCACCGAAGGCGTCGAGCATCAGATAGCCGTCGTCGTCGGTCGGCGTGTGGAGCGGCCCGTCGAGCAGGAGCGTGATCCGCAGGTAGTGGGCCGGATGGTCGTGGTGGGCGAGATGTCGCTGCATCACCGCCGCGAGCGAACCGCTGGCGAAGGCCAGCCGACCGAGCGCGTCCATGGGCAGGGCCAGCACCACGATGTCGAAGTCGGCCTCACGACGGCTCTCGGGGCCCCGGAGCGTGAGCCGCAGCCGATCGGCGGAGCCCTCGGCCACCCGTTCCACAGCCGTTGAGCGGCGAATCGTCGCCGCCAGCCGTGCGACGAGCGCGTCGATCAACTGCTCGTTGCCGCCGGCGATGCAGTAGAGCCGCATGTAGGCAGGATCATTCATCAGATAATTCTGGAGCCCGTAGGCCACGCTCGTCGCCGCTGGCGGGGTGGCGAGGTCGCTGTGGATCATCGTTTCGAGATAGTGGCGAATCTCACGGGAAGGTAGTGCCGCCAAGGTGGCGTCGAACCGGCCGCTTGGCTCTGCGGAACCTGCGTGGTCGGAGCCTGACGCGAAGAACTCCCGCGGCGTCATTACCGAGCGGGCCCAGGTGTCGAAGTCGCCAAGATCGCGGCAGGCCCGGTCGCCGTAGGCATCACGGAGGTCGTCGAGGTTGGCGATGGCACGGCCACCCACGTACACGCGGCTGCCACCGAGCGCGACGGTGGGAAGGCCGAACGACTCGACGAGTTCGCGGAGTGGATCTTCGCCGACCGGTGAGTAGTCGTAGAGCTCGGCCGCGCCCGCTTCGTAATGGACCGGTGCAGCGGTGAACCGCGGCGTGATCACCTTGCCGCCGACCCGGTCCGTGGCCTCGAAGATCGTGATCTCGAGCGGAGCGGTTGCCAGCTGCTCGAGATGCCAGGCGGTGAACAGGCCGCCCGGTCCGCCACCGACGATGGCAATCTGCGGCATCCGGCTGCCGGTCTTTTCAAGGAACTGCTCCACGATCCGGCTTTCAACGTCTGACGGGATGGAAGGTTTCGAGGAGGGTTTCCGAATCGGCCTCGAGGGCCAGGCTGGTCGGAGCAGGTTTCAACCGAAGTATGCGTCCCAGCCGGTCTTGAGAATCAGCCCGGCCACGACGACGAGGAACACGATCCGTACGAACCAGGCCCCGTGCCGCAGCGTGAGGTGGGTGCCCAGGAGGCTCCCCGCAACGTTGGCGACGGCCATCGGCACGGCAAGGTTCCACCAGATGTTGCCGGTGGGGGCCAGGATGGCGAGGGCTCCGAGGTTCGTCGCGGCGTTGAGCACCTTGGCCGCGGCGGCGGCATGGAGAAAGTCGTAGCCGAGCCACTTGACGAGCAGGAAGATCAGGAAGCTGCCGGTGCCGGGCCCGAAGAAGCCGTCGTAGAAGCCGAGAACTCCCGCCAGCAACGAGGCTCGGGCGGCCTGCCCCGCGGGGGTATGGGGGGGGGCATGGACCGCCCCGAGGGTGCGTTGCACGAGCGTCTGCACAAACACGCCGGCGAGCACGATGGGCAGGACTTTCCGCACCCAGTCGCCGGGCACGAACGTGAGCGCGAAGGCGCCCGCACAGCCACCGGCGAATCCGGTCGCGACGGCCATCGAGAGCTGCTTCCAGGGAAGTGTCACCCGGCCGACGTAGGCCCGCGCGGCCCAGAGCGTGCCCCAGACCATGCAGATCTTGTTCGTGCCGAAGAGCTCGGCGGCCGAGGCTCTCGGGTAGAGCGTCAACAGCACCGGCAGGGTGACGAGTCCGCCGCCGCCTGCGATGGCATTGAGGCAGCCGGCGGCGAAGGACGCGATCGTGACAACCAGGATTTCGACCATGGGCTGGGAAACTGTATCCTACGCTCCCCGCATCAATGCCTGGTCGTCATCGCACGCGAGAGAAACCGATGGTTCGCTTCCAGCGTCGCCGATTGCTCGAGGGGCTGGCCGCGGTTCCGGCGTTGGCTGCGTTTCGGGCTTGGGCCACGCCGGCGGCCACCGCCGAGGATCTGATCGACCACGTCCGGCGGGCGAGTGGCGGCTGGGACCAGTCGCTCTACGCCCGGCTGATCGGCCATGCCAACGCCTTCAAGGAAGGCGATGAGATCGTGGGCGTAGCGGCCGCCGACGAGGCGGACCGGCAGCGGGCCCGCCGGCTGCTGGGCCGCACGAGACTGCGGGACATCGATGCGCATCCCCCATTCTCCGATGGGCTCTCGGCCGCCCTCGCCGCCGATCTCGACGCGGCCTCGCGGACCCGCACCGCCGACTGGACGTTGGACGACCTCAAGGCCTTCCTCCTCACCCAGCCCGAGCCGGCCATCAAGGCGATCATGCCGGGCTTGTCGAGCGACGTGATCGCCTGTGTCGTGCGGCTTTTGACCAACGACGAGCTGATTCGCGTCGGCGACACGGTCTACAACCCGCTGCCCGGCACGCAGATCGGCGGCCGCGGCTGCCTCGCCGCGCGGCTGCAGCCGAACTCTCCGACCGACCATCCCGATGACATCCGGTGGCAGGTCTTCGACGGCTGGGCCTACGGCGTGGGCGATGTCGTACTGGGCACCAATCCGGTGTCGAGCGAACCGGCGAGCGTGCGGGGAGTCTCCGACACGCTCCGCGAGGTGCTCGAGGCCTTCGAACTCTCCGACGTGATGCCCCACTGCGTGCTCGCCCACATCGACGTGCAGGCGGAGGTTGATTCGGCCGCGCCGGGATCCACGGGGGTGTGGTTTCAGAGCATCGCCGGCAGCGATGCGGCCAACGCCACGTTCGACGTGTCGCTCGAGAAGATGCTCAGGCATGCCGATGCCCGCCGCGGCCGCTGGGGGCTCTATTTCGAGACGGGCCAGGGCGCCGACTTCACCAACGGCCACGCCCAGGGCACCGACATGGTGATCCATGAGTCGCGAAAATATGGCTTCGCGCGGCTGCTCTCCCATCGAGTTGCCCGGGCTCGGGGTGGGCCGGCCTGGGTGCACGTCAACGACGTGGCGGGATTCATCGGGCCGGAGGTGTTTCGCACGCGGGAGCAGCTCGTTCGCTGCTGCCTCGAGGACCTCGTGATGGGCAAGCTGCATGGGCTCTGCATCGGGCTCGACGTCTGCGCCACACTCCACATGGACGTTTCGCTCGACGACCTCGACTGGTGTCTCGAGCAGGTGATGCCGGCTCGGCCCGCCTACCTGATGGCCCTGCCCACCAAGGTCGATCCGATGCTCGGCTACCTCACCACCGGCTTCCAGGATCACGTGCGGCTGCGACGGAAGTTCGGCTGCCGCGGCGAGCCGCGGATGGAAGCCTTCTTCCACCGGCTCGGGGTGCTCGATGGCGACGGGCTGCCAGGGCCGCACTTCGGCGACCCGGGCCGCGTGCACCTCGCGTTTCGCCGGGCCTGTGGCGACGACCGTCCCGACGAGGCGATCCGGGCGGAAGGGCGGGCCGAGATGGCGGCCGTGCGGAGTCGGGGCGTGTTCCTGGCCGAGGGGCATGGCACGCTTCCGGACGACCTGGAGCCGCAACTCGCCGCCACGATCGGCCGGATCTACGCCGACGCCAAGCAGAGCATCTGGGCGGAGTTCGATGCCGGCTTTCGGGAATCGCAGGCGGAGAGCCTCTTGCTCGAGACGGAGTCGGCGGACCGCCGCGACTACATCCTCCATCCGACCGGCGGCGAGCAGCTTGCGGCGGCGTCGCAGGCGGCCGTGGCGGCGGAGCGGGACCGCCTCACGGAGCAGGATGCCGAGGTCCTCGTCGTGATTTCCGATGGGCTCAATCCGCTTGCGATCATGGATCTCGCCCAACTCGAGCCCTTTCTCGAGGCCTTGCAGGGTGGGCTCGTGGCGGCCGGTCACCGCCCTGCCCCGCGGCGGATCGTGGTCACCTCGGGCCGGGTCCGCGTGGGCTATCGGATTGGTGAGACGGTGTTCGCGGGACGATCCGGGCCGCGGGCGGTTCTTCACGTGGTCGGTGAGCGGCCGGGCACCGGCCACCGCACCTTCTCGACCTATCTCACCTGCCGGCGGGGCGAGGCCTGGAGCGAGCCCGGCGAAACCGACCACCAGCACACCCGCGTCATCGCCGGCATCGCCGCCACTGCCCTCGACCCGGTCCGGGCGGCGGCAGACGTCCTGCGGGTGCTCGAGGGAGAGTGGCGGCGGGCCTGAGCCCCGGTCCTCCCGATCAGCCTCGACACTCCTTCTGGAGACTTTGCCCATGCCGATTCATGGATACCTGCTGGCGATCGTGGCCGCCGTGCTCTGGGGACTGCTCTACGTGCTGGACGAGCGGCTGCTTGGGGCGATGTCGATCTACCGGCTCTATTTCCTGCACTCCGTGGCCGGCGTGGTGGTGGCCGGGGCGGTGCTGCTCGCCCAGGGCGAAGCTCCCTCGTCGCTCCTGCGGATCTCGTGGCCAGGCGCGGGGCCGGCCTGGGTGCTCACCACGATGGCCGTGGTGGCGCTCGCCTGCCTGGCGATCTTCGCCTCGATCCAGGCCCTGGGCGCCGGACGGGCCGCCGTGCTCGAGATCTCCTACCCGCTGTTCGTGGCCGCCTTCGCCTGGCTGCTCTTCCGCCAGCCGGTGGAATGGCCGGTGCTTCTCGGGGGAGTCTTTATCTTCCTCGGCTCCGCGATCATCGTCACCTGGGGCTGAGCCGGCCGTCAGCCACGTCAGGTGAGAAACTTGGCGAACAGTCCTTCGCTACCCGCCGCCGTCCGGGTGGCCTATGCTAGGGCAGAGATCGATTTCTACGGGGGTACCTTTATGGCCGACAAGCAACCGAATAATTGGCCGGATCTTCTGATCGGCCTGTATGACAATCTCACTGGACGTGGCGCCGAGATCACGTACGAGTTCGACGACATGCACATCAAGATCCCCAGCGGTACCGGGCCCTCGGCCGAGCATGCCGAGTGGGTATTGCACGGGACGATCAAGATCCGTACGCGGGATGCGGCCGCTTCCCCAAACTGATGCTGGCCGGGCGACTCACCGGAACGCTGAATGGTCGCCCGGTCGTGATCGATGCGGATGAGCGGGGCCTGACGGTACGACTCTCGTCGTTTCGCTCGGCCTGGGTTGCGAGTCGCACGGCGTTCCTCTGCATGCCGCTGCTCAGCGGTTTGGGGCGACTGCAGGTCGGTGTACGGGTTTCGATCGGCGGTTTGATTTCGCTCGAGGTCCTGCCCAAGTCGAGCGGGTTGGTGAGAATGTTCCTGCCGGGGCTGCCGAAACCGGTGTGAGCGGGTGAAGATTGGGCATTGTTGATGATTCAACCCGGACGGCTCGGCCCTGATTTGGAGCGATGCCGTGACCGGTGCGATCCGCAGAGGCCTCGCGGCACTGTTTGACCGACTCGACACGCCGGCGGTGCACGCCTGGCTCGAACGGGCGGTCGTCACCGCCGCCAGTCTTGGCTTCGTGGTTCACCTCGCCATCATCGGGCTGGCTCGGGTGCTGCCCGACCTGCCCAGGACGGTCTTCGAGGGGCTCGACGAGAGCCCGCTCCATGCGGTCTACACCCCGTTCAGCGTGATCCTCTTCTACGAGGTCGTGCTCCTGGTGTTCGCGTTGGCTGCCTCCCATACCGGCGAGATCGCCAAGCAGTATCAGATCGTGTCGTTGATCGTCGTGCGGCGGGTGTTCAAGGACATCGGCAGCTTCCACGAACTGGAGAACTGGCTGGCGGAGCCGGAGGCGGTTCAGGCGGTCCTGCTCGACATGGTCGGTGCGGTGCTGATGTTCCTGCTGGTGACGGCGTTCGCGACGCTACGGCTCGTGACGCCCAAGACGCCGATTCGCCGAGACCTGCAGGGCTTCATCCAGCTCAAGAAGGCGATGGCCGTCCTGCTCCTCGTCGTTTTGGTCGGGCTCGCCGCACTCAATCTGGCCAGTTGGCTCGGCCTGGTCCGCAGCCTTCCGGTGGCCCTGGCGCCGCCGCCGGCCGATGTGGACCTCTTCTTCTTTCCGAGGTTCTTCGAGTTCATGATCTTCACCGACGTGTTTCTGCTGATCGTGTCACTCGCCTACTACGAGCGGTATCAATACCTGTTTCGCAACGCCGGATTCGTGATCTCCACCGTCCTGTTGCGGGTCTCCCTGTCCACGCCCAAACCCTACGATCTGTTGCTCGCACTCACCGCGATGCTCTACGGACTCGCCGTGCTCGGAGTCTTCGCCTGGTTTTCCGCCATCGAACAGCGGTCTGGAGAGGGATGAGCGGGCGGGGCGTGCTCCCGGGCAAATCCACTCGTCTCGTCGTGCCAGTGCGTGGCGTGTGGCAGGACGTCTGGTCCCAGTTGTCGTATGATCGGAGCGACCGGACGCAGGCGGCGTATCGGTCGGGAGTCGCGTCATGAGCCTGCTGTCCCTCGAACCTGCGCGGCAGGCTGAACTGATGGATGACCCCGGCCTGCCGGAGGCCGAGCATCAGCACGCGCTCGCGGCCCTCGCGACGATCAATGCCGTGTCACGAACCGCTGCCCAGCTCGCAGGGGCCGCTCTCGCGCTGGTGCCGCCAGGGCGGGCAGACCAGGTGCACGTCGTCGATCTCGCCTGCGGCGGCGGGGACGTGACGCTGGCCTGTGGCCGGCGGCTGGCCCGGGCGCTCGGTGGCCGCGAGATCGTCGTGACGGGCGTCGACATGAGCCGCCGCGGCCTCGAGCGGGCCGCGGCCCGGATCGCGGCCGCCCGGGCGTCGGTCGCCGGGCTGCCGCTGCGGTTCAGTTGGCTGACCCGTGATCTCGTGGTGAACGGCTGTCTGCCGAGCGACATCGCGATCAGTTCGCTCTTTCTCCATCATCTGGAGGATGCGCAGGCCGTCCGTGTGCTGCGGTCGATGGCCGAGCATTGTCGCCTGGGCTTCGTGGTGTCCGACCTGATCCGCAGCAGGCTCGGACTCGCGCTGGCGGTCGTGGGCACGAGCCTGCTCTCGGGCTCCCGGGTGGCCAGGAACGACGGTCCGCTCTCCGTGCGGGCGGCTCGCACGCCTCGCGAGTATCGGCATCTGTTGGCCGTGGCGGGATTGGCCTCGGCGACGGTCCGGCGGGTGTGGCCAGAGCGGGTGCTGATCACCTGGCGGCGGGAGGCGGCATGATCGCATCAGCCGCAGGCACCGGCGTTCCGGCCACGCTCTCGGCCGACGAGGCGGCCAGCGTGCCCTGGAGCACGATCGTGATCGGCAGCGGCCCGGCCGGGACCGCGGTGGCGATTCGCCTGGCACGGGCTGGCCGACGGATTCTCCTCGTGGACCGCGAGAGCATGCCGCGGCCGAAAGTCTGTGGCTGCTGCCTCTCGTCGCGGGCGCTGGTCGAACTGCGGGGGTTGGGGTGTGCCACCGATGATCGCGGCCGGCTGCTCGGCGCGACGCCGCTCGACCGGGTCCGATTGGTCGCCGCCGCGCGGACCGTCACGCTTCCCCTGCCGGCGGGCGGCACGCTGTCGCGGGAGTCGCTCGACGCGGCACTCGTGCGAACGGCGATCGCGGCCGGCGCCGCCTGGCTGCCCTGGAGCCACGTCACGGGCGTGGCGGAGCTTTGCGGTCCGCCGCCCTGCGTCACGGTAGCCTGCCGGGGCCAGGCCGGAGCGGTGTTCTCACTCAGGGCGGATTTCGCCGTCATCGCCACGGGGCTCGCCGATCACGTGCGGGTGCCGGGGAGCGCTCCACGCATGATCGAGCCCGGCAGCCGGATTGGGGTGGGCACGACCCTCGCGGCGAGCGCGACCGACCTGCCGCCAGGCGAACTCCTGATGGCCGTCGGTCGTGGCGGCTACTGCGGGATCGTACGGCTTGAAGACGGTCGCATCGACGTGGCAGCCGCGGTCGACCGCAGGCAGATCGCCGCCACCGAGTCGATCGGGGCGGCCGTGGCCGAGGTGCTGCGGGAAGCCGCCGGGCCCGCTCCCTGGGTCACCGCTGTCTGCGCTGCCCTCGCAGACGCTGTGATGCAGGCGACGCCCCCGCTGACGCGGTCCGCCGGGACCATGGCTGGCGTCTCTGGTCGGGTCCTCCGAGTCGGCGATGCCGCCGGCTATGTCGAGCCGTTTACGGGCGAGGGAATGGGCTGGGCGCTTACCGGCGGCCGGCTCGCCGCCGAGGCGTTGCTGACGGCCTCGTCGCCGGCTACGGCGTATGGTCGATCCTTCACGGACTTCGCGCGGCGGCACCATCGCCGTTGCCGCCGCCTCGCGACGGCGGTCCGCCATCCTCGGCTCGTCGGGGCTGCGATTCGTGTCGCGGCCGCGACCCCCACTGTCGCCGCGGCCCTCGTTCCGATGCTCGTGGGTATGACAACCCTTTCGGGAGAACCGTCCCCATGAGTCTTGTGATCCGGGGGATCGGCACCGCCACCCCACCGCTGCAAATCGCACAGCGCGACGCCGCCATGCTGGCGATCGGATTTGCCAACGCCGAGGCCGGCCGCGAGCGGGCCCTCGCCGCGATCTACCGACAGACGCGAATCCGCACCCGCGGGTCGGTCTTGCTCGAGGAACCGGGCGGCGCAGCCTACGCCCAGAGTTTTTTCCCCGCTGCGACCGATGGCGATGATGCCGGCCCGACCACCGCGGACAGGATGGTCCGCTATGCCCGTGAGGCAGGGCCGCTGGCGATCGCGGCTGCCCGGTCGGCGGTTGGGGATTCGGGCGTGGCCGCCGATGCGGTCACGCATGTGGTCACCTGTTCCTGCACGGGCTTTGCCAATCCAGGGTTCGATCTGGAGTTGGTCGCGGCCCTCGATCTGCCTCCGACCGTCGCCCGCACCCATGTGGGCTTCATGGGCTGCCATGGGGCGTTCAACGCCCTCCGCGTGGCTGACGCCTTCGCGACGGCCGATCCCGCCGCGGTGGTGCTCATGGTGTGCGTCGAACTCTGCAGCCTCCACTTCCAATACGGGACCCGCGGCGATCATGTCGTGGCGAACAGCATCTTCGCCGACGGCGCCGCTGCGATCGTGGCGACGGGTGAGGCGGGACGGTCTCGAACCCGCGGGCGGCTGCTCAGCCAGCGGTCGCAGGTGGTCCCCGACTCGACCGATCAGATGGGCTGGTTGATCGGTGACCACGGCTTCGAAATGACGCTCTCGCCCCGCGTGCCGGACGCGATCGCCCGGCATCTCCCCGCGGGCATCGATGCCCTGCTCCAGTCGCATGGCCTGGAGCGAGGTGACGTCCGATCCTGGGCGGTGCATCCGGGCGGGCCGAGGATTCTGTCGGCCGTCGCCGACACGCTCGGTTTGGAGGCAGCCGCCCTGCGGTGCTCCCGCGGCGTGCTGGCCGATCATGGCAACATGTCGAGCGCGACGATTCTCTTCATCCTCGAACGGCTCGCCCGGGAAGGCACGCCCGGCCCATGCGTCGCCATGGCCTTCGGCCCCGGGCTCACGGCCGAAGTCGCGTTGCTGATGCTCTGACGGCCGCTCAACGCGGCAGCCGCGCCGTGATCGTGACGGGCCCTGCCCCGTACAGGCCTGATGACACGAGCACGATGAGGTCGGCGATCGAGAAGCGGCCATCGTAGGTGAAGTCGCCCTCCCACCAGTGGGCGTCGGTGGCGCTCGTGCCGTACCGACCGCCGGCGGAGAGGCCGATCAGGTCCTGGATGGTGACGCTGCCGTCGAGGTTCGTGTCGCCCACGGCCGCAGGCTGCACCACGAGCCCTCCTTCGTTCGAGACGCGGTAGCCGAGTTCGCGGAAGGCTTTGTTCGCGACGATCGAACTGGTGATTCCCGGGCCTGTCCAACTGCCGCCGCTGCGGCCCCAAACGAGCCGGCTGCGAATGGTTGTCAGGTCGTAGCCCCCCGCGGCGATCACGAGTCGGGCTGCGCCGAGTTCGAGCCTTCCCGTCGCGGCCAGGGCCAGGCCTGCGAGCGGAACCTCCTGGCTGCCCACGTCGAGCTGCAGCAGCGCTCCGGCCAGGATCTCGATCGGGCCGGTCCCGAGCGCGTAGGGATTCACGACCAGGAGCGTCCCGGCCTCCACGAGTGTGCCGTCGGCGTGGGCATTCGGCCCGGTCAGGATCAGCGTGCCCGGGCCCCGCTTCACGATCCGCTCACGGCCGCTGCGGAGGCTTGCGTCGGTCACGGTCTCTCCGGCCGGCACGTCGAACACGATCTCGGTGTAGGCCGGCATGATCGTGATTGTCTTGGCGAGTTGCCGCGACTCGGTTGTCACGAGCACGGTGGCGGCGCCGGAAGCCGCCGCCGTGAACAGGCCGGCTGCCGAAATCGAACCGGCGGTCGTGGACCAGATCCAGCCGGCCCCGGCGGGCATCGGGTCACCGAACTGATCGAGCACGGTGAGTTGCTGCGACGACTCGGCCGGCATCGGGCTGGCGGCTCCGATCGACGTGGGCGTGGCCACCACGGTCACGGTGACGCTGCTCGTGACCGACCGCTGCTCGGAGTCGGTGATCGTCGCCGTGAAGGTGTAGCTACCGGCCTCTGTGAAGATCGCCGTCGTCCGCTTCGAGGTGTTCTTGCCGTTTCCGGTGAAGCTGACCGTCCCCGGGCCGCTCGCGGTCCAGGTGTAGGTGAGGCTCGCCTCCCCGCCGTCGTCGCTGCCGAGCACGGTCAGCACGGTCGTCACGCCCGTGACGGTGGTCGGCGCGGCGGCCGCCGCATTGACCACGGCGGGCGGCGTCGAACTCACGAGCGTGGTGGCGACGACGGCATTGCTCAGGATCCCGTCGAAGAACGGATTGAAGGGCATCACCCGGTACTGATACTGCGTGCCCGGGGAGAGGCCCGCATCGGTCCACGACGTGGCGTTGGCGGCCGCATCTCCCAGAAACGTCCAATTGGTCCCGTCGGTCGAGCGTTCGATCCGGGTGCCGGTCTCGAGCGCGGAGTCATTCCAGGCAAGCGTGAGGCTCCGGGCTGCGCGGCTGCTAACGCGGAGATTCGAGACGGCGGGCATTCTGGTCTGAGTCGCGATCACGAGCGGGATGGTGACGCGATCGCCGATCGTCGTCAGGGGCGTGACCCGGAAGGTGTAGGCCGTGCCCGCGGCCAGGCCGCCGGCGTTGTAAGCCGTCTGGTTGGCCGCGAGCGCGGCGATCGAGGTGAAGCTGGTGCCGTTGGTCGAGCGTTCGATCCGGTAGCCGGTCTCACCGCTCGTGTCGGTCCAGTTGAGGAAGAGTTCCGTGGTGCCGATGCCCAATACGGTCGGCGTGTAGCCTGCCGCCGATCCGGTCGGGGCGTTCGGCTTGTTGACGGTGCTTGCGGCTGCCGATGGGGCCGAGGGAGTGGTCGTGCCGTTCGTGGCCCGAACCCGGTAGAACCAGCGCATCGAGCCCCAGACATCGACGTCGGTGTAGCTGGTGATGCCGGTGTCGATGACCGCCACCTGAGCGTAGCCGACGCCGTCGACCGACCGCTCGATCACATAGCCCGTGGCGCCGGCCGTCGCTGTCCAGGAGAGGTCGATCGAGGTGTTGGCCCCGGCCGCCGGGGCCGCGGTGACGCTCGTCGGCGGTGTCAGGCCGTTGACGGGGCTGGTCGGCGGGGTGGTCGTGCCGGTGATCGCGACGTTCGAGAAGGTCGTGAAGGCTTCGAACCGGCTGTCGGCGAAGCTGCAGGTCGCCAGGCCGACATAGACCGGGCCGCTCATGGCGATCGTGCGGCTGCCGAGGGTCGTCCAGTTCTGGCCGTCGGTGCTGCTGGCGAACGTGAACAGGTTCCCCGACCGCGTGATGCGGACCCAGGGAGCGGGGCCCGAGTTATTCACGTTCGCCGAACTCGCCCGTGCGGTGGCCCGGTAGATCGAATCGAGGGTGCCGTCGGGCCGGATTCCGAGGAAGGCGTGGGCGCTGTTGGCGTCGAGCGACTGCCGGATCATCACGCCCCCCTTTGTCGCCCAGCCGATGTTGTCGATCGCGTCCACCCGGGCTGTGATCGAACCGTTGCCGACGAGCGTGGCGTGGGTGAAGCGGAACTGGTCGCTCGTGCCCCAGATGTCGGCCCCGCCGCCCGACTGCGTGAACACGCCGGTCGTGGCGTCGTAGGCCACGCTGCCATGCACCCGCGGCCCGCCCACATCCGCACTCGTAAAGTCGGCCGGCAGGGGCGTGGCGGCAAACTTGTAGTAGCCGATCTCGTCGTAGTCGCCTCCACCGGCCACCCGCACGTAGTAGGTGCCCGTGCCAAGCGAGACGGTCAGGTTCTGCTCGTTGGTGGGGCCGTTGCGGTAGTCTGCGTCATCGCGGGCGGCGAGCACGGTACCGGCTGGATCCAGAAGTTCGAGCCGCGGTTCGGCCTGCGAGTAGTAGAGCGGGGTGGCGCTGAAGGTCCACGGGCCGGCTGCGGTGACCTCGATGCGAAAGACATCGACGTCGGCATCCCGCTCGAGGAAGGCGTCGAGTTGCTGGCCACCGGCGGCAATCCGGTGGGCAGTGGCGAACGTTCCACCAAAGTCGTCAGGCCGCATGCCCGTGCCGCCGATCTCGGCAGCGATCCGGGCCGCGAGCCGGACGACGTCGTCTTGGATCGTCCGGCCGCCGCTCCCGTCCGAGACCCGGCCGTAGAGGAGCTTGCGGACCTCACCCAGATAGTCGACGCCCATCAGGGCCCGGTTGCGGTAGTCAGGGCCGTCGGAGTATTCCGCGGTGAGGGCCCCATACTTGTCGAACTCCGCCTGGTGAGACAGGTTCAGGAGGTGACCGATCTCGTGCGCGATGCCACTCTGCCGGTAGAGAGCGTCGCCGGAGTTGATCGTGCCCTTGGGGCCGTCCTTCGAGAGCCAGCCGACATACGCCGCTCCGCCTTCGAAGTCATTGGTGATCTGCATCCAGGCGAAGTTCTTGTCGGCCGGACGGGTCGGGGGCAGCACGGTCGTGATGTTGACGTCGAACTGCGAGAAGAAGCCGGTGATGTCCCGCCAGCAGTTGAAGATCGCGAGCTGCTCCTCGAAGTTGAAGTTGACCCGGTCGTCGTCGAGGCTGAAGGTGCCGCGGCCGTCGGCGTCGCGGGAGAAGTCGAGGAACACTTCGAGGCCGGCGCCGCTCGGCCGCGACTGGAGCAGCGGGAGGCCGGTGGCCGTGATCTTCACATCACGGGGCAGGCTCGCGGCCTCGCCGGCTGCGGTGTCCGGAGCTGCCGCGGCACCGGCCTGGAGATCGACCGTGCCGGCCACCGCGAAGGAGCCCGTGGTCCAGAGCGGTGCGGCCACGGGGGCGAGCGGCACATAAACTGCCATCACGCGGCGGGCCTCCAGCACCTCGACGGCCAAGCCTTGGCGGCGGCGGGGCCGGTCGGGAAGGGAGCGGCGGCGGGCTGGCAAGCCGAACGATGGCATGGCGATATTCACGGCTGGTCGTCGGTGTGTGAGCTCGTGGCCCGCCTCCCGCGGCCCCTCCGCTAGCCTAAGGCCGCCCGCGCTTTTCGTCACCGATCGGGGCGGGGATTCGTCAGCCCCGGCGGATTGAATCTCCGACGGCTTGAGTTCTGGCGGCCTCCTGGGGCCGGGACGGAAGTGGAACCGGCGTCCGGCTGGCGATTCCGCCGGGCGGTCGCTGCGTTAGGCCGATTGCGGGGGGGTGTTTCGACGAGGACTGTGGAGCGTGCCACCAACAAGAACCTGCGCGAGACCAGGACGGCGACCACGACTCGGATAACCCGCAGTCTTCCTACACGCAGCATGCGCGGGCGGTGCCCGACACCTGGCGGGGGCCGATGCACGCCACGATCCGCAGCCCGGGCACGAACCGAGGACGGGAGCCGGTCAGGCTCCGCACGATCACCGATGGCACCTCCAACACGCTCCTCTTCGGCGAATACCACACCCGCACGAGGCAGAGCCGTCCATCTCGGCCCCGATGGCCGTTACGTCCTCGAACTCCTCGACGGGGTTCGCGGGGGAGTAGGATCGAAGGCAGGATTTCCCGGCACGAGGCTCGGTCATGTGGTCGATGGTTCAGTTCATGGTCGCGACTGCAACTGCCGCGGTGATGCAGGCGGGCATCGCGGCAGAGCGAGCCGGCTTTGAAGGGGACGCGGCCCTGGGGCCGCTGCGGGTTACTTCGCCGGTGCCCGAGGGCGTGTACGACGTGACGGTGACCGTCGGCCACCCGACGCGGCCGACGGCGGTCACGGTCAAGGCCGAGGCCCGGCGGTTGATGCTCCAGGATCTCCGGGTCGGGCCCGGGCAGTCGGCAACGCGGACGTTCACCGTCGCCGTCAAACGGCCGACGCTCGCCTCCGGTCGGCGGATCACGCTCAAGCCGTCACAGCCTGCTTCGAACTGGGACGACGGGCTCTCGCTCGAGTTCTCTGGCAGCGACCCGAACGTGGCGGCGGTGACGATCGAGCCGGCCAAGGATTTTGTGAATGTCTTCCTCGCCGGCGACTCGACCGTCACCGATCAGGACGGCCCGCTCTATACGGGCTGGGGACAGATGCTCCCGCGGTTTTTCCGGGCCGGTGTGGCGGTGGTGAACAACGCCCAGTCGGGTGATTCGCTCCGGTCGTTTCGCGCGAACGGCCTGCTCGATCAGATCTGGGAGCGGGCTCGTCCGGGCGACTTCCTCCTGATTCAGTTCGGGCACAACGACCAGAAAGACACGCGAGCAGGAGCCGGGGCGTTCACGACCTTCAAACAGGGCCTCGAGGACTACGTGGCCGCCGCCCGGGAGCGACAGCTCGAGGTCGTGCTCATAACCCCAATGGAGCGGCGGCGATTTCAGGCGGGCGCGCCGCTGCCGACGCTCGCCGACTTCGCCGAAGCCGTGCGGCAGGTGGGACGCGAGCGGAACGTGGCGGTGATCGACCTCCATGCTGCAAGCCTGAAACTCTACGCGGCGCTCGGGCCCGAGGGCTCGAAGCAGGTGTTTCTCCACTACCCTGCCGGCACCGCCCCCGATGGCCGCCAGGAGCCGTTGGCCGACGACAGCCACTTCGACAACTACGGCGGGTACGAATTGGCACGGATCGTGGCTACCGGCATCAGCGAACAGGTGCCGAAGCTTCGCGATCACCTGACCGAGGACTTCGTGCCGTTCGATCCGACGCGACCGGATCCGATCGATGCCGTCGTGCTGCCGCTGAGCCTGACCTCCCCGACGATCGGCACGCCCGAGGGCAAGTGAGCCCCGTCACTTCGACCGCCGCGATCACGCTGCTGCAGCCAGGGGTCGTGGTGCCCCTGCTACGCGACCGGTACACTCCGCGGCATGAAGACACGAGCATTTGGCCGGACGGGGTGGAACGTCTCCGAGGTGAGCTTCGGAGCCTGGGGAATCGGTGGCCGCGACTGGGGCGGCGCCGACGAGGCTGAGTCGATGGCCACGCTCCATGCGGCCCTCGATTGCGGCATCAACTTCTTCGACACGGCCGACGTCTACGGCGACGGCCTCTCCGAGCGGCTGATCGCACGGCTGCGTCGCGAACGAAGCGAGCCCTTCTATGTGGCCACCAAGGCCGGCCGGCGACTCAATCCCCACACGGCCGCAGGCTACACCGCCGAGAACCTCGAGGCCTTCGTCGATCGCAGCCTCCGGAATCTCGCGGTCGAGCGGATCGACCTGTTGCAACTGCATTGCCCACCCACCGACGTCTACTACCGGCCCGAGGTGTTCGCCGCGCTCGACGGGCTCGTGGCCGCGGGCAAGATTCGGTTCTACGGCGTCAGCGTCGAGAAGGTCGAGGAGGCCCTCAAGGCCGTCGAGTATCCCGGCGTGCAGAGCGTGCAGATCATCTTCAACGCGTTTCGACTCAGGCCGGCGGAACTTTTCTTCGAACAGGCGGCGAAGCGCCGCGCAGCCGTGATCGTGCGCGTGCCGCTCGCCAGCGGCCTGCTCTCGGGGCGGTTTGACCGAGCGACCGTGTTTCCTGCCGCGGACCACCGGGCCTTCAACCGGGAGGGAGCCGGGTTCGACCGGGGCGAGACCTTCGCCGGCGTCGACTACGAGATCGGCCTGGCGGCCGTGGAACGGCTCCGGCCGCTCGTGCCGCCGGGTGCCACGCTCGCCCAATTCGCCCTCCGCTGGATTCTGTCGTTCGAGGCGGTCAGCTGCGTCATCCCGGGGGCCCGCCGCCCCGACCAGGTGATCGCCAACGCCGCCGCCTCAAACCTGCCTCCGCTCGACGCGGCCACGATGGCGGCCGTGCAGGAAACCTACGACGGCCTGGTCCGGCCGCTCGTCCATCACCGCTGGTAGTTCAACCAGGGTAGACTCCGCGGCCATGCGAATCCTGTTACTCGGCAAAAATGGGCAGGTGGGCTGGGAGCTGCAGCGATCGCTCGCGATCCTGGGCGAGGTCGTGGCCTGCGACTTCGATTCGATGGGTGACCTGCGGGCCGACTTCAGCGATCCCGAATCGCTTGGCCCGCTGATCCGCCGCGTGCATCCCGATGCGATCGTCAACGCCGCCGCCCACACGGCCGTTGACAAGGCCGAGACTGAGCCCAACCTTGCCGACGCGATCAATGCCATCGCACCGGGAGTGATCGGTCGCGAGGCAGCCGCGATCGATGCGGCCCTGATCCACTACAGCACCGACTACGTCTTCGACGGCAGCGGCGATCAGCCCCGGACGGAGGCGGCGGTGCCCGGGCCGTTGAGCGTGTACGGCCGGACGAAACTCGCCGGTGAAGCAGCGGTGCGGGAGAGTGGCTGTCGGCATGTGATTCTGCGGACGAGTTGGGTCTACGCGGCCCGCGGTCACAACTTCATCCGCACGATGCTCCGGCTCGCGGCCGAGCGGGACGATTTGAAGGTGATCGACGACCAGTTCGGGGCGCCGACCGGCGCCGATCTTCTCGCCGACGTCACGGCCTTGGTGCTGCGTCGGCTGCTGGTGGATCCCGGGGCCGGCGGCACCTACCACTGCGTGGCGGCCGGTGAGACGAATTGGCATGGCTTTGCCCGATTCGTCATCGACTGGGCCCGCGGGCATGGGCTTCCGGTGAAGGTGGCCGCCGAACGAATCCTGCCGGTGCCGACCACTGAATACCCGACGCCTGCCCGCCGGCCGCTCAATTCCCGGCTCGATACGACCAAGCTGCGCCAGACCTTCGACCTCGTGCTTCCACCGTGGCAGCACGGCGTGGAGCGGATGCTCATCGAAGTGGCAGGCTGACGGCGCGAGTTTCTCGCGTCTTTTCTCGTGTCTCAGGGGGCAATCGACTATGCGATGGGGATGGTGTGCGGCGATCGTGATCGCGTGGACTCTCGTCGCGAGCGGCGAGGAATCCGAGACCCCCGCCCATTGGAGGTTCGCTCCCGCGCCGCCGTTGGGCTGGAACAGTTGGGACATCTTCGGTACGACGGTCACCGAGGCGCAGATTCGACAGCAGGCTGACGCGATGGCTGAGCACTTGCTGCCGGCCGGCTACGACATTCTGACCATCGACATTCAGTGGTACGAGCCTGCCGCCAAAGGCCACGCTTACCGGCCCGGTGCAGAGCTGACGATGGACGGGCATGGCCGCCTCATGCCGGCGGTCAACCGGTTTCCCTCGGCGGCAGACGGAGCGGGCTTCAAGCCCCTGGCGGACCAGGTCCATTCCAAGGGGCTGCGGTTTGGCATTCACATCATGCGGGGGATTCCGCGACTCGCGGTCGAGCGGAATCTGCCGGTACTGGGCAGCGACGCCCATGCCCGCGATATCGCCCTGACCAATTCCACCTGCGCCTGGAACCCTGACATGGTGGGCGTGGATGCCACGAAGCCAGCGGGGCAGTCCTACTACGACTCGCTGTTTCAACTGTATGCCGACTGGGGCGTGGATTACGTCAAGGTGGACGATATCGCCCGGCCGTACGACGCCGTGCAGCGGGCCGAGATCGAAGCGATCCGTCGGGCGATCGACAAGACGGGTCGGCCGATCGTACTCAGTCTTTCGCCGGGAGCCACGCCGCTGGCCGCCGGCGAGCATGTGGTCCACCACGCGAACCTCTGGCGGATCACCGACGACTTCTGGGATCGGTGGCCGCTCCTCTATGCGATGTTCGAGCGGCTCGACGCCTGGACGCCCTACCGGCGACCGGGCGCCTGGCCCGATGCCGACATGCTCCCCCTGGGCGTGATCGAGTTCGACCGCCCAAGCCAATTGACCCCCGACGAGCAGCAGACCCTGATGACGCTCTGGGCAATCGCCCGGTCGCCGCTGATCTTTGGTGGCGACATGACTCGTCTCGATGCCGCGACGAAGGCCTTGCTTACGAATCCGGAAGTCCTTGCGGTGAATCAAGAAAGCGACAGGAACCGCGAGATCTCGCGCTCGGATGACCTGATCGTGTGGGTGGCGGACGTTCCCGGCAGCCACGATCGCTACGTGGCCCTGTTCAACGCGGGCACTGCGTTGCCGGGGGAGCCGCGTGTCGACGCAGTTTCGGCGATCGTGGGTGTGGACCTCAACGCGGTCGGCATCGCGGGAAAGGCTCGTGTCCGTGATCTCTGGAACGGTGAGGATCTCGGGGACTTTGAAGGACGATTCGCCCGTCCACTTCGCTGCCATGCCAGCGGCCTCTACCGACTCGCGGTGATTCCCTGACGCATCCCCCCGCTGAGGCGGGTGGGGGTGAGCCTGACAGCGTGGTAGTTTCTCTCAACCGTTCGGAGGGGCACGTGCGATTTCCTGTCTTCGCCATGTCTGTCGCAGTCTTCGCCGAAAGCGTGGCGTTTGGTCACGTGACCGATGAGATCACCTCGCTCTCGGTCGCGATGGCCAGCAGGTGCGTGAGTCAGCACCAAGATGTCCTGTCGCTCAACGGGCTCACCGACCTGTCGGGGGAAGCGGCCGACGTTCTGGGGAATCACGAGGGGCGGCTATTCCTCAACGGGCTTACGTCGCTCTCGCCGGAGGCGGCGGCCGGCTTGGCCAAACACAAACGCTGGCTCGTTCTCAATGGGCTGACCGAACTCTCTCCCGCGGTCGCCGAGCAATTCGTGCAGCACAAGGGGTGGCTGTCGCTCAATGGCCTCTCCTCCGTGTCGCCGGACCTTGCCCGAATCATCGTCCGACATCGGGGCCGGCTGTTTCTCGACGGCCTGAGGGAGGTGTCGCCCGAGGTGGCTGAGATCTTTGTGATGAATCGGGCGGTCGAACTCTCGCTCGACGGGCTGGAATCTCCCTCCCCTGACGTGATCGCGATCCTCAAGCGAAACCCGAAGATCATCCTGCCGCGACAGGTTCGCTAGCGAGCGGGCGGTTTCAGGGCGGGGCCGTCGTCCGCGAGCGCGATCGCCTGGACGACCGTTTTTGAGCCCAGGGGCTGCTTGTCGGCTCTCGGCCCGTCCACGCTTCCCGGTGGCCATGTCGCCGGATCGGCATAGAGGCCGTCGTCTTCATAGCCGCGCTGAAGCCGGGTGAGTTCGGCCTTGAGGGCCGCGAATGTGGTGGCCACCTCTGGTGACGTAGCCTCGGCCGGATCGAAGAGCAGGTTGTGCTGCTCATTGGGATCGGCGACGAGATCGAAGAGTTCCCAGACGTCCTTCGTCCAGTAATGGATCAGCTTGTGGGTCGTCGTTCGCACGCCTGAATGGGCCCGCGTGTCGTGGTGGCCCGGATCGTGGTAATAGCGGTAGTAGACGCTTCGCCGCCAGCCGGCGGGCGTCTCTCCGCGGAGCAACGGCGCAAGGCTCTGGCCCTGCATCGAGTCGGGGATCGCGAGACCGGCGAGGTCGAGGAAAGTTGGTGCCAGATCGATGTTGGCTACGAACGGGGCCGGCTCGCGGCCCGGTTCGATGCCCGGGCCGCGGGCGATCAGCGGCACCCGCAGGCCTGGCTCGTACATGAAGCGCTTGTCGTAGAGGCCGAGGTCGCCGAGATACCAGCCGTTGTCGGTGGAGTAGATGACGATCGTCTCGTCGGCGAGTCCCGCCTCGTCGAGATAGTCGAGCATCCGGCCAACGGAGTCGTCCACGCCCTGGACGCAGGCCAGGTAATCCTGCATGAAGCGGCGATACTTCCAGCGGACGAGTTCGGGGCCAGTGAGCGTCTTGCCATCGACCTCGACGCTCTCAGGCTTCGTGCCGAGCCATTGCTGCCGGGCCTTACCGCTGAGTTCGGCCGGCGGCTCTCGCTTCAGGTCGCGATTCGTCAGGTCATGGGCGATCGTCTGGCGATTTTCAGGCAGTGCGGCAGGGCGGGTGGCGTAATCGTCCCAGAGGGTGGCGGGCTCGGGGAAAGTGGCGTCCTTGAACCGGGCCTTGTTGCGCTCGTCCGGTGACCACTCTCGGTGCGGAGCCTTGTGGTGAAGCATCAGGAAGAACGGCTTCCCGGCGGGCCGGGTCTTGATGAACTCGATCCCCAGGTCGGTTGTGATCTCGGTGCAGTGGCCCTCGATCGTGAGCGATCCCTTGGGCAGCAGGAACGTGGGGTTCCAATACGCCCCCTGGCCCGGCAGCACGATCCAGCGGTCGAATCCGGTGGGGTCGGAGCCGAGATGCCATTTGCCAACCATGCCCGTGTGGTAGCCACCCTTCTGAAGGTGTTTCGCGACGGTGTCGCGAGCGCCATCGAACGTGTTGAACACGGGGACGCCGTTCTTGTGGGAGTATTGTCCCGTGAGCAGTGTGGCCCGGCTGGGGGAGCAGATTGAATTCGTGACGAAGGAGTTGGTGAATCGGGCCCCGCCTGCGGCCAGCCGGTCGAGGTGGGGTGTGGTGTTGACCTTCGACCCGTAGCAGGAGATCGCATGCTCGGCGTGATCGTCGGAGAAGATGAAGAGGATGTTGGGCTGTCGGGCCGGCCAGCTGCGGTGCCCGACGGGAACGAGCCGCACCTCACGGATGTCGCAGCAGGCTGACTTGGCGATCGCCTTCGGCTGAAGGCGAAGGGTGTGCGCCCCGGCAGGAACCCTCAGCCGCCCGACGGCCACGGGCTTGAACGCCTGAAAGTGCCCCGTCTCCTCGATCGTGAACTCGAGCGTCGCGCCGGCGGTGCCGTCGGTGCCCGTGAGCGTTGCCTGCATCCGGCTTCCACCCTGCCCTGCCCCGCAGCCCTGGAGCACCTCGAGGTCGTATTCGGCCGGAGTGGGGGTGGTGAACGTCCACTCGGCGGCGTCATTCGCCTCGGTCCAGAAGCCGAGCGTGCGCTTGTGGGGCTCTGCCTCGTAGCGGAGTGTGCTGCCGTGGATCGCGGCGGCGTGGCCGGGGAGGACGATGTCTCCGCCATCAGCGAACGCGGAGTTCGCCAGCAGC
This sequence comes from uncultured Candidatus Kuenenia sp., assembly GCA_964453165.1. Lineage (GTDB taxonomy): Bacteria > Planctomycetota > Planctomycetia > Pirellulales > UBA1268 > QWPN01. The sequence continues at coordinate 328 of CAYVNX010000020.1, read as the reverse complement.
AATCCAGCCAGGAACAGGACGGTTCGTTGCATGAGAAACCCCTGGATGAATCACGTGCGGGAAAGACATCGTACGGCCGACCCAGGGGGGCGAGCCATCCGCGTTGCCGGTTCGGCACGGTTCTGCTCGGCAATCGGCCGAAAACAGCCCCTCCCCCATCCTGCTCGGCTGACGATATACTTCGAAGCCGACGACGGAATTCAGCTCCCGCTCGCCCCATGTCGGGCCGGTGGATGATGGGCCTGCCAGCGGGCCCGTGCGGAGTCTCGTGTGTTGGAGGGTAAGCGAATGGCTAGCGGCGACACTGGAAATGTCGTGCCGGGAAACC
>CAYVNX010000019.1:0-37272 GCA_964453165.1 uncultured Candidatus Kuenenia sp. | reverse complement strand
ACGGAGCCACCGGCAAGGGCAACGACCAGTGTCGCTTCCAGCTCGCCGCCGAGGCCCTCGATCCGACGATCACCGTGCTGGCACCCTGGCGGATCGCCGCCTTCCGCGAGCGGTTTCCGGGCCGCAAGGAATTGATCGAGTTCTGCGAGGCCCGCAATATTCCGGTCAAGGCTTCGAAGGGCAAGCCCTACAGCTCGGATGAAAACTGCCTCCACACGAGCTACGAGGCGGGCCTGCTCGAGGAGCTGACGACCGACGGCTTCGGGCTGGTCGAGTTCGGGATGACGGTCTCGCCCCAGGCGGCACCCGAGAAGCCCGAGACCGTCGTGGTCGAGTTCGCCTCCGGCGTGCCGACCACGGTCAATGGCAAGGCCCTGCCGCCCCACGAGATCGTTCTGACCCTCAACGAGATCGGCGGCCGGAACGGCGTCGGTCGGACCGACATCGTCGAGAACCGGCTCGTCGGGATGAAGAGCCGCGGCGTCTACGAGGCGCCCGGCATGACGCTCCTCTACGAGGCCCACCGGCTCGTGGAGCAACTCACGCTCGACCGCGACCTCGTGCACCTCCGCGACAGGCTCTCACCCGAGGTGGCGGAGATGGTGTATTACGGTTTCTGGTACTGCGCGAAGATGGACGCCCTGCTCGCCTTCATTCGTGAGGCCCAACGGCCGGTGACGGGCCGGGTTGAACTTTCACTCTACAAGGGCAACATCCTCGTAAAGAGCCGCGAGAGCAGCCAGAGTCTCTACGACGCCGCCATCGCCTCGATGGAGGGCGGCGGCTCATACGACCAGACCGACGCCGAGGGCTTCCTGCGGATTCTCGGCCTGCCGCTGCGGGTGCAGGGGCAGGTGCGGCCGCGGGGCTGACCCGCCATGTTCCGGTCAGATCGCCCGTTCACGCTGCAGGCGGCCTCGACCGTGGCCCGGCTGGGGAGCATTCATGCCCGCGCCCCGGCCGCGTGGCTCGGCGGCCTGGCTGCCGCCTTGCCGTTCGGCTGGCTGGCTGCGGGCGTCGCGCCGGGGCGGACGTGGCTCGTCGTGCCGCTTGCCATCGCGTGCGGCGGGCTGGCGATGGCGGCGTCCTTGGGCGATCCACCGCTGGGCCTGCCTGATGGGCGGCGGCGGCCCTGGCTGCCGCTCTGGCTCGCGCGGGCTGCTTGGCCGACGGCAGGAGTGATGGCCGGATCGGCGCTCGCCTTGGGGGCCGGGGCGGTCGGTCTGCGGCTCGTGTGCCTCATGGGCGGGTGCGTTCTGGTGGGGGGCGCCGCGGCCTTCGGATCGATGTTCGTGGCGAGGCGGGCCGGACTGAACGCGGCGCCGACGGCCAGCGTTGGCCTCTTCGTGGTCGCCGCTGCGGCTGTCACGGCGGCCGCGGCCGGGCTGATGCGGGCCTCTCCCGGGGGCCAGACGCTGGCGGCTCTGGTCGCGGGGCTGGCAGCCTGGAGGCTGGCGCGAGGGCTGGCAGGCAATCACCAGGCCGAGGACCCGGTTGGCGGCTCCGAGGGAGCGTTTTCTTCGCTGCGGCCGCTGGCGATGCTGACCACGCTCCTGGCCATGGCGGTCTGCTTCTTCCTCGCGCCGCAGCTTGCCGCAGGTTTTTCGGTGGTGGCTGTCGGCTGGTTCGTCTGCCTGGCAGTGCCGATCGCGACGGCCGGAGGCCTGAATCGGGCCGCCGCCTCTCTCCGGCGGTCGGCAGTGGGCCGCCCTGCCCTGCCCGGCTCTGGCGGCCTGGCGAGGGCGACCGCGGTGGATCATGCGGCGCTCCTTGGCTGGCCTGCGGTCGTGGCGGTGTTCCTGCCGCCCGTCGGGGGGCCGAGGGCCGTGCCTCCCTGGGCGGCGCTCCTGGTTCTGGCGGCGGCCGCCGGCAGCCTGACGGCGGCTGGCTGGGGAAGCCGGCTCGGCGAGACGCTGCGGTCAGCCGCGCTTACGACCGCGGCCGCCCTGGCCGTTGGGGCCGCGGCCTGGCCGTGAGTTGCCCGGCTTTCCTGGCCCGCCCTGCCTGCTCAGTTTCTGCCGGCTGATCGAGGTTGCGGGTCGCAGGTGAATCCTGCAACACTCCTGGTCTGCCCCAGGCTCCTGTGTTCCCGGCATGCTGCCTCGAGGTCGATGGTTGTGGTCGAGAAACAGGGCTGTGGCGCCCGATACAAAGCCGAGTGTCGATCGCGGTGACGATGCCGCTTTCGCCCGTCTCACCAGGAGGCCTTCCGTGCGCATGTTTTTCCTCGACGTCGTGAGCCGGACGGTCGGCATGGCTGTGATCGGTGGCCTGGCCTTGGCATCCTCGTGGGCCAGCGCGGCTGGCTTCGTGCCCAGCGAGACGATCTTCCCCGCGACCACCCGCGCCTGGCTGAGCGTGCCCGACCCCCAGGGACTGCGGGACCGCTTCGATCGCTCGGAATACGGCCAATTGATCGCTGATCCCTCGATGGAGGCTTTCGTCACGAGTTTCAAGGAACAGCTCTCGACGAATGGCAAGCAGCGGCTGGCCAAACTCGGTCTCACGCTCGAAGACCTGGCCGACGTGGTCGGCGGGGAAATCGCCGCGGCGGCGATCGAGCCCCAGCCGGGCCGGCTCACCATGGTGCTCTTGGTCGACACCACGGGCCATGAAGAGGCTGCCCGCAAACTCGTCGACACGATTGGCACCCGGCTCGTCGAACGGAAAGCCAAGAAGATCACCATGGCCGACGCCCCGGCCGAACTGACCGTCTACGAACTGCCCCCGGCCGAAGACGAGCGGAAGCAGACCGCTCCGCGGGATCGCCGCGTGGCCTTCGCGCTTTCCGGGTCGGCGCTCGTCGTGGGCGATGACGCCCTGCAGGTGGGCCAGTCGGTCGCGGTGCTCGCGCAGGGTCGGGCCGACAGCCTGGCCACGGTCGAATCGTTCAAGGCGATCGCGGCCCGCTGCGGTGGTCAACTGCCTGCGACGGCCGCACCGCTCCGGTGGTTCATCGATCCGCTCGCCTTCGCCTCGGCCTGGCAACAGACGAATCCGCCGCTCGAGAAGAAAAAGGGGCCCGATTACGTCGCGATCCTCGGCCGGCAGGGCTTCGACGCCGTCAAGGCGGCCGGGGGCGTTGTGGCACTGAGCGAGGGCCCCTACGCGATCCGGCACCACTCGATGATCTACGCCCCGCCGCTCCCTGGCCGTGATCCGGCCGGACCCGATCGCTTCGACCTCGCGGCGAAAATGCTGCGGTTTCCCTCGGCCGGCGATGTCGAGCCGCCGGCCTGGGTGCCGGGCGATGTGAGCGGATGGACGGCCTTGCAGTGGGACGTGCAGACGGCCTTCACGGCCGCCGAGCCGCTGGTGGACGACATCGTGGGCGACAAGGGTGTCTATGACGACGTGATCGCCTCGCTCAAGGAGGATCCGGACGGCCCGCAGATCGACGTCGAGAAGGATCTCGTGGGCTGCCTCGGCACCCGCGTGTCGTTGATTACCGACCACGTCGAGCCGATCGGCCCCGACGCCGAGCGGCTCGTGATCGCGATGGAGGCCGCCGACGAGGCACGCGTGGCCGCGACGATCGCCAAGGTGATGGACGCCGACGGCGACATGCAGCGAATCGAGTTGGGCGGGCATCCGGCGTGGGAGCTGATCGATCGCTCCCACGCGATTCCCCAGCTCGAGGTCGAGACTCCCGGCGGTGCGATCAGCCATGCCGACGATGAAGACGAGGGGGCTCGCCGCCGTCAGCGGCTGCGGGAGAAGGAAGAGAAGCTCCTGCCCCACTCAGCCGTCGCCGTGGCCCACGGCCACCTCTTGATCGCGTCGCACCGCGACATCCTCGAGCGGGTGCTGATGGCCGAGGTCGGCGAAGAAACGCTCACAACGAACAGCGACTACAAGGCGATGATGGTGGAACTCGCCAAATTCGCTCCGGGTGATGCCTCGGCCCGGTCGTTTGGCCGCGAGGATGAGACGATCCGGCCGGCCTACGAACTGCTGCGGTCCGGCGCGATGCCCAAGTCGAAGAGCGTCTTCGGCCAGATCTTGAACGGCATCCTCGGTGACGGAAAGCCGGGAAGCGTGCGGGAGCAGAAGATCAACGGCAGTTCGTTGCCGGAGTTCGCCGAGGTTCAGAAGTACTTTGGCACCGTGGGCACCGTCTTCGAGACGCTCCCCGAGGGCTGGCTGCTGACCGGCGTGTCGCTGCCCCGGGCTGGCGAGTCCGAGCCTGAGATGGCCCGCAGCCAAGCCGCCGAACCGGTCGGCCGGTAAGCGGAATCCTTCGGTCGGACGGGCCGAGGAGGCCAAGCCCATCCCTTGCGGGAAGCCCAGGCCGGGCCGACGGCACCGCGTCCACGATCGAGCCCGGGAGCCCAGAGTGGGCATGAGCTTTCTTCGGCTCAGCGGCGATGGTTCGGTGGCTTCGGCTACCGGCGGCGCCTGACGAGCCAGCCGCCGCCGGCGAGTGCGATGGCTGCGACACCCAACACGGATGGCTCCGGCACCACCCCGCCCTGCACCGAGAAATCGCCCCGATTGTTGTCGTAGTAGTTGGGGCCGCCAACGAAGTAGCTGCCGTCGACGATGCCGAGATAGAGATGGGTGGCGGCATCCGGCACGAGAAAGGTCTGCGGCGAGCCCGAGCCGGTTCCAGTCAGGCCATCGCCGATGAAGAACGTCTGATGCAGCAGCGGCGCGAGTTGCGTGAACGACGTCGTCAGGGCGGTGCTGCTGAAGTCGAGCGTGGCCGGAGCCGGATCCTGCGGTTCGGCCGCGGCGGTGAACACACCAGCCAGGAACATCACGCGTCGGGCGGAGGGGTCGCTCTCATAGAGGTCGAGGCCCGAGATTCCCTCGAAGCTGTCCATGTCCATGTAGAAGGTCGTGGGTGAGTTGGCCGCCGACGGCGGCAGCAACCCGGGCGGGGACGACGTCGTCAGGAAATCGTTGGGCCAGTTGGCGTCCTGAAACAGGACCGCTCCGCCATCGGGGCCGTTGTATTGGCCGATGTACTCGGGTGGGGCGTCGACGTCGTTGTACGACACGCTTCCGGTGACGCTCGAGAAACTGAGTGTACGGCCCGTTCCCGAACTCAGGGTGATGTAGGGGGGCAGGGTGCCGCCGCCGTTGGGCGTGATGGGAACAGTGGCGTGTCCGGACGCGTAGAGATTTGACGTGGACGGCACGGTCAGCGTGAAGCCCTGGGCGCAGGCGACCGAATGGAACGCAAACAGTGTCGTAGCGGCGACACCGGCGGAGATCAGCAGCGTCATCAGTTGGTTGGGTGCCATGTCGTGCTGGTTCCTCGAACGGGTAGATTCATCGAGTGTTGGTCGGCTGCCTATGATACCAGCCCGACGCCGGGATGGTGATGAGGGTTTCGCGAGGACGGCTGGAGTATTCTTCCTGGAGGATTCATGGGAGCCGTCATCGTCCAGGGAACAGACGACGCCCCGGCGGTCCTCGAGTCTCGTGGATCACGAGCCGTTCAGCCGCCGGGAGACGGTTGCGGCCCTGGTCTTGGCCGGACTAACCGTGCACCACGCTGGAAGTGGTCGTCACCACGTCGATCGATGTGGTCGAAGCAGCCCAATGGAACGCCTGCGCCGGTGGCGACGCGCTGCTTCAGCATGCCTTCTTTCGCGCGTTCGAACGCAGCGGGGCCGTCGGTGCGACGCAGCCCATTCGGCCTCTCTCCGTGCTCCTGCGCGACCCGCAGGGGGGCCTGCTGGCCTGTGCGCCAGCGATGCTGCGGGTGGGCACGCTCGCCGAGTACGGTCCCGAAGAGCGATGGCTGAAGACCGGACTCGCCGAAGGCTGCTTCGTCTGGCCGAAGTTCCAGGTTGGCCTGCCGCTGTATGCGGTACGCGGGCCCAGGCTGCTGATTCGTCCGGGTGAGTCCCGGGAACGCCTGCGGACCGTCCTGCTCGATGCGTTGACGCGCCTCGCCGTGGAGCGCTTCGGGCGTAGTGGCATGAACCTGATGCACGTCGAGGCCGAGTTGGCCGACCGGCTCGGCAGGGACGACTGGTTGCTCAGCTACGAGAACCACTCCTTCTGGCACAACGCCGGCCAGAAGGAGTTCGACGGTTGGCTGGCGACGCTGCCGCACCGCAAACGCTCGATGATCAGGAACGAGCGGCGTCGGGTGGCCGGGCTCGGTCTCGACATCCGGCTGCTGCCCGGCGAGGCGATCACTCCCCGGCTACTCGACGACTACCATGCCGGCCACCGGCAGGTCTGCGCCCGCTAGGGGAACCGACACTGGCTGCCAGCGACGACATTGCGATGTCTGGTGGAGGAGATGCCGCAGGCGACCCGCATGATCGTCGCCCTCGACGGCTGCCGCTACGTAGCGGGCGCGTTCTGGATCGTCAGCTGCCGCCCTTGGTCGCTTCGACCAAGGCTTGAAACGGGTGCTGCCGGTCGCCGCGGAGGCGGAGGTCTTCGAGCAGCACCCGTTCGTCTGCGGTGATCGGGCCGCGGTGGATCCGCTTGCCATCGACTGTTACCGTCAACGGCTCGGTGAAATCGACGAGTTCCGGAGAGAGCCAGACCCGGGTGCGACCTGCGCCAGAGCGCACCGTCAGCGAGTTGCTCGCACCCTTCTTGGCCTCGATCGACAGCGGCCGGATGCCCGTCGGCGGTGGCCAGGCCTCCGGCAGCACGACCGTTCGCGGCGGGGCGTTTTCCATTTCCACCCACCAGAAGAAGCGGTCCCAGGGGCGGAGCGTCACTGCTTCGAACTCCGGCGGGAAGAAGGTCCGCCGCTTGCGGCCCATCCAGTCGAAGATCCGCAGGATGTCGTCGGAGAAGTGCTCGTGGCCGCGGCCGCGATACTCGACGTAGGTCGCGTCGAAGCTCTTCTTGAAGTAGCGGTCGAGGTCGATCGCATTCTGTTGCACGCAGGCCCGGTCGAGTTCACCGCCGACCACATACAGCGGGAGCCGCTCGGCGTTAGGCCAGTAGTGGGTGACGTAGCGGCCCGCGGTCGGGGCGATCAGCACGAGCCCGGCCCAGAGGTCGGGATGAGCGAGCGCCACGTCCCAGGCGGCATTGCCGCCGAGGGAATGACCGGAGAGGAAGACGCGGTCGGTGTCGATCGCGAACGAGCGGAACGCGGTGCGGAGCGATGCAAGCACGAGGGCGTGCTCGCGGGCCGAGTATTCGTAGGCCGTCTGGTCGGCGCGGAGCCAGGCTGGGGCGATCAGGATCGTCCCACGGCGGGCGGCCTGGCCCTGGCGGACGCCGTCGGCGGCGGGCATGCCGGCCCACCACTCGATCTGGTTGAGGGGCGTCGACCACCCGGCATGGAGCGAGACAACGGCCGGATAGCGGCGGAGCGGATCGTATTCCGGCGGTAGTTGCACGAGGCAGCGGATCGGTTCGCCCCCGGTCGGATCGGCAACCTCCAGGTCGTAGAGCCCGGAGGCGGTCTCGGGCGGCGGGGCCACCGGAGGCCGCATGGCCGCGGCCAGGCCGGCGATGGTGGCGGCGTTGAAGGCCTCTTCGCCACGCATCCGCTCGAGCACGTCTTCCCGGGCCGTCGCGGCGGGCGTGGTCAGGTATTCCCGGAGCAGGTCGCGGACCCGCACTGCCGAGAGGGCCACCTTCAGGTTGCTGTCGCCGGCGGTAGCCCCCTGCAGCCAGCCGTTGATGCCGATCGCCAGGCTGCGGTCGGCGGGCAGGTCGGGATCGAGGCCCACCCGCTCGAAGGTGGCCAGCCGGTCGAGAGCGGAGAAGGAGAGTTCGCGTTGGATCTCATCGATGATGCCGGCGGCGGCCGGCGCATCGTCGCCTGCGAGGGCCGCGGCCCGCTCGCGGAGGGCGGCGACGACGGCCGCCGCCCGGTCGCGATCCGTGCGGTAACGGTCGCGCACCTCCCGCACCTCTTCAAGGAGCTCTCCATCGGCGTCATCGGCTGGGAACCCGTCGAGCAGCGACGTCGCGAGTGTGTTCTGGCCAGCCTCGGCCCGGAGCAGAATCTCGTCGAGCAGTCTTCGGGCTCCGATCCGGGCCAGCGTCTGCCGCTCGGCGGCAAGGCCGGAGAGTGCGGGGAAGTCGGTCAGCACATCGTCGAGAGCGCGGCGGGCGTCGTCGATGCGGTCAGCCTGCATCAGCAACCGCACCACCCGCAGCCGGTCGTCGGGATCAGCCGCGTCGATCCGTTTCGAGAGCACTCGCTCGAGTGCGTCGCGGGAGAGGCAACTCGTCGCCAGCCGCATGTCGAGCGTGAGTGGGTGTTCGGTCTGGATGCCCTCGATCCGGACCCAGCGGGGCGTGATTTCGGTGATCCCCTGGACGACGTCGAGCCGGCCCGAGATGGTGGCCAGCGTGAGCACCCGTCGACCGTATTCGTCGAACGGGGTGGTGGCCATGATGCCTCCCACGCCGCCGACCTGCTGGCCCTTCTCCGGCACCCGCTGGGGAATCCGGATGCGTTCCAGGCCCGGATCGAGGGCCGCCTCCTCGACGTTCCGGACCAGCCGTTTGGAAACCATCGTGCGGGTGAGTTCGTCATCGCACATCAGGATCGGGCCGCCTCCGCCGCCCCCCTCTTGAATCGCTTGGAGTGGATCGACGACCACGCCCTGCAGCGGTACGAACCGGCCCTCCAGAATCCGCCCATCGGCCAACTGGACCCGGTCCGCGAACACGGAATCCGTGACGATGCTCGCCGCGGCGACGCCAAGGCTGGCCGCCAGCCATACCCGCCAGCCGGTCGCGACGACGGATCGTCGGCCGGAACGGGGGCCTCGGCGGTCGGGCAAGGTTCGCAGCGGCATCCACAGGAGTGTATCGAACCCGGCCTGAACCGGCCGTGAGACCGGTCACTCGGTCAGCATCCTCGCGTTGCTTGACTCGGCCTGTCGGGCCGACCGACAATTCAGGGGTTTGGTCAAGGCCCGTTCGTTTCGTCCCTCCCCTGCTCCGCGTTCATCCTCCCATGCGTCCTGCCCCGCTGGTCCGCAGTTTGATGTATGGATTGGCCGCCATTGTCCTGCTGCCGATTCTGCTTTCCGTCACCATCGGCACGGCCAGTCTGCTCGCCGTCGCCGGGGATGCCACGGCTGCGGCCGCCTGCCGCTGGACGGCCCTGGCAGTGGGAATGCTTTGGGTCGTGGCGCTGGCTGGCACGACCGTGATCTCCGGCCTCGTGACGCTCACGCGAGCCGGACGAGGCCGACGTCGGCGCCGACGACCGCGAGACGCGGGGCGCTAGGCTTTCCACCGCAATGCCGTGGCGTCACGGGATGCGGAGAGCTCGTTGATAAAAAGACGGGGGTGCCTTGGATTCCGGGGCATGTGATCCGCGACCCGCCCGACCGTGGTCGACCGAGGCGGCTGTACACGCAGCCAGAACATTCTTCCGGCCCCCAACGAGCCTCGTTAAGAGCTCACCGGCATGGATGGACGGCAGCACGAGCATGGCAGAAAACCTATCGCCCCGCGACTCGCGGAACACCAGCATTATACCCGCTGCCACCGGAGCACCAGCGGCTGGTCGAACTCACCATTCCGTCGCGGTCTCTCGGCTATAGGGCTCCATGGCCTTGGTGTTTCGCTCGACCGCCATCACGACCGTCTGCCGGGCCGAACCGTCCGCGGCGCTCGCCACGATCGGGATCACCTGCCGCTTGTTCGGCATCTCGACCCGCACGCGGAAGGTGCCGTCGGGCTGAAGCTTGATTGGCTCGCCCTGAAGGGTCACGTAGGAATTGGGCTGGGTCGCACCATAGACGATCATCTCGGCGTCGACCTCGATCTGGAAATCGACCGGCGCTTCCTCCTCGGGATCGGCCTCACCCTGCGACGAACGCGCGGCCGGCGGCCCCATGGGCCGCTGCAGCCGCTCTTCGAACAACTCTTGAAGTTCAGTGCTGTTGTTCTCGGGCGAATACCCTCCGCTCATGGCATAAATCCGTTCGCAGTCGTCGACGATCTCGCCCCAGTGAGCATCGAGCGTGTCGCACTGGGACGCAGCCGGTGTCGAGACGGCGTTGCTGCGGGTCAGGCCGTGAAACCGGCCCGACAGTGCGAGATAGCCGATTTCGACCCGGCAGCGGACCGGCTCGCGAACGTCGACGTACCAGTTCTTCACGCCGCCGTGAACTTCGATCTCCCGGATGACCCGCTCGGAGGGAGAGCCCTGCTGGCCCGATTCGATCTCGAGCACGCGTAGCACCGGCTTGGCGCCGTGCCATTCCTGGCCGAGCGCCGCCTGGGCGCGGGCGATGCTTCTGGGAGTGATCTCCCAGAATGCATGAAGCCAGTGCGGGCCGCGGACCATGAGCACCATCCTGTCCCGCACCGTCGCACGGGTCCCTCGAGCGCCTTCGGGCCGCGAGGCCATATCTTTCGCTTTGGCGAGGCGTTCGCGAACTTCCGCGATCCGGCGAGCCACTTCCGGATCCCGCTGTCCACCGGTCGGCACCGGCCGGGCCACGGCTGTGCGGGGCCTCCCGGCAGTCGCGGCTGTCTTGTCTGGCAGACGCGACTTGGCCTTCCGCACGAGGGCCTTGATCAACTGATCCTTCCGCATGGAATGCCAGCCTTGAACGCCATGCTGCTTGGCAAGGCGGGCAAGATCGCGGACGGGCTTTTCCTTGAGACTGGCAGACGTCATGCAGGCAACTCCGGATGGGGGATGCCGTTGAGGCCCACCGAAGAGGGGACGCGCATCCAAACCCTACGAAGGTACCGAGAAATGCCCCGCGAGGCAAATTTCGGGGCTGCCTAGGCGGCCCGTAAGTCCTTTCTCAGCATGAACTTGCGGCGTGAGGGCGAACCTGCTGGACAGCCCCGGCGAGGGGTCAGTCGCCGCGGAGTTTCATGCCCCGCTCCGCCAGTTTCTCGCGGACCTCGTTGAGGCTCGTGACGCCGAAATTCTTGCACTCGAGCAGGTCTTCAGCCGTCCGGCGAATCAGATCACCGATCGTCGTGAGGCCCAGTTTGGTAGTGCACTTCCGGGCACGCACCGAAAGGTTCAATTCGCCGATCGGGAGGGAGTTGGCCTCCTGCTCGTCGGCGGTCGGTTCGGCGTAGGCCGGTTCGGGCTCGGAGGCCGCTGCCATCGGGGTCGCCATCTGGCCGAGCGACAGCCCCTTCGATGCCAGCATGTCTTTGATTTCGACGAGGCTCGTCTCGCCGAAGTTCTTGCTGGCGAGAATCTCCTCCTCGGTCGTCCGTGCCAGGTCTCCTAACGTGTGGATGCCCATCTTTTGGAGACAGTTGCGGCTCCGCACCGAGAGTTCGAAATCCGATACCGGCAGGGCGAGAACCTGCTCGAGCCGATCCCGATTCCGCAGGTCCTGCTCGTCCTGCTTCAGGTCGCCTGCAGCGGAGGAATCCTTGAGAAAAAGCCGGGCCCGGGGATGGTCCGGGAAGGCCTCGAGGATCCGTCGATAGCACTGCTGCGCCTTGGAAAACTGGTCCCGATCCTCGTAGAGAATGCCGAGGTTGAGCAGGGTGCCGACATTAGCCGGGTACCGCTGAAGCGACCGTTCGTAGCAGGCGACGGCCTCGTCGTCGTTCCCCATCCGGTCGTGCAGCACGCCGAGGTGGAAGAGGGCTGTCGGGTGTCCCGGATCCAGCGCGACAGCCTTTTCGAGGGCTGCCACGACCTCGTCGCGGGCAGTGCCCAGGTCGGCGAGCACGGCGGCCTTGGTCGCGTAAAAGTCGGCAGAGCCGGCCGACTCAGCCTCTGAAAGGCCGGCGAGCGCGGCCTTGGCCTCGTCGAGACGGCCCGCCTTCCGGAGCGACTCGGCCGTGGCTGCCACGCAGGCCTCGGCGTCGTAGCCAGCCTTTCTGGCGGCGGATAGCAGTTCGCAGGCTTTCTCGTGCAGGCCTCCCGACGCGTGGGCGAGGCCTTGATGGAACAAGGCCAACGCCCCGCCGTCAGCCGTCTTGAGGGTCTCGATGGCGTCGTGCATCCGGCCCAGGAGCCGTTGGCACACTCCGAGCCGCACCGAGGCCGCCGGACTTCGTTCGCCCGCGGATTCCAATTCGCGGACCGCGTCACGCAGGCTGCGGTAGGCCGCCGGATCCGCGCCGAGCGCCTGGATCATGCCGCGGACTTCCGTCGGGCCGAAGGGGCCTGTCCCCGTCACGAGATCACGAATATCAAGGCTGGAACTGGAAACCATCGACGGAGCACCTCCGAGGAATTCAAACCTGAAACCTGCAGAGCCAGCGGTGGGAATCGAACCCACAACCCCCGCATTACGAATGCGGTGCTCTGCCAATTGAAGCTACGCTGGCGGTTGCTCCGGGGAAGCCCGCCGGATGCACCGGTCGGCCGTGACAGAGCACAATGGCATCGCTGCCAAACTGTCAAAGTAGCGCAGCGATCCCGCCGGCGTCAAGTCGCCGCCTGGTTTCAGCCGGTTTTTTCTCGCTCAACCACCGCTCTGGCGGGCCCTGGAAAGCGAAAAAAGGGAAAGGCGGGGCCTTCGATCCGGCAGGAGCGTCCTGCCATGGGAATGCGGGTCAGGGGCAAGGCGACCGCACGCCCGGATCAAATCGAAGACCCCGCCTTCACAAGGGAAAACGGGTGGTTTGGCCTTGAGGACCGGAATTCCTCGCCGCCGGCTCCTGAAACATGCACATGGCATGCCAAACCTGCTGGCCCTGCAAACGTTCCGCGAAAGGAGGCCGACTGACGAGCGAAAGTGGGCCTTTTCCGCAGCGATGCATCGGTTTTCGTGGGCGTCATCCGGCCTCGCTCGGACGCCGTTCAGAATGAGACGACGGCGGCCAGCGCGCCGCATTCTGCGGCGCGCGCCGCAGAATGCGGCGCAGGAAAGACCGGCAGCCGCGCACGGGGTGAGGCCGGTATCATCCCGATGGTGGCGGCGAATCGCCGGCCATGTCGATCACCTCGCATCATTTTCTCCAGCGGAGCTTGCATCCCGTGAATCCGCGTTTGCCTGCCCTCGTGGGACCCTACCGTTGTGGCCCAGGGGAACCGCTGCTCGTGATCGCCGGCCCCTGCGTGATCGAGAGCCTCGATCTGTGCCTCCGGATCGCCAACCACCTGGTGGAACTGGCAGAGCGGCTCCCGATCCAGGTGGTCTTCAAGGCCTCCTACGACAAGGCCAACCGCACGAGCGCCGGCTCGTTCCGCGGACCGGGCATTGACGAGGGCCTTGCCACACTCGCGCGTATTCGGCAGGAGACCGGCCTGCCCGTGACGACCGACGTGCATCTTCCCGAAGAAGCCGCGGCAGCCGGACAGGCCTGCGACCTGCTGCAGATCCCCGCGTTCCTCTGCCGTCAAACCGACATCCTCCTGGCGGCGGCCGCCACGGGCCGAGCCGTCAATGTGAAAAAGGGGCAGTTCGTCGCGCCGAGCGACATGAAGCACGCCGTGGCGAAGCTCTTGACGGGCGGCTGCAGCGACATCCTCCTCTGCGAGCGAGGCACGTTCTTCGGCTATGGGCGGTTGGTGAACGACTTTACCGGCCTGCCCGCGATGCGGGCTCTGGGTGTGCCGGTCATTTTCGATGCTACGCATTCCGTGCAGCGGCCGGCGAGCCTGGGGGAATCGACCGGAGGCGACCGCACGCTGGTTGAGCCCTTGGCCCGGGCGGCCGCGGCCGTGGGGATCGACGGCGTTTTTCTCGAGACGCATCCCGATCCCGACGCGAGTCCGAGCGATGGCCCCAACATGGTGCCGCTCGCCGAACTCGCGGGGGTGCTGGGCAGGGTGTTGTTGATCCACGAGGCACGGCTCGCCGGAGAGCGGTCATGAGGCAGCGCGGCCGCCCTGCTCAGCTCGGCCTGCTTGGCGCGGTCGGCCTGCTCGCCCTGGGCTGCTCGGCGCGGCCTCCGGCGCCGCCGCGGGCCGCGCCTGCAGCCCCCGCGGCCACCAAGGGCATGCGGGAACAACTGCTCGCCGGCATGGTGGCCATCCTCTCAGAGCTGGATCGCTACGACGACGTGCGCGGTGCCGAGCAGGTCTTTGATCGGCTCGTGCAGTGGAGCCATGCGGCCCGCGGGGCCGACTGGCGGCCTGATCCACTCGTCGCCACGCTTTCCGGGCCGCTGCGGGATGCTGCGAAGTCGGTGCTCGAGCGGCCGACCTTCGACGGCGGCCCTGACGTGCAGTCGGTGCGCGACCGCATCTGGCTGGCGGCCATCGTGCGAACCGCCGGCGTCGGCGGCGGTATGGATGAACTCGACGCCGCGACGCGGCTGTTCGACTGGACGATCCGCTGGCTCGCGGCTGTGAGTGATCCGCCGATGGTGTCTTCGGAGACGGTGCCCGGCACGCGCTGGTTTACGCCCGGCGAAATCCTGTTGGCCGGTCGGGGGAGCCCGGCCCAGCGGGCCTGGGTGTTTCTCGAACTCCTCCGCCAGGCTGGGATCGACGGCGTGATGCTGGCCACTCCCGGTCTCGACGGGAGCCCTCCCCGGCCCTGGGTGCCGGCCGCGATCATCGGCGGCGAGGCCTATCTCTTCGAGCCGACCTACGGGATGCCGATCGCAGGCCCCGGGGGCGTCGGCGTAGCCACCGCCCGGCAGGCGTTGGCCGATCCCTCGATCCTTGCCGCGCTCTCACTGCCAGACCGGGCGTATCCGGTCCAATCCGGTGACCTCGCCAATCTCGTCGTGCTGGTGGCAGCCGACGCCTGGAGCCTGTCGCCGCGGATGGCGCGGCTCGACGCCGAACTCGGGCCGGCCCATGGCGTCCGGGTGGCGGTCGACGCCACGCCGCTTGCCGAGCGGGCCAAGGCTGCGATCTCGGGCACGGGCGGCGGCGATCCACAGCTCTGGACGTTTCCCTGGGAGACGCTCGCCCGGCGTGGCCTCGCTGGCGTTGCCCTGGCTGAGGAACTCGGACCGCTCTCCGTCCCCCTGCCATCCGACGATCCGCGGCAGCCCGGCCAGGTCGTGCGACCACTCTTTGCCGGCAGGGTTCGTGAGTTCCGTGGGGAACTCGAGGGGCCTTCGGGGGCGAAGTCCGCCTACCTCGCTGCCCGGCCGTCGCGGCGGGCGATCGCGCAGGCCGTGGCGGGGTTGCCGGAGGAACAGGCCACGGCCGCGACCCGCGGGCTCACGCGGATGAAAGAAGACGCCACGTATTGGCTCGGCCTGCTCACGCTCTCCGAGGGGCAGTTCGGGACAGCGGCCGATTATCTGGGGCGGATGATCCTCGAAGCCGCTCCCGACAGCCGGTGGACCGACGCGGCCCGGGTGCATCTGGCGGCGGCGCTCATGGGGCTGGCCCGGTTCGAGGAAGCGGCAGCCGCCCTGGAGGCGGATGGCTCGCCCCAACGGTTCGGCAGCCGGCTCGAGGCCGCCCGGCTCCGGGCCGCGGCTGAATCCGCGAAGTCAGCTGCCGAGCGTCCCGAGTCCTGAGGCTTTCACGATTTCCCGGGTTTCCAACCTCCGTTGCCGGTCGCCGAAGGCCGCGGTAGACTCCAGGGCTTCCCTCGATTCCCACCCGCTCACCCCGCTGACACGATTCGACCATGAAAGAAGGCATTCACCCCGACTACATCAACACCGTGGTTCGCTGCGGCTGCGGCAACACGTTTGCCACTCGCAGTACGGTGCCCGAGATCAAGGTCGACATCTGCAACGTCTGCCATCCCTTTTTCACGGGCAAACTGAAGTTCGTGGATACGGCCGGCCGGATCGAGAAGTTCAAGACCAAGTTCGCCGGGGCCGGCTATGCCAGCCTCAAGCGGAAGAAGGGCGCCGTGGCGGCCGAGGCTCCGGCCTCCTGAGCCGGAGCGGCCCGGGCCTCGTGAGGCCCACGGTGAGTCATGCGCGATCTTTTGGACACCAAGCTCGCCCGATTCGAGGAATTGGAGCGGGCCATGTCCGATCCCGTCGTACTGGCTGACCCGCAACGGATGTCGGCAGCTGCCCGTGAGCACGGGAGCCTCGCCCGGCTCGCGCTCAAGTACCGCGGCTTCCTCGCCATTGAGCGGCAACTCGCCGACCTGATGGAACTCGGCCGCGGCGACGACTACGACCTGCGGGCCATGGCCGAGGCGGAACTACCGGAGCTCGAGGCCCGGCGGGATTCGGAATGGGACTCGCTGGCCGAACTCTGTTCCGACGACGAAGATGCCGACCGCGCTCGGTGCATTGTGGAATTGCGGGCCGGCACCGGCGGCGACGAGGCGGCCCTGTTCGTCCGGGACCTGTTCGACATGTATCGCCGCTACGGCGCCGAGCGGGGCTGGGACTTCGAGGTGCTCGACGCGAGCCCCACGGAGCTCGGTGGCTTCAAGGAATTGGTGCTTGGCGTCTCCGGCGAAGGTGTGTTTCGCTGCCTGCGGCATGAGGGCGGCGGGCACCGCGTGCAGCGGGTGCCCGACACTGAAACCAAGGGGCGGATCCACACGTCGGCCGCGACCGTGGCCGTGTTGCCGGAGCCCGAGGACGTCGAGGTGGCCCTCTCCCCCGACGACTACCGCAAGGATTTGTTCTGTGCGAGCGGGCCGGGCGGTCAGCACGTCAACAAGACCGCCTCCGCGGTGCGGCTCACGCATCTGGCGACGGGCATCGTGGTGCAATGCCAGGATGAAAAGAGCCAGCACAAGAATCTGGCCAAGGCCCTTCGGGTGCTCAAGACCAGGCTCTACGAGCACGAACGGCAGATCGAGCACGACAAGCGTTCGGCGGAGCGGCGCGACATGGTGGGCTCGGGTGATCGGAGCCAGCGAATCCGCACCTACAACTTTCCCCAGAACCGGCTGACGGACCACCGCATCAACGAGAGCTTTACGCTCGATCAGGTGATGGCCGGCAGGCTCGGGCTGGTGATCGACGCGATCGCGGCGCAGGAGCGGGCGGCCCGGAAGCGGCAGATGGCCGCGCCGGTTCGGCCATCGGGTTGAGGCCCCTGCCCCATGAGGCAGGGGCAGGATTGTCCCACCCTCCCTCCGGTCCCCTTCCCCTCCGAACCCACTATCCCTGGAGCCGGCATGAGCGACGACCAATGGACCGTGGGGCGGCTGCTCACCTGGACCGCCGGATGGCTCGGCGAGAAGGGCAGCGATTCGCCGCGGCTCGATGCAGAGGTGTTGCTTGCCCATGTCCGCGGCTGCCAGCGGATCCTGCTCTATGCAACCTTCGACGACGTCGTGCCCGACGACCAGCGGAGCCGATTCCGTGAACTCGTGAAGCGACGAGCCGCCGGCGAACCGGTCGCCTATCTCGTGGGCAGCCGCGAGTTCTTTTCGCTGCCCTTCACGGTGTCGCCGGCGGTGCTCGTGCCCCGACCAGAGACGGAGGGGCTCGTGGTCCGCGGGATCGACCTCGTCAAATCAGCTCAGGCTCCCAGGATCGTGGACGTCGGCACCGGATCCGGGGCGATCGCCGTCGCGCTGGCGAAGCAACTGCCGCAGGCCACGCTGGCCGCCACCGACATCTCGGCCGTTGCGCTCGAGGTGGCCCGCAGCAACGCGGCCCGGCATGGGGTCGCGGAGCGGATCGTGTTCGTCGAATCCGATCTGCTCGCTTCTCCGCGCCTGGCCGGACCGTGGAACCTGATCGTGAGCAATCCACCGTACGTTCGGGAGGACGAGTTTGTGAACCTTCCCCGCGATGTGCGGGAGTATGAGCCGCGGGCCGCACTCGTCGCCGGGCCCCGCGGCGTGGAGGTGATCGAGCGTTTGGCGGCCGAGGCGGCGGGGCGGCTCGAGCCAGGCGGCTGGCTGCTGATCGAGGCGGGGCCGACCGTGGCGGCTGCGGTCGAGGCGATCCTGGCCGGCACGCCCGGACTGATCCCCGAGCCGACGCTCAAAGACCTCGCCGGGCTGCCCCGGATCTTCCAGGCGCGGCGGGCCGTGTGAGCCCCAGCCCTACGGGGTTTCCCCGCCCCGCTCCGGGCTGGCCGCGACAGCGTGCGCCACGGTGGAACTGTGGAGTTGCCCCTGCGACTCGTCGCGCTCGCTGAAAGAGAGAGCGGCCGAGTCCGGTCGTGGGTGCAGCGGGTGCTACCGATGCAGGTCTCGATCACGCGGTTCTCGAGCGCTCGGTCGGCGTGGTGCGATGCGCTCGGGCGCGGAACACTGTGGCGGGGCTGTGGCTGGCTGGCGACGCTCCTACGCCGCGAGCCGCTGCCATCGCGGCCGCTCGTTTCCGTGGCGGTGTCGCTCGCCCTCGGCTGTGCGGCGAGCCGTTTGGTGAGCCAGGCTGCCGGCGGAGAGGCCGCGGTGGTTGCCTGGGTGGCAGCGGTCGTGACCTTGGGCGGATGGATGTGGGCCTGGCAGCGGTCACGATGCATCGCGGCAGGAAGGCTATTGCTTCTGGCCGTGATGCTCTCAGGCGTGGCCTGGGGCGCTGCCTCGTTTGATCTCTTCGCTCGCGACGACCTGGCCTGGCAGTTCACGGGTGGCCCGATGCCCGTGGCCGTGCGGGCCACTGTGTCGGAATCCCCGCGGCTCCTGGAGCGGGCCGGCCAGGGCGGCGCGGCCCGGGGGCCGGTGAGTGAGTTTGCGATCCGCGTGACTGGGACCCGCGTCGGCAGCCGCTGGCAACCGGCGGCCGGACGGGCTACCGTGGTCGTAGCGGGTGATCCGATCCCGCTGCTTTCAGGCACGAAGGTGCAGATTCTCGCACGCGGCCTGCGGCCGGCTGCTGCGGGCAATCCGGGCGAGTGTGATTACGCAGTCCGTAGCCGCAGCCAACGCACGCTTTCGATCCTCCGGGTCGACGACTGGCGGGCGGTTCGGGTTCGGCAGCGGCCGGCATGGTGGTCGATTCCGGCCGGAGTGGACCGGCTGCGTGCCTGGGCTCTGGCGACGCTCGAGCGGCACGTCGCTCCAGCCCGACTGCCGCTCGCGTCAGCACTGCTGCTCGGGGCGCGGGAGTCGCTGCCCCGGTCTGCGACCGACGACTTCGTGGCCACAGGCACGATTCATGTCCTCGCGATCTCGGGGTTGCACGTGGGTCTGGTCGCTGCCGGGCTATTCGGACTGGCGCGGGGCCTCTGCCTGTCCGCTCGACGCGCAAGCCTGTTTGTCGCCGCCGTGACCGGTCTCTACATGCTCGTGGTCGGTGCGGAGACGCCGGTGGTGCGGGCCACGCTGCTGGTCTGGGTGGCCTGCGCGGCCGTCGCCTTGACCCGCCACGCCGCGGCGATCAATTCCATGGCGGTCGCGGCGACGGTCGTGCTGATCTGGCGGCCCGCCGAGGTGTTCTCGGCGGGCGCACAGCTCTCCTTTCTCTCCACGGCGGTGCTCGTGGGCGTGGCGCGAGCGATGCCTCGCCGGCAGATCACCGATCCCATCGACCGGCTGATCGAGCGGAGCCGGTCCCGTGGGGAGCGGATGCTGCGGTCGTGCGGCTGGTGGCTGGGGACCGTAGCGCTCACGGGCGCCGCTGTCTGGCTGGCGTCGGCGCCGCTGGTGGCCGCGCGGTTTCACGTGCTCAGTCCGGTCGGCCTCGTCGTCAATGTCGTCATCGCTCCCTTGATTCCACTGGCGATGGCCTGTGGCTTTCTCTGCCTGGTCGTGGCGCCGGTGTCGTCGCTGGCCGCCGGCTGTCTGGCCGGTGGCTGCGACGTGGCCTTGGCCACTGTGGAGTCGGCGGTTGCTATGGCCGCGGCCGTGCCCGGTAGCCACGTCTGGGTGGCCGGGCCGGCGGGCTGGTGGGTGGCGGGCTGGTACGCCCTGCTGGCCGCCGCTGTGGTCTGGCTGAGGCGGGATCTGCTCGCTCGGCCCGCCACCTGGGCGAGCCTGGCTGCGGCCTGGTGTGCCGTGGGCTTGGCGGGCTGCAGTTGCGTTCGCCCTGCGACCCAACTCCGCGTGGTCGTGGCCTCGATGGGGCACGGCTGCGGCATCCTGGTGCGGTCTCCGCTGGGCCGCGCGATCGTCTACGATGCGGGCCGGCTCGGGAGCCCCGCGGCGGCCCGGCGAGCCATGGCAGCGATCCTCTGGAGCGAGGGCATCACTCGGATCGACACGCTCGTGGTCTCGCATGCCGACGCCGATCACTTCAATGCTGTGCCGGAGCTGCTCGACCGGTTCGCGGTCGGTCGGCTGCTCGTGCCCCCGAGCTTTCGCCGCAGCGACTCCGTCGGGGTGGCCACGCTGATGGCGGCCGCAGCGGCCCGCCGGGTGCCGGTCGAGACGGCCGTGGCGGGTGACTCGTTTGCCATCGATCCGCTCTGTCGCGTCTGTGTGCATCATCCACAGCCTGGCGATGCAGCGACGCAGCCTGACGTTCCCGACAACGAATCGAGCCTGGTGCTCACGGTCGAGGCGGCCGGCCGCCGACTGCTGCTTACGGGTGATCTCGAAGGCGCGGCGCTTCGCCGGTTCGTCACTGGCCCGGTCGAGGCCTGCGACGTGCTCGTGGCTCCGCACCACGGAAGCCACACGAGCTTGCCTCCCGAGATCGCGGCGGCGACTCGACCTCGGTACGTCGTGGCAAGCGGCCGTGGCGGACGATTCTGGCCCGAGGTGGAGGCCGCGTATGTCGCAGCGTCTGGCGGGACCGCCGAGATATTTCTGACGGGCAGCGACGGTGCCCTCGCCATCGACGTGACAGCCGACCGAGTCGAGCTGACGCGGTTTGCGTCGGGCCAGTGGCGGCCGGTTCAGCCTGCCCAAAAACCAGCTGCTCCGCCACGGGGGCCGCGACCAGATCAGTCGCCGGCGGCCGCCGTGGAATTCGTGAGGGCCGCCCCGGCCACGAGCAGGAAGAGTTGGCTCGCGACATACGCCCCGAGCAGAAGCAGCACGCCGCTGGTGAAACCGTAACTGTGCAGTCCAATTCCAAGTTGGTTGGTGCCGAACCAGCTCCAGGCGGTGACGATGTTGCCGCCGATCGTAAACAGGGCGAAGCCCCGCTGCCCGATCCAGCGATCCCAGCGGGCGTGGAGTACGGCTGCATTCCAGAGCACGATCATCAGCGCGCCGTTTTCCTTGGGATCCCAGCCCCAGAACCGGCCCCAACTGTCGTCGGCCCAGAGTCCGCCGAGAACCGTGCCGATGAAGCTGAAGAAGAGCGCAAAACAGATCACGCCGTAGTTCATACGGAACAGGCGGTCTTGGACGGCCCGGGCCGTCGGTGAATCGGCCGAGCCGTGCCAGTGAGTCCAGATCAGGTGTATCAGGCTGCAGGTACCGAGGAGGCCCCCGAGGAAGGTCGCGCCGTAGCCGAGGGTGACCGTCACCACGTGGGTGGAGAGCCAGAACTGCGTGTCGAGCACCGCCTGCAGCACGTGCATCGTGTCGCCGGAGTCGAGCCCGTAGGCGACGCCCAGCGTGAGCCCGCCGGAGATCGCCGCCACGAGGTTGCCGATCCCCAGGCGGAACAGCCGCTCGAGGCCCAGCCCGGCCGCTACGCAGGCCCAGCCGATGAACACCGCCGAGGAGTAGAGGTTGACGACTGGCGGCCGGCCGGTGAGCCAGATCCGCATTCCCAGGGCGAAGGAATGGAGCAGAAAAGTTCCCACCAGCAGCCACCAGGTGAACGAGCCGAGCGGCTCCCGCCAGGCGAGGAAACTCGTGAAGCAGAGCACGATCGCGGCGACATAGAGCCACTGGGCCAGGCCGGTGGGATTGAAGCCGTTGAACCACGCTTCAGCGGCGGCCTTCTGCTCAGCGGCTGCGAAGGCCGGCAGCGCGGCGGCCTTTGCGCGATAGTCGGCGAGGGCCTTGTTGAAGGCGGCTGGCTTGTCGCCCACCGCCTCAAGCAGCGTCGAAAAGGGCAGGATCGCAGGATTGAGGCGGTAGGCGGGTTGACCCGGGCGGCCGGACAGCATCTTGCTCACCAACGCGTGGGCCAACGCGGGTTCGAGAGCCTGCCAGCGACTCGCCGGCGTGTCGCTCCCGCCTGTGGCCGCCGTGAGCGGAGGAATCGCCGCCGGCGGATGGGCCTCTTCCAGCATACGGCTGGTCCGCATCACCTCCATCACCTCGGCCAGAAATGTCTGGCGGGCTGCCTCATCGTCGCCGGTCAGCTGAGGCAACGGCGGTGCTTCGTAGGCAAACCGCACGAGGTCATAGGCGGAGAGCTTCTGCTCGGCCTCGGCCATTTTCCGCTGCTCGAACGACTGCTGTTCTCGGGGCACGCTCCGGAGCGACTCGAGCTGCTCCCGCAACCGCGGCCGTCCGGCCTTCAACTCGGCGTAGGAATAGCGATGCCCCTGCCGTCGCTCGAGGTCGAAGAGGTCGATCACTTCCTTCGCATCGATCCTGAAGACGGGCGCGGTCGCGGCCCAATCGCGGCCCGCCATCAGGGCGAGGAGCCATTGTGTGGCAGAGATCCGTCCCGTGGGGGCGTCGCTCTCCGCCGAGTCTTTGGGCAGCTTCAGGCTGGTGCGGTTGCTCAAGAGTTGCAGGACGTTGCGGGCCACCGTGTCGAGGGGCTTGATGCGACCCTCGTGCAGCATGGGGATCGCTCCCGCCGCCGACCAGTCGTGGGCGTCTGGGCCAGTTCGCCCTCCTCGCGCGGCCCACCCCACGAGTGCAGCGACAAGTCCCAGGGCGAGTACCGCAGGGAGCACGGGGATCATGCCGCCCGACGATCGCCGGCTGGCCGATCCGGCGACGGCGGGAGGCCGACGATCGGGGCGGCGACGGTGGCCTCGGGACTCGCTGTCAGACGCCGACACACGTGGGTCGGTGGCCCCTATGGCATCTCGCTGGTGCCGGTCGGCAAACCGGAGAAAGGTGCCGCCGAAGTGAACGAGCATGCCCCAGAAGGCGAGCACGCAGGCCACGTAGGGCACGAGCCAGCCCGCATTTTCGACAACTTGGAGGCCTGTCAGCTCGCCGGTTTCGCCGTCGCCCAGATCGACCGTCGAATAGGTGCTCTGGTAGAAGGTCTCGCCGCGGTAGCGGACGGGATTGTTCATCCAGATCCGCCCTTTCTGCTCGGCTCCGCTCGCCACGTCGGTGAAGGTCACATAGGACGAGTAGTCGCGGGGCGTTTCGCTGGCCGAATAGTTGATCCGCCGCACGTCATCCAGCCGCACCGAGTAGGGCTTGTACTCCCGGCGGAATCGAAGCTGCAGCCGCCACTCCCGGCCGCCCGCTTCGACCGTGTCACACTGATCCGGTGCCGCCACGGCAAAGATCTGTTGCTGATCGTTGAGAAACTGCGACACGAGATGGGTGCCGAGGTCCCGGCCCGATTCCCGCTCCGTCAGCCGGACATAGGCCGAAGCGACGTTGGCCCGCGACGATGCGCCTCCTTCGGGTGCCGCTCCGGTTGCCAGCCATTGCTGACCCAGGCCGGCTGTCGCCGGATTCGGCGCGAAGGGTCCAACGGCTATCACGGTCGAGTTGGGAAAGAACTCGACCACCGTCAGATCGAAGGGAAGTCCCTCGACCGAGATCGGTTCGCCTCCGTCCCGTGCGGCGAGGAGCCGGCCTGAAATCGCGGTCACCCGATCGGCGTCGGCAGCCGACGTGTCGATGATCGCCAGTTCGGTCTCGTCGGTCCGGCACGCGACGTTGGTCGCCCGCCCCTCGACGATGCTCATCCGTTCCTCGATCTGCCGGTCGCCGAAGACAAACTGCCCAACCATCAGGAGCGCGACGGCCAGATGGATCAACACATTACCGCCGCGGTGGCCGAACACCGCGATCAGCCCGGCGAGCAGCACGAGCGCGGCCAGACTCGACTGCATCAACTGCCACATGATCCGCAGGCCTGGCTCGTTCATCCGCCAGGCATCGCCGCCGAACAGCGTCAGGCCGGCCGTCGTCGCCACCATCACCGCGGCGGCTCCGGCCACGTTGCGAACGAGCCTGTTCTTCGCCGTAGCCGCGGCGGCGGCCAGGCCGGCCGCCAGCAGGACGGACGCGGCTTGCACCAACGACCAGACCACGGCGTAGTCGAACGGCGGGCGGCCCTGCAGGCCATCAGCGTGGTGGCCGGTGAGCACGACGGCGAGGGTCAGGAGTCCGCCGAACACCGCGGTCACCGTGCCCCAGACGAGCCGCTGACCACGGGCCGCCACGTGGAACCTGGTGATCTTCGCAGCGATCAGGTTCACGAGGAGCACGAGGCCGATCGTGGCACCACCGGGAAAGGGAAACCAGCCGGAGAGCGACGACTCCCCGAAGACCGTCACGGGAAAGAAATCCGAGAACGGCACCCGGGCCAGCCAGGAGTTGAAGTACTCAGCCTTCACCTCCGGCAAATTCTTCTCGTCCTGGGCCAAAGTTCCCACGAACAGAAGGAACACCGCCGCCAAGAACATGACCACGGTGATCTTGAGCGAACCTGCCGCGCGGAGGCTTCTCCAGAGCAGGCCGCCGCGGGGCCGGGCGATCGGGACACGGCTGGCAGGAGCCCGCCCCGGTTCGATCGTCGTCGCCGTCGCCATCAGTCAGCCGCCTCCGGTGCCGGTTCGCTCTGTTGGGCCGCGGCGGCAGCCGCTGGATCGGACTGCGCCGATTTCGGCGCGGTGTAGACCCGGATGTCACCGGGCTGGATCACCCCGGCATCGCCGCAGCCGACGCACGCCGCCGCCAGCAGCCAGGGCATTCGCAGCACACGCATCCGCCGGGCTGATTCCAGGGTGTTTTTCACGCCTGGATTATAGCCAGCTCGGTCTCGCCGGCGGCCTTACCAGCCAAAAAGCCCAGCGAGCCCATCGATCAGGCCGCTCGTCACAGGGTTGCCCAGCGGCGACTGGGTGGTGCGAACGATATCGAACACCAGCAGCCCGCCGAGAAACATCAACACGGCGCAGCTGATGAGACCGACGACCTGCCAGACATTGAAGGTCGGTTCGGCCGAAAGCTCCAGGTCAGAAAACCCAGGGCCTCCACCGGGGACCCCCCCCGAACTGCCATCAAAGGATGTGCTCGACGCGTCGTCGAGAGCCGACGAGAAGAAACTCGAGTCGCCGCTCTCCTCCGGGGAGACGACGACCGATTCGCCGTCGTCGAGGCCGGCGGCATCGCCCCCGAGGTCGAAGGCCTCGCCGCCGATGCCGCTGCCACCGAACGCGTCGATGCCTGACCCGACTGCTGCAGCGCCGCCTCCATCATCGAGGTCGATGCCGGAAACCTCGAACACGTCCTTCTCGAGCGACAGCCCGCTGTCGAGGCCACCCGAAAGGCCGCTTCCTGCTCCGACCGCCCCCGACGGTGGCGGACCTCCGCCGATATCGGAGAGATCGATGTCGAGCCCCCCCGAGCCGGCTGCCGGGACGCCCACAGCCGATGCCTCGCCAAGATCGAGTTCGATCGTGCCCGAGCCGATCGCCAGTCCGGAATCAGCAGCGGCAGGCTTGCCTGCCGACCCTCCGAGATCGGCGGCCGAGGCCGCCAGGATGGACTCGAGACCGAGGTCGTCGACGTCGAAGGTGCCTGACGCAGGGGAGTCGGCCGCAGGCACCGGCACCGACGTGTTCGGACCGAGGGCAATCCCATCGGGCTCGTCGCCGAAGATCGAATCGTCGTCGGGTGAGTCGTCGAAAATGAGATCGCCCGGGGCGGATCCGGCCGCGGATTTGCTCCCCGAGGCCGACAGGTCGAGGTCGATGTCGAGCGCGAGGCCGCTGCCTTGTCCCGAGCCTCCGGCGGCGAGATCAGCGGCCACCCGCTCGATCTCGTCGACCTTGAATTTGAGCGTCGCGCCATCCCGCATAGGAAAGAGTTCCTTGCGGTCCACGAGTCGGTTGATCTCCTCGACGGGGACGCCGAGCCGACGGGCGGCTTCTTCGACTGTCAGGAACTTTCCAGCCATGGCAGGTTCGGGCACCCCGAGGGCGTGGCAGGCGAGGGACCGTCCACCACTCACGTCATCGGCGGACCGTGCAACTTCATTCTACCTGCAACCGCCACTGCCGGCATTTCCGGCAGAGCCGCTTCAGGCCGAACCTGGGCCGACCGGCCTCGATCACCGCGGGGGCTCGGCCCGGGGAAGCTGCAGCATTTTCTGGAGCGCCGCTGGCCGCGGTTCCTGAGCGTTAAAGTCGCTGACCAGGAGATCCCAGGAGATGTCGCGGGTGCTCCGCAGCGTGAGCGTGCCCGTTTGGCCGTTGATCTGATAGATCGCGGTCCGCCGGCTCTCCTGATCGACCACGATCAGAAGCCTCGTCGTGTCGTCCACGGGGCTTTCGGAGACCCATAGTGGCCCACCACTGGCCGTGGCCAGTCGCTCGGCAGCGAGATTACCCCCCTGCCAGCAGGCGAGGGCGAGCGGCCCGACGAGCCAACCGGCCCAGGCCAGCCAAGGACGAATGGATCGAGCGGCAGGTTGGGGCATGCTCATCGAGGGGACTCCCGTCGGTTTCAGAGCCAGGGTGACGCTGGCCGGAGTTCGGGCATGGTGACGGTAGGCGGTGAGCTGGCGGTGGCTCAAGCCCGGTTTCCCGGTCGCCCTGGCTTGCCTATTCGGCCTGCCTGAGCTCGCCGGAGTCGGCGTTTCGCCCTGCCGAATGTTTCTGTTCAATCGATCAGGCAGACGCTACCGATGGAGATGACGTGCCGGTTTGTTTCGCCCACGACTGGCGGCCGCACCTTTGTCGTTCCGGAGGTTTTCCCCCGTGTCGAAGCTCAATGCCTTCTCCGCCCTGTTGCTGCGGTCGCCGCTGCTTTGGGGCGGCGCACTCGCCTTCGCGTTCTTCTCGCTGATTCATGGCGGGGTGATCGCCGATCCGAACGTGGTGCGGTACCTGGCCGGGCATTGGGTCGAGTACGCGGAGGTGACGCTGTTTTGCGTCGGCCTAGCCGCGCTTGTACTGCGAGCCGGGGATCTTGTCGCCCAGCGACGGCGCATCGTCGCGGAGCCTCTCGGGCCCGTGCCCGTTGGTGGCAATGATCCGGCCGACGCGACCACCTTGATCGAACAGGTGCCGTCCGGTGAGGGCTACCTTGCCCGTCGGCTCCGCGAGGCGCTCGATCTCGTCGTTCGCACCGGCTCCGCCGACGGCCTCGAGGATCATCTCAAGTATCTCGGCGACGTCGATGCCGCCCGGGCAACGCAGGGCTATGGGCTGGTGCGGTTCATCGTCTGGGCGATCCCGATCATGGGCTTTCTCGGCACGGTCATCGGCATCACGGTCGCGATCGCCAGCCTCTCCCCGACGCAGCTCGAGAACATCTCGGGAGTGGTGGCCGGCCTCGGCACCGCCTTCGACACGACCGCTACCGCCTTGGCGCTGTCGATGGTGCTGATGTTCCTCCAGTTCGCCCTCGATCGGTATGAGCAGCAGCTTCTGGCGGTGGTGGACGATACCGCCTGGCGCTCGCTCGCTGGACGGTTTCAGTCGGACGGGACCGACGCCGGGGCGGCGCTGGCCGTCGCCCGCCTCGGAGAGACGGTCAGCCGCGGTGCGGCTCGGCTGCTCGAATCGCAGGAGCAGGCCTGGCAATCGCTCGAGCGGACGGCCGCCACAGCCATTCGGCAACTGCTCGATGAGAGCGGAGCGTCGTTGCAGCAGTCGCTGACCAAGTCGCTCGACGCGAGCATGGGCCGCTGGGCCGATTCGCTCGCCCGCGCCCACGACGAGGCAACTGCCCGCCGCGAAGACCGCTGGGCCGCCGCGGCCGAGTCGCTCGCCGCCGCGGTGCATGGACTCGAGCGGCATCAGAAGTCGCTGGAGCGGCACTCGGCCGTGCTCGCCGACGTGGGCGACGCGACCCGCGACATCGCCGCCCTCGAGCGGACGCTGGGGGCGAATCTGGCCACGCTCACGGCCACCGGTCGGTTCGAGGAGGCGATCACCACCCTGGCTGCGGCCGCTCAGCTGCTCTCGGCCCGGGCCACCGCCCGCACGCTCGACGACGTCGCGGCCGTCAGCCGGCCTGGAAAGGCCGCATGAGCCGACTCCGCGCCCAGTCAGGGCCCACGATCTCCCTGTTTCCCTTCCTCGCCGTGCTGTTGTGCACGATGGGGTCGCTGCTCGTGCTGCTGGTCATCTTCAGCCGTTCGGCGCAGCAGGCCGACACGGCTGCGGCGACGGCGGCCGCGAAGGCCGCTGCTGAGGAACTCGTCCTTGCACGCGATGAGTTGACCTGGCGGATCGAGCAGCTCGAGGGCGTCAAGTCGCGAACGGAGGAGGACCTCGCCCGCGTACGAATGCAGCTGGCCGGCATCGAGGAGAACGCCCGCGCGCTCTCCGACGAGTTCGACGCCCTCGAGCAGACGGCGGCCGCGCTCGAAGCGGGAGCCGAGGGCGAGGAGCAAGGCGAGGAATCGCTGGCTGAGCTCGAGCAGCGGCTCGCCCAGGTCGAGGCCGAGTTGGCCGAGGCGCGGGAACACGCAGCCGAACGGCCGCCGGCCTACGCGGTTGTTCCCTACGAGGGCGAGGCCGGCACACACCGTCGCCCGCTCTATATCGAGTGCTGCATCGATGGGGTGTTTCTCCAGCCGGAGGGCATTCGATTGGGTCCGGCTGATTTCGAGGGGCCACCGGGGCCCGGCAATCCGCTGGCCAGCGGCCTGCGGGCCGCGCGGGAATACCTCGCGCAGAGGCCGGGCGAGTCGGGGGAGCCGGCCGCCCAGCCCTACCCGCTCCTGCTCGTACGTCCCTCCGGCGTGATGGCCTACTACGCGGCCCGCGAGTCGCTCCAATCGTGGGGCAGCGACTTCGGCTATCAGTTCGTCGACGAAGACTGGGAACTCACCTATCCTCCGGCCGATCCGGCCCTCGCCGACGTGGAGAATCGGGCCGTCGCCGAGGCTCGCCGCCGGCTCGAATGGCTGGCCCAGGTCCGGCCGCCGAAGCGAACCCGTCCAGCGGTGCAGTACCGGGCGGCCACGACCCGCGGCGGTGTCGTCGCCAACGGTGGGCCGAGTGTGCTCGGCGACCAGTCGCAGTGGGATTGGACCGAACAACAGGCTGCTGCTGCGACCCGGCCAGGCCGTGGCTTCCAGGCCGGTGATGGTGGAGACGGCACCGGCGCCGGCGGCGGCGACGCGATTCTCGGCGCGGGAGGCGGCGGTGACGAAGCCGGCGACCAGTGGGCGCAGGCCGGCGGTGGCGGCGCGGCCAATGGCGGCGGTGGAGATGGGACTGGCGGGAGCGACCCGGGGCTTGGTGACCGGTACCGCGGCCCATCGAAGTTTTACGGCGGGGGGGGCTCGGCTGGAGGCGGTGAAGCCGGCGGCGACGGGTTGGCCGATGGTGGACAGGCCGGCTCCGGCGGCAGTGATGCGTCCGGCGACGGCACCGGTGACAGCCTGTTGGCTGGAGGCGGATCGCTGGGCGGGGGCGATCAGGCGGGGGCTGGCGGCGGCTCGGCAGCCAGCAACTCCGAGGCCCATGCGGTCGGTGGCGCCGGTGCCGAAAGCGGCTCTGGAACAGCAGGCGGCGCCGAGGGAGGCTCCGGAGGCCAGTCTTCGAGCCAGCTTGCTGGCCAAGGGGGCGGCGGCGGTAACCTCGGGGTGTCACTGCCCGGCATGCCGCAGGGTGCATCGGTCTCCGGTGGATCGACGAGCGGCAGCGAGGGCTGCAGCGGCGGATCCTGCTCCATCGCCGGCAGGCGGGGCAGCAACTGGGCCAGTCTCGCCTCCCAGGATCGGCCGATTCCGCTCACCCGCCCGATCCGGCTCGAATGTGCCGCGAGTGAATTCCGGATCCTCGGCGCGGGCGGCCGCGTGGAACGCCGGGTGCGGATCGACGGAGACACGATCAACGCGGTCGATCCGCTCGTTCGCGAGGTGCATGCCACCGTCGGCGGCTGGGGCATGGCGGGCGATCGAATGTATTGGAAACCGGAACTCGTGCTCTCGGCCACGCCCGATGGCGTGGGCCGTCGCGACGACCTCGAGGCGCTCCTGACCGATAGCGGCCTCGACACCCGCCGCAGCGGTTCCGGTGAGCAGGTTCGTCGGTTGCCGCCCGTGAACCGCACCGGCGGCCTCTTTCCCTCACGCTGACTCCCGTTCCGCGGAGACCCCCTGATGCGCCGATTCCGTGCTGAAGAAGACCGCTCGGCGGGTCAAGACTCGTTCCTCGATGTCGTCACCAACATCGTCGGCATTCTGATCATCCTCGTGATGGTGATCGGCGCCCGGGTGCGGCAGGTCGTGCTCGAGCCTGTCGAGCCGGAAGTCACTCCTGAGATCGCGGCCCTGGCCGAAGAGGTGGAGTCGCTCGGCCAGACACTCGTGTCGACGGAGCGGGAGATCGAGTCCCTCCAGGGGCAGGTCCGCACGCTCGAGGCCGCTACGGCTGGGGCCGCCGACGCCCGTCTGCAGTTGGCAACCGCAGTGGCGGCGGCCAAGGTGGCGATTGCCGAGCGGAAGTCGGCGGCCGACGAGGCTGCTCTGGCAGCGGCGGAGCGGGGAGCTCGACGTCGTAGCCTGGAGGAGCAGATTCAGCGATGTAGCCTCGAGGCCAAGGGGCTGGCCCATGCCGCGGCCACCACCCAGGAGGTGCTCGCCTATCCCACGCCGATCGGCCGTACCGTCAACGGCGAGGAGATTCACTTCCGACTGGCCGGGGGGCGAGTGGCCTACGTGCCGCTCGACGAACTCTTCGATCTGGCCAAGGCCCACACGCGGCGGAACTCCGACTCGATTTCCCAGCTGGCTTCGCGGATCGTCACTGTGGGCCCCGAACAGGGCTTCGCTCTCGACTACGTCATCGAGGCCAAGGTCGACGCGGCCCGCGGGCAGGTCTTGGTTCGCTCGCGGGAATGGGTGGTGCGACCGGCCGATGCGACCGTGGGCGAGCCGGTGGCGGAGGCGCTCGGCCCCCATTCCCGGTTTCGCCGTGTGCTCTCCGGCGTGAAGCCGGAGACGACGGTGACGCTCTGGTGCTACCCTGACAGCTTCGATGCCTACCGGCAGGTGCGGGCGGAACTCCATCGGCTGGGCGTGCCGACCGCCGGCCGGCCGCTGCCCGACGGCGCTCCGATCGGAGGCTCGACCGAGGGTAGCAAGAGCGTGGTGCAGTAGGTGGGGGGGCCATGAAGACCAAGTCGGAGATCGTTCGCGACTGGCTGCCCCGGTACACCGGCCGCGATCTCGATGCGTTCGGCGAGTACGTGCTGCTCGTCAACTTCTCGGAGTATGTCACCGCCTTCGCCGAACGATTCGGTGTGGCGGTGGCGGGCGAGGGGCTCCCGATCCAGTCGGCCACCCATGCCGACGTCACCATCCTGAACTTCGGGATGGGCAGCGCCATGGCGGCCACCGTGATGGATCTGCTCGGGGCCGTCTGTCCCAAGGCAGCGCTCTTTCTGGGCAAGTGCGGCGGGCTCAAGAAGACGAAGGTCGGCGACTTCATCCTGCCGATTGCCGCGATCCGGGGCGAGGGTACGAGCAACGAATACTTCCCGCCGGAGATCCCCGCCCTGCCCTCCTTCCGACTCCAGGCCGCGGTCTCGGCGGCGATCGCTCGCCACGACTACGACTACTGGACGGGCACGGTCTACACGACGAACCGCCGGGTCTGGGAGCACGACGAGACCTTCAAGGAGTACCTCGTCAAGACGCGGGCCATCGCGATCGACATGGAGACGGCCACGCTGTTCGTGGTCGGCTTCGCCAACCACATTCCCAAAGGCGCCCTCCTCCTCGTCTCCGACAATCCGATGAATCCGGAGGGCGTGAAGACGGCTCGCAGCGATCGCGACGTGAGTCGCCGCTATGTGCAGGATCACCTCGAGATCGCGATCGACGCCCTGGCGGAACTCCGCGATTCCGGCGCCTCGGTGAAGCACATGCGGTTCGAGGAATTGCCGTAGACATCGGCGTTGACCTCGTTGGAGAGATCCGTTGGTGCGGAGTCGGCTCAGCCTGTCGAGGCCGGGATGCCGGCCTCGCAGGCTCGCTCGAAACTCTGTCCCAGTCGCCCTTCCGGCCGGACGTCGCGGCGGGCCTTACTCGAGTTCCCCGCAGTCGCTGATCTCGATCTTCGCCTTGGTGCGGCCCGATTGCGAGCCGAGGGCCTCCATCTGCTTGACCACGTCCATCCCTTCGACGACCTGGCCGAAGACGACATGCTTGCCGTCGAGCCATTCGGTCTTCACCGTGCAGAGGAAGAACTGGGAGCCATTGGTGTTGGGGCCGGCGTTCGCCATGCTGAGCACGCCGGGGCCGGCGTGCTTGAGCGTAAAGTTTTCGTCGGCGAACTTCGCGCCGTAGATGCTCTTGCCACCGGTGCCGTTGTGGTTGGTGAAGTCACCTCCCTGGCACATGAAATCCGGGATCACGCGGTGGAACGAACTGCCCTTGTAGCCGAAGCCCTTCTCGCCGGTGCAGAGCGCCCGGAAGTTTTCGGCGGTTTTCGGCACCACATCGGATCGGAGTTCGACCACGATCCGTCCCAGGGGCTTCCCATCGGCGGTGATATCCAGAAAGCATTTCGGCAGCATCGGCGTTTCCTGTGCGTGTGCGGGGGAGGGGAAAGCAATCGACATCGAGGCGATCAACAGGGCGACCATGAGGCAATGACTGGCCTTCATTCCGGTATTTCCCAGGTTCTGAAAAATTGGACTGCGGCTCCGGCGGTGCCGGCCGCCCGCTGCATCGCGGCGGCAGTGTAGCAGATGGCGGCACGGGGGACCGCCAGCTTCCGGCTCGAGGATTCGCCGTCGGACGCGGCGGTGACCTCGTTGGCGGGATAGGGCGTTGCGGCGTCGCCTCAGCCCGTCGCGGTCCGGATGCCGGCCTCGCAGGCTCCGGCGAGCTGGTCGAGCTCGGCTGCGGTGATGCACAGGGGCGGCATGATCACGACGGTGTCGCCCAGGGGGCGGAGGATCGCGGCCTGGGCCCGGGCCGCCTCGCAGGCTCTGCGGCCCCGCTGTTCCTGCCAGGGGTAGCGGCGGCCGGTCGCCTTGTCGGACACGAGGTCGAGGCCGAGGACAAACCCGCACTGCCGCACGCCGCCGACGTGGTCGAGGCCACCGAGGCGGGAGGCATGCTCGGCCAGGCGGGCGATCTTCGGCTGGAGAGCGGCCAAGACGTTCTCATCGCGGAAGATCTCGAGCGAGGCCAGGCCCACGGCCGCGGCCAGCGGGTTGCCGCCGTAGGTGTGGCCGTGATAGAAGGCCCGCTGCTCGGCGTGGCTGCCGAGGAAGGAGTCCCAGATGCAGCCGTGCGTGAGCGTGGCGGCCATCGGCAGATAGCCGGCGGTGAGCCCCTTGGCCAGGCAGAGGAAGTCGGGCACCACCCCTTCCTGCTCGCAGGCGAACATCGTGCCGGTGCGGCCGAAGCCAGTCGCGACCTCGTCGAGGATCAAGAGCACGTCGTGGGCTCGGGTCAGGTCGCGGACACCCCGCAGGTAGCCAGCCGGGTGGACAAGGATGCCGCCGGCCATCTGCACGAGCGGTTCCATCACGACCGCCGCGATCTCTCGGCCATGCTCCTCGAGTTCTCGCCTGAGCCGTGCGAGCGACGCCTCGAGCGAAGGCACCTGGCCAGAGGCATCGGGCAGCCCCGGCGGCGGCAGCCGGATCGGCTCGAAGGTGAGCGGGGCGAACATCGCCGTAAACCGATCGACGCCTCCCACGCCGACGGCCCCGAGCGTGTCGCCATGGTAGGCCTCGTCGATGGCGAGAAACCGAGTCTTCTCTGGGCGGGCCGGCGTGGTCTGCCGCCAGAATTGAAAGGCCATCTTGAGAGCGGCCTCGATGGCGGTGGAGCCATCGTCCGAGAAGAAGACGCGATCGAGCCCCGGGGGAGCGACCTCCGCGAGCTGCCGGGCGAACTCCACGGTGACGGGGTTCGAGAGGCCGAGGTTCGTGGTGTGGGCAACCTTCGCCGCCTGGGCCGAGAGCGCCGCGTCGAGCCGGGGATGCCGGTGGCCGTGGACGTTGCACCACATGCTCGCCGAGCCGTCGAGGTAGCGGCGGCCATCGATGTCGACGAGCCAGGCCCCCTCGCCCCGCTCGATCAGAAGCGGCTCGTATTCCGCCATCTGGGTGAAGGCGTGCCAGACATGGTGGCGATCCCAATCGAGGAGTTCCGCACGGGACGACGGCACGTCGAACTTCTATGAGGGGGGTGAAGGCCGAACCCGATTACGATACCATGAGGACTCCATGAGGCGGCCACGGGGCCGAGTCCCAAGGCCCTTTGCATGCGACTCTCCGCCCGCGTTGAATATGCCGCCATCGCCGCGCTCAACATCGCATGTCGCGGCGACCGGCACGGTCCGGTGAGCCTGCGAACGATCTGCGAGGAGCAGGGGGTGCCGTCGCGGTTTCTGGTGCACATCCTCCTGCAACTCAAGCGGGCGGGGATCGTGCAGAGCACCCGCGGGGCCAGCGGTGGGTATCTGCTGGCCCGGCCCGCCGACGAGATCACGCTCCTCGATATCTACTTGGCGATCGAAGGCCCGGTCGAATGTCCGGCGGTCGTGACGGCCGGCCTGGCCGGGAAGTCACGCGGTGCGGCCGTGCTGAAGAACGCCTGGGAGGCGGGCTGCCAGGCGGGGGCCGGCGCCCTTGCATCCCAATCGCTTGCCGAACTCGCCGCCCGCACGCTCAACCTGAGCGAGCCGATGTATTTCATCTGACGGCGATTGGGGTGGGTGCCCTCGTGACACGATGCCTCGCCGCCCTCGCGCTTGTGCTGGCGATCGGGCGTGGCCCTGCCACCGGTGCCGAGACGACGCTCCGGGTGCTCTCCTACAACATCCACCACGGACGCGGCACTGACGGCCTGGTGGACCTGCCGCGGATCGCGGCCGTGATCCGCGGATGCGAGGCCGACATCGTCTTCCTCCAGGAAGTCGATGATCGCACGGACCGCACCGGTGGCGTCGATCAGACGGCCGAGCTTGTGCGGCTGACGGGACTCCCGGGCGAGTTCGGCCGCCAGATCGACTACCAAGGGGGCCGCTACGGGCAGGCGATTCTCTCCCGGACGCCTCTCACCCAGCCGCGGGTGCATGTGCTGCCCGGGCATCCCGACCGTGAAACCCGGATCGCTTTTTCAGCACAGACCCAGGTCGGCGAGCGTTCGCTCGTGGTGGTGGGCACGCATCTCCATCACCGTGATCCGGCGGAACGGCTGGCGCAGGCCGAGGTTTTGGCAACGCTCGAACTGGGCGATGGGCCGATGATCCTCGGTGGCGATCTCAATGCCGCGCCGGAAAGCGAACCGCTCACGGCGCTCCTCACGCGCTGGCGAGCTACCTCCGCCGAGGTGCTGCTCACCTTTCCCGCCGGCACGCCGACCCGCCAGATCGACTTCATCCTCTACCGGCCGGCCGGCGTGCTCGCGGCCGGTCCGGTCCGCGTGCTCGACGAGCCGGTCGCCTCGGACCACCGACCGATCCTCGCGGTGTTCACGCTTCGTTGACGCAGCCGCCGGATTCGGACCCGTGGCTGGCGCCGACGAGCCGCGGCATCACGAGAAGGGTCTAGCCCATCTGCTTGATGAGCGTGAGGCACATGGCTCGGACCTTGCCGGGATTGACGTTGGGATTTTTCTTCTTGGCCTGGCCGATCAGCCCGGCGGCGGCCTGCTCCTTGCCTCCCTGGACGTCGGCCACGATCTTGGGGTTGGCCGCGATGAGTTCCCGGCAGAGCGATTCCAGTTCAGCGTCGTCGACCGCGGCGATGCCCAGCGAGGCCACGACGTCGGCAACGGTCTTCCCCGACTCGAGCACCGCCGCGAAGATCTCACGGCCGCGGCTGGTGTCGAAGTCGCCCTGGGCGATCCGCCCGATGATGTCGGCTACGTCCGACGGCCGCACGGGAAACTCGCCGATCGTACCCCCCCGCTCGTTGAGCGTGCGGAGCACGTCTTGCTGCATCCAGTTGCTGGCCACCTTGCCGTCCTTCGCCAGCGTGGCCAGCTCTTCGAAGTAGGCGACGAGGTCTCGGCCCTGGTTCACCAGCACGTCGGCGTCGTAGGGCGTGATCGTCCAGCGGTCGGCGAGCGCCTGCCGGAGCACGGCGGGCGGCTCGCCCATCGCGGCCCGGACGGCAGCAAGTTGCGTTTCCGACACGGTCACTGGCACGAGGTCGGGCTCGGGGAAGTAGCGGTAGTCGCTCGATTCCTCCTTCGCCCGCTGGCCGCGGGTGACGCCGGCGGGATCGTCCCAGCCGCGGGTCTGCTTCGGGGCGCTGCCGAGTTCGGCCCCGGTGGCCTGCCACTCCTCGAACTGCCTGGCCGCCTCGTAGATGAGCGCCCGCTCGACCGAGCGGAACGAGTTCATGTTCTTGATCTCGACGATCGGCGTCTTGGCGACGGTTCCGTCCCCGCGGGGAATGTGGAGATTCACATTGGCGTCGACCCGCAGGCTGCCCTCCTGCATGTTGCAGTCGCTCACGCCGAGATAGACGAGCAGCAGCTTCAGTTCGTTGAGCCATGTCCGTGCCTCCTGCGGACTGCGGAGGTCAGGCTCCGAGACGATCTCGCAGAGCGGCGTGCCGGCCCGGTTCAGGTCGATCCGCGTGTCGGCGGTGCCGGCCGCCTCATCGTGCATGCTCTTGCCAGCATCCTCCTCGAGGTGCACGCGGGTGATCCGCACCCGTCGCGAGAAGGCTCCCTTGGGATCGACCACCTCGAGCTGCCCGGAATGAGAGAAGGGCAGATCGTATTGGCTGATCTGATAGCCCTTGGGCAGGTCGGGATAGAAGTAGTTTTTGCGGTCCCACTTCGTGAACCGGGCGATCTGGCAGTCGAGGGCGAGCGCCGCCCGCAGAGCCAGGTCGAACGCCTGGCGGTTCATCACCGGCAGCGAGCCAGGCAGTCCCACGCAGGTCGGGCAGACCTGGGTGTTGGGCGGGCTGCCGAACGTGGTCGAGCAGCCGCAGAAGAGCTTGGTCTTCGTCTGCAACTGCACGTGCACCTCGAGCCCGATCACGATCGTGTAGGGCTCGGCGGCGGAAGCGGCGTGTTCGGTCATGATGCCAGGGGCGGTCAGGCGGGAAGGGCCGGGCGACGGGTGTGCCAATCAGTGAGCTGCTGATATCCGTGAGCGGCCCGCAGCAGGAGCGACTCGGCCAGAGCCGGCCCCTGCAACTGGAACCCGATCGGCAGACCGCCGGCCGTGAAGCCGCAGGGG
This sequence comes from uncultured Candidatus Kuenenia sp., assembly GCA_964453165.1. Lineage (GTDB taxonomy): Bacteria > Planctomycetota > Planctomycetia > Pirellulales > UBA1268 > QWPN01. The sequence goes on along the minus strand of CAYVNX010000019.1, from coordinate 407 downwards.
AACGAGATGCCGCCGATCCCCGCGAGGTTCGTGCCGACCGTGTACATGTCGACGAGGTACATCGCCAGCGGGTCGCCCGTCTTTTCCCCGAGTTTGAAGGCAGGCGTCGGCGACACGGGTCCGGCGATCAGATCGACCTTGGTGAAGGCCTCGAGATAGTCTCGCTGGATCAGCCGGCGGACGCGGAGGGCCTTGGCGTAGAAGGCGTCGTAATAGCCGGCCGAGAGGGCATAGGTGCCGAGCATCACTCGCCGCTTGACCTCGGGCCCGAAGCCCTCGGCCCGACTCCGGCAATACATCTCGACGAGCGGCGAATCGAACGGGCTGACATACTCCCCTGCCCCGCCCTGCTCGCCGCCGCCCTTCCCGGGCTCGGCCCGGTGGCCCTTCCCGGGCTCGGCCCGGTG
>CAYVNX010000018.1:0-37984 GCA_964453165.1 uncultured Candidatus Kuenenia sp. | reverse complement strand
TCAACTCAGCCGCACCGGCTCGGGGACGGCGTGCGTTGCATCCAAGCCCCGGACGCAAGTCCGGGGGCTCCGGGCCGTTGGGCGAGACCGGCCCCGATTGCCGGTTGGCACGGGTCGCTACTCCGCTCGGACGAGTGCCGGCCACCAGCTGCAGAGATACCAGGCTCGCGGCGTGGCGAGTTCGGCGAACGACGCGAGCGAGAGGCTCGCGCCGGCCGATTGGCCGCCAAGGACCTCGTCGAGCAGCCCCTTGGGTCGGGTGTACTTCACGACCCGGGCCTTCTGCTCGTCGAGCCCGGCCAGCTCCACGGCCCGGTCGATCGCGTCCTCGAGGAACCCGATCCGATCGACGAGCCCGGCCTCCTTGGCCTGCTCGGCGGTGAAGATCTGGCCGGTAGCCACGGCCGCGACGGCTTCATCGTCGAGCTTGGGCCGGCCATCTTTCACAATCGCCTTGAACCGGGTGAACATGCCATCGACCAGGCTCTGCAGCACCGCGCGTTCCTTCTCGGCGAGTTCCGGCGAGCGTTGCTTGGTGGGGCTGAGCATCTCCTTGAGCGGGCCGCTCGCGATCGAGTCGTCGCGCACGTCGATTCGCCCGAGCGCCTCGGAGAAGTCGAAGTGGGGAATGATCACGCCGATCGAGCCGGTGAGCGTGGCAGGCTCGGCGAAGATCACGTCCTCGCGGCCGCCGTTGGCCATCGCCACGTAGTAGCCGCCGCTGGCGGCCAGGCCACCCATGCTCACGACGACCGGCAATTCACGGTCCTTCACGAGTTCCGTGAGACGATGGTGGATCTCATCGCTGCCGCTGACGGTACCGCCGGGGGAGTCGACCCGCAGCACGATCGCCTTGACGGCCGGGTCTTCCTCGACGTGGTCGAGCTGCGCGCGGGCGAAGCCATCGCCCCCCATGATCGCCCCGGTCACGCTCACGATCGCCACCTTGTCGGCCGCGAACTCCGAGAGCGAGTGGTACTTCTCCACCACCCGTGAGTCCCGCTGAAAATACTGCGAGAACGCGGCCGCGCTGCCCACGGCCGAGAGAAAACTGATCCCGGCGATCAGCCAGGCGATCCGCGTGCTCCAGCGGCTCCAGCCGCCGGGCTGCTCGAGGATCACGCGGGTCGGCGGCTGGGCCGGCAAGGCCGGTGGATGCTGTTCGAACGACATCGTTTCGCTCCGGAAGAAAAGACGACCCCATGGCCACGGCCATCCACGTTCGACCGACAGTCTACCGTGTTGCGGTTGCCGGTTTCACGACCGGGCCGGTACCCTGACGGTCGGCTGCGGCGCCTAGCCGTCGGCCTGAGCCTGTGTGAGAGGAGTGACCGCGCGTGTTCGTTTGTGTCAGTACGGAATGCCTGCCCGACATGCCCCTGGCCGCCGCGATGGAGCGGCTGGCGGAGCTCGAGTTCACCGCGGTCGAACTCGACGTGCGGGACGACGGCGGGCACCTCCGCCCGGCGGCCGTGGCGGCCGACCCGGAGGCGGCGGTCGCGGCCTGCAGCGACCTCCAGCGGCTGCGGCCGGTGGCCGTTTCGTTCGCTGCCCAGGAAACGCCCGATGTGTACGATCTCTTCGAAGCATCCTGCCGGCTGGCCAAGTCGCTCGGCGTGGTCACGATGGTGGTCGAGGCTTCGGAACTCGGCACGCCGTTCAACGGAGAGATCGAGCGGCTCCGAAAATTGGTCGCCATCGCCGCCAGCCTGGGGGGCGTTGTCGCCGTGAAGACGACGGCCGGCCGGATGACCCAAGACGCTGAGACGACCGCGTCGCTCTGCCGCAACGTACCGGGCTTGGGCGTGACCCTCGATCCCAGCCACTTCATCTACGGCACGAAGAAGCCGGCTTCCTGGGAGCAGATTCTGAAGTACGTGGCTCACGTGCACCTGCGGGACACGAAGCCCGAGATCTATCAGGTGCGGATCGGGCAGGGCAACGTCGAATACGGCAAGCTCGTGGCCCAACTGCAACGAGTCGGTTACACCCGCGCGCTCTGTGCCCACATGCCCCCGCTCGAGGGCGTCGATCAGGTCGGTGAACTCCGCAAAATGCGGCTGCTGCTAGAAAGCCTTCTCTAAGAGCCGCCTGGCGATCGGGCCGAGGCGACCCAGACCGGTCGGCGGAGTCGCGTCGGCCCCGCGTCGGCTCTCTGTCTATCGGAGCGTGCCGCCGGTGGCTTCCGCACGGCTGGCCATTTCGGCATAGCTCTGGGAGCGTACGTCATCGCCCTGCTCGGCATACATCGTCGCGAGGTTGCCGTAGGCGACCGCCAGGGCCCGTTCCTCGAGCCGGCCGGAATCGACGGAGTCGACCATCAAATCGACGCCCCGACGGCTGAGTTCGAGGGCGTCATCACGGCGGTCGACCTGCCAGTACGAAATCGCCATGCTCACGTACGATTCGCCCAGCCGGCCGAGTTCGCCGTCGCGCTCGAATCGCTCGTTGGAATTCCAGAGCGGGATCGTGCGGTCGAACCAGGTCACCGCGGTGGCATGGTCGCCCCGCTGCAGGCTGTGGAGGATGCCGATGCGGAACATCAGATCACCGAGTTCCTTCTGCTCGGCCTCGGTGAGCTGGCGGTGCTCGGCGCCCCGTTCCAGGTAGGCGGCGGTCAGGGTGGCGTTGTCGAGCATGTCGGAGGCGTCACCCCGCAGTTGGGCGGCGGTGATGGCATCGGCGAGCCCCTGGCCAACGTCCCAGTCGACCTGCCGCCGCCGCCAGGGATCGGCCACCGTCTCATTCATGGTGTCCCGGACTTCGAGGAGCCGTTTCACCCAGGGAAGCGGCTCGACCGACTCGGTCGACGCGGCCGCCACGGCGAGGGCGCCGCGGCAGAGCTGGAGCTCGAGCACCTGCCGCTCCTGATCAGAACCGGGATGCTCCTTGACCACAGCCTCGGCCCGGGCGATCCACTTCGGGATCACGCGGCTCTTCTGCTGCCAGGTGCCTTCGGCGATCGCAAGGGCCGTGCCAAGGTGGGCATCGAGCAGCACTTCCCGCGCGGCTGCCTGCACGGCCGGTGACCGCTTGGAGAGCAGCGGAGCCGCGAGCTTGATCGATTCGGTGAAGTGATCGACGGCGGCCCGATCATCGTGCTTCGGGCCCACCAGGGCGATCCGGCCCAAGAGCCGTTCCCGTTGAGCGGCAAGCAGCGGTGATTCATCGCGGGAGGCGGTCAGCCCGTCGATCGTCGCCCGGGCGTCGGCTGGTCGATCGAGGGCCACGAGCACCGCCGCGAGCTTGAACCGGATCCAGGGATCGGAGGGGTCGAGTCGGACCGCGTTCTCGGCGATCTCCAGGGCCCGATGCCATTGGCCCTGGTCGCTGCTCACGGTGAGCAGGAGCCGGTGGGCACGGACATGCTCGGGATCGATCTCGATCGCGTATTGCAGGTCGGCGACCGCGTAGGCCGAGCAGGTGTCGAGTTCGCCCTCGGCCCGGAGCACGAAGGCGTCGGCATCGAGCGGCTCGATCAGGATCGCATTGGCCTTGCCGGTCTCCGAATCCACGCTGAGGATCACTCCTCGCTCGGGATAGGCTTCGCCAAACGCTGTTCCATCCTCGTCGCGGATCGTCACGGTTCGCAGATCGGCGATCTCGAGCTGCCGGGCGAGATCGGCAACCTCCATCGGCTCGGCGAGCTTGATGCTGATCGTCGCGACGGTGTCGTCACTGAACGAGACTTCGACGCGGTCGAAGGGCTCGATCCGCCACGACGAGGTGGTTTCCTCGCCGGGAACGGGTTCGCCTGGTCCCCAAACCTGTTCGAGTTCCGCCCGAGTCGTACGGCCTGGGTGCGCGCCGTGGAAGCTCGCCGGATCGATCGACAGGGTCGGCATCTCGTCGGGCGTGGCGGCAACCGGCGCGTCGAGCGGCGAGTCGGTGGTTGCAAGCTCGGCCGGCATGGTGCCCTCGGCGTCGGTGGCCACGGGTGGCGGTTCGGTCGACTCAGCTTCGGTGACGCCGGGCAGGAACGAGGCTGGCTTGGGCAGCGAGGCCACCCGCTCGCTGATCCAGCGGCGGAATCCTGCGGGTGGTGGTGTTGCGGGGGCCGAGGGTGGGGCGGGCTGCCGCGCAGCAGGGCTTCCGCCGGCCGCTTTGGGGCTCGTCCAATCGGCGACCGGCAGCGTGACCGTCGCGTCTTCCATCTCACCGCCGGCGCTGACCACCGCCCCCGACGCTCGGGATTGCTTGCCAGACGAACCAGCAGTTCCGGCGACCGAGTGTGACTTCTCGCCGATCGACTGGATCCAGCCGGGCAGCCGCATCGTGTCGGGCTCGGTGGCTGAACTGACGACCGGAGCCAGGGCGACAGGCAGGAGTAAGAGAGGGATCGATCGAGAGAACGGACGGAGCGTGGCCACGTGGCTTCTCCTTTGGACGGGCCGGATTCCCCCGGCCAGCCGTGTGCCGAGGCGGCGAGGACGGTAGGAGGTGGCGGACGACCCGTCCAGACCAGTCTGGGCGGCACCAGGCGGCGTGGCTGGGGTACGATGTCAGCCTGGAGAAACTGCGAATCGAGTCCCAGGTGAGGCGTCAGGAACGTGCCGGAAAACCGAGGCATTGTGATCGTCGGCAGCGGTCTGGCCGGTCTGGCGGCCGCCGAGGAGGCCTTGGCGGCCAACCCCAGCCATCCGGTGATCGTGTTCGAGGCTGCAGGGCGGCCTGGAGGCGTGATCGGCACGGTTCAAGAGGATGGTTGGCTCGTGGAACGGTCGGCGGATTGCTTCCTTGCGGCCCGGCCGGAGGGCCTCGGGCTCGTGAAGCGGCTCGGGCTCGACGATCAGTTGATCGGCGTCGAGCCGCGGGTGCGGCGGGCGCTGGTCTGGCATCGCGGCCGGCCGGTGCCTGTGCCGGCCGGGTTTCGGCTTCTGGCGCCGGGCCGCGTCACCAGCATTCTCAGCACGCCGCTGCTCTCGCCTGCGGGCCGGCTCCGGGTGCTGGCTGAACGCTGGGTGCCACGGCGAACCAAGGGCGAGGAATCGCTCCAAGCCTTTGCCACCCGCCGTCTCGGCCGCGAGGCCTTCGAGCGGCTCGTGCAGCCTCTAGCGGCCGGCATCTGGACGGCTGACCCGGCCCGGCTCGGCATGGCTGCCGCCTGCGGGGAGTTCCTGGAACTGGAACGCGAGCATGGCAGCCTGTGGGCGGGCGAACGGGCCCGCCTCCGGAGTCAGCCGCAGGTTGCGGAGGCGGCCGGGGCCCGCTACGGTCAGTTCGCCAGCTTCGTTGCGGGCATGGAGACGCTGCCGGCCCGACTCGCCGAGCGGCTGCGAGAACGGGGCGTGGAGTTTCGCACCGCGCGAATCGACCGGGTGACGCGGGCCGCAGGCGGCTGGGCGGTGACGAGCCGCTCCGAAGCCGGCATGGAGCCAGTGGAGCAAGCGGCCGCTGCCCTGATTCTGGCCGTGCCGGCACCCACCGCGGGGAGGATGCTCGCCGCCCTTGATCAGGACCTCGCCTCCGAACTCACGGGCATCGACTATGCCGGTTCTGTGATCGTATCGCTGGGATTCCGCCGGGCCGATGTGGCCCACCCGCTCGATGCTGCTGGGCTCGTGGTTCCCCGGAGCGCCGGCCGACGGGCCCTGGCCGTGAGTTTCTCGAGCTCGAAATTTCCCGGTCGCGCCCCGGCAGGCCACGTTCTCATGCGGGTATTTCTGGGCGGGGCCCTCGACCCGGCCACGGTTGACCTCGGTGACCAGGCGCTCGTGGATCTCGCCGTGACCGAGGTCCGCGGGCTGGTCGGCGCGACCGGGACTCCACGATTTCAGCGGATTGATCGCTGGGCATCCGCGATGCCGCAGTATCACGTCGGCCATGCGGACCGGGTCGGGCGGATCGAGCAGGCCCTCGCCGCGTGGCCTGGCCTGGCCCTGGCCGGGGCGGCCTACCGAGGGGTGGGCATCCCTCAGGTGATCGCTTCGGGCCAGGCCGCGGCCAGGAAGATAGCCGCGGCACTCTGATCGCCGACAAAACTACTTCTTCTTGCCGCCGGCAGCGGCCGCTTCGGGCGCTTCCTTGACCTTCTTCTTCTTCATCGTGAGCTTCTGCACCCGCACCTTCGGCAGGCCGATCGGGCTGCGGCCTTCCGTCCAACGCTCCTGCTCCTTGAGCTTGGCGATCCGCTCAGCGCGGCTGAGAACGCCGCGAACGTTCGAGGAGCCCTTTCGGACCCGCAGGCTCTTGTCCATCGTCATCGGAGGCAACTCCTATTCACGTGTGGCTGGTCAATCGTCGATTGTGATTTGTCAGGCGGAGGGCCTGTCGCGGGGGCAGTCCGCGGCCAGGCGGAAGCCCCTCACGATATTCGGCTTCGGGGGTCTGTTCAAGGGAGGCCCTTTCAGCCGGACCCCGAGACCGACTCGCCCCCGACTTTTTCGATCATCTTCAGGAAAACCTGCATCGATTCGGGTCGTTTGGCCGAGTCGGCCGCCAGGCAGGCCATGATCGCCGCGGCCAGGGGGGGAGGAATCTCTGGCCAGTGTTCCTCGATCGGGGTCGGCGGGCTGTCGTGGGCGAGCGCCGCCATGCCGGTTTTGCCGCGTGGCCAGGGGGCTGCCAGCGTGGCGATCTCGTAGGCGGTCACCCCGAAGGAAAAGATGTCGAGCCGCTTGTCGGCTTGGCGGCGGCGGACCACCTCCGGGGCCATGTAATTGGGCGTTCCGATCCGGTTGCCCGGCTGGAGGAACACCGGCTTGTCGGGCACTGTCAGGCCGAAGTCGAACAGAGTCAGTTGGCCGTCGGGCCGAAGGATGAAGTTGCGGGGGCAGATGTCCCGGTGGACGAAACCGGCGTCGTGAACCGTGGCGATCGCTTCGGCCGCCTGCCGGATCAGGTCGAGCCGGCGGTCCTCGGGCAGCGGCTTCTTGGAGGAGAGCACGGTGTGGAGCACCGTACCCTCGACGAATTCCTGGAGCACGAAGGGATCGCCGGTGGTCGTCTCCCCCCACTCGATCGTACGCGCGATGTGGGGGCCCGTGATCAGCGTGCCGATCTCACCCTCGCACGGCTTGTTCAGACCTCGGTAGCGGCCCTCGACCGGCGCGGCCTTCGACTGGTCGATCACCTTGAGTCCTCGAATCTCACCGCTCTTGAGATCCCGAACCTTGTAGAAGGCCGACATGGTGCCCGAGGTGCTCTCTCGCAGCCGCTCGAACCGCCGCCAGAGATCCACCCGGTTGGGGCCTTTGAACAGGCCCTTGAAGAGATCAGCAATCCCCATGCGGAAGCCTCCCGCGGCTGATCCGCCGCACTGCGTCAGCCGCCCTCCTTGAGCGAGTGGAGCTCCTGATGAGCGGCGGCCAGCTCCTTTTCCAGCCGGGGAATCTCCGCCGGGTCATCGGGCTGCTTCTTCGCTCCCGCCAGGAGTTGCTGCAGCTTCGCGATCTTCTGCTGGAGCACCTCCATCCGCTTTTTCTGTTTCTTGTCCATCGGTCGTCTCCGGAGCTTGGTCGGCGGGTCGGGCAGGCGTGGACGAGCGGCCACCGCGGCCGCCTTCGTCGTCATCGAACCCGCCGCCGCCCGCCTGGTTGGTGGACTCGATGTCTTGCATGTAGGTCTTGGCGTATTCCTTCACCGGATCGGGCAGGTCGTTGGCGCCGGTATGGAGCTGCCGCATCCAGCTCGAAATGAGCACCACTCCGACGCCGAGCGCCACGGCTACCGTGAGCCACTGGCGGCGATTGGAGCGAATCCACTGGGTCGACGCCCCGCGACCGACCAGACCGCTGGCCAGGTAGAAGACGATCATTGCCAGCAGGAACTTCGCGCCGAACAGCGCGTGGTAGCCCGTCTGCTGCATCCAGTCGGGACCCCAGAGTTCCGGCGCAGCCTTCACCCGCCGGATCATCAAAACGTAGTTCGCCAAGCCGCTGCCGAACAGAAGCGTAATCGCTCCGATCACCCAGGGCAGCCAGCGACGGCGGATGCCGGCATGGAGGCGGTCGGCCGTTTCGGAGCCGAGTTCCTCGGCGGTGGGCAGGAGGGCCACCCGCGCGAACAAGAGGCCTCCAAGAGCCGTGATCGCGCCCAGGATGTGGGCCCAGCGGAGCAGGAGCGTAACGGGATCCATCGGCGGTATTCTCCTCGGCTCAGGCAGTGACGTCGATTGTGGAACAAGTCTCCCGCCGCGGGCTGCGGCGGTCGGCGACCCAGGAAACCCGTGGCGTTGCCTCGGCTGCGGCTTCGGATTTCGATTCCTGTGGTCGCCCAGGTGGAAAAGGCCAGGGACGGCTTTTTCCAGGGACAGCTAGACTCAAGAGTACCCGATTCCCTGGGCCCGTGCGGCTCGGACCTCGTGATCCCCGCTGTTCGTATGGAATCCTTCGACCTGCCTGGCGGCTTCGTCCACGAACGCTGGATGCGGCTGGCCCTCGATGAGGCCCGGGCCGCGGCTGCCGAAGACGAGGTGCCGGTGGGCGCGGTCGTGGTGGCCGGCGGCCGTGTGGTCGGCAGCGGCCACAACCAGCGGGAGCAGTTGGCCGACCCTACGGCCCACGCCGAGATGATCGCGATCACCCAGGCCGCCGCGGCCCTGGGCTCCTGGCGGCTCGAAGGCTGCACGCTGTATGTGACGCTCGAGCCTTGTCCGATGTGCGCCGGGGCGATCCTTCAGGCCCGGGTGCCGGAGGTGGTATGGGGGGCACCGGATCCGAAGGCTGGCGCCGTCGAGAGCCTCTATCGGCTGTTCGAAGACACCCGGCTCAACCATCGAGTTGCGCACGTGGGCCACGTGCTCGCCGGCGAGTGCGGCCGGCTGTTGAGCGATTTCTTCCGCGGTAAACGCTGACGGACTGGGTGCTGGTTCAACGGCTCGTGGGCGGCACAAAGTCGCGTCGCGTGATGGCTGACGGGATCAGCCGCCACGCGGAGCCCCCCGACTCGCGTCGGGGGCTTCTATCGGGGCGCGGTGCCGTTGAATACAAGCCCCGGACGTGAGTCCGGGGGCTCCGGGCCGTTGGGCGAGACCGGACCACGAATGCCGTGTCGCGGGCCGAGCGTGTCCGGAAGCGATCTAGCGGCCGTCGATCGGCACGAACTCGCGGAGGGTCGCGCCGGAGTAGATCTGCCGGGGGCGGCAGATCTTCTTGGTCGGCGACTTGTGCATCTCGATCCAGTGGGCGATCCAGCCCGGCAGCCGCCCCATGGCGAACAACACCGTGAACATCTGCACGGGAATCCCCATCGCCCGGTAGATCACGCCGGAGTAGAAGTCGACATTCGGATAGAGCTTCCGCTCGATGAAGTATTCGTCGGCGAGGGCCACCTCCTCGAGCTGCTGGGCGATGTCGAAGAGTGGGTCGTGGCGGGCGATCTTGGCCAGGAGCTTGTCGGAGATGGCCTTGATCAACTTGGCCCGCGGGTCGTAGTTCTTGTAGACGCGGTGGCCGAAGCCCATCAGGCGGAAACCCGAGTCTTTCTTCTTGGCGAGATCGACATACTTCCGCACGTTGCCGCCGTCGGCCACGATCTGCTCCAGCATCTCCACGCAGGCCTGATTCGCGCCCCCGTGGAGCGGTCCCCAGAGGGCCGAAATGCCGGCCGAGATGCTGGCAAACAGGTTGGCGTCGCTCGAACCCACCATTCGCACCGTGGAGGTGGAGCAATTCTGCTCATGGTCGGCATGCACGATCAGCAGCATGTCGAGGGCGTCGACAAAGTCGGGATCGATGCGGTACTCCTCGCAGGGCACCGCGAACATCATGTGTAGGAAGTTTGCGCAGTACGAGAGGTCGTTCCGCGGATACATCAGCGGCTGGCCGCACGATTTCTTGTGGCTGTAGGCCGCGATCGTGGGGAGCTTGGCGAGCAGCCGGTGCACGCTCACCTCGACCTGCCGCGGATCCCGGACGTCGAGCGAGTCCTGGTAGAAGGTAGAGAGCGCGCCCACCACGCTGCCCACGATCGCCATTGGGTGGGCGTCGCGGGGAAAGCCTCCGTAGAAGCTCCGCATGTCTTCGTGGATCATCGTGTGGAGGGAGAGCGACGTCCGGAAGGCATCCAGCTCGGCTTGGTTCGGCAGTTCGCCGTAGATCAGCAGGTAGGCAACCTCCACGAAATCACACCGCTCCGCCAGCACCTCGATCGGATAGCCGCGGTAGCGAAGGACGCCCTGCTCACCGTCGAGAAACGTGATGGCGCTGGTGGTCGAGCCGGTGTTGACGTAGCCCTCGTCGAGCGTGATCAGCCCCGACTGCGCCCGCAGCTTGGCGATGTCGATGCCCCGTTCCCCCTCCGTGCCTACCACGGTGGGCAATTCGATCGTCTGCCCGTCGCACTCCAGCCGGGCCAGGCCGCCGGCCCGCGTGCCCGGCCAGGGGGGAGCCCATTCCTTGGCCTTGGACGGTGAAACCTGGGAGGCGGGAACGGTCATGGCGGGTGACTCCTGGCAGACGGGACGGCGGGCCGGAGAACAAGCGAAACGGGGCCTGCCGGTCGCGAGCGCCGAAGTCTATCCCGCGTGGATCGACCGGACAATCAGCCCGCGGTCTTCCACGATCATCAGCGGATGGTCGTGGGCCGGCCCGCTGTGAACGTGGGCTGGGCGGCGGTACCCGAGGGATCGTCGAAGACGGTCCAGACCGGAGTGCGGTCTCGAAGCCGGGCGAGGTATTCGTCGGTGGCCGCTCGGCGGCGTTCGTCGAGAAGCGTCTCCCGAATCTCCACTTGGGCTTCGAGGAAGGGCACGCGGCCGGCGGGCTTGCGCTCGACCACCCGAACGATGGTGAGCGTCTCACCGTCCTCGATGATCGCGCTGAGCTCGCCGACGGGAAGCGAGAAGATCGCCTCGTCGAGCTTCTTCGAGGCCAGGCTGCCCTGGCCGGTCCAGTCGAAGGCCCCGCCGAGCGAGGCGGTGGGGCCTTCCGAGCGGGCCTTCGCCACGTCGGCGAGGGGGCGGCCACCGAGCACCTCGTTGCCCATTGCGGCCAGCATGTCCCAGGCTTGGGAGCGGGACCGTTTGAGGCCCATCTTTACCGTCAAGGCCTCGAATCGGGCCTTGGCGGGATACTCGTATTCGGCCAGGTGATTCTGGTACCAGGCGATCAGGTCGGCATGGGGAATCTCGTCCACCTCGCCCACGTTTTTCCGGAGCCATTCCTGAGCCAGGCCTCGCTCGAAGAACATCTTCCGCATCCGGTCGAGCGACATGCCCTGGCTTCGCAGTTTCTGCTCGTATTCGAGCGAGTTGGCGACCTTGTCCTCCTGCATCATCCGGGGCAACTGCTGTTCGTCGAACGCCTTGTCGACGTTTTCTCGGATCTCAGGCAGTTTGTCTTCCGGGATCTCTCGGCAGGCATCGACGTAGACAAGCAGCGTCTCGATGTGCGAGGGCAGGACCTGCTGGCAGATCTGGAGCCGCAGTTCCCGAACCTTCTCGGGCGGCATGCCGGGGCTGACCTGGGCCAGCCATTCGAGCGCCTTGGGTGTGAGCAGGTCGGCCTCGAGCACCACCTCTGGCCCGACTCGGGCCACGACCATGGCCGCCGCGAGCGACTGGGCCTCGTGGAGCGGCGGGTCGGCGGGAGCGAGGTGCTGGGCCTGCTGGATGCCGCCGTCGCCAGCGGCCGAGTCGGCCACGAGCGGAATCGCCTCGGCCTCGAGCGGTGCGCCGGGCTGGGCCCGGATGCTCGAAAGCACATGCTTCTCCACGTCTGTCGTCGCCGGGCCCTTCGGCCAACCCGCCGGCCGCGAGGGGGCCGCGGGCACGTGCGGAACGTAGGCGGGAGCCGCCTTGTCGTCCCCGGCCGGCAGCGTCGGGCCGGGGGCGGAGCGGGCGGCGTCCTCGAGGCCCTCGACCATGCGTTGGGCCGAAGCCCTGCCATCGGCCAGGCACACGGCCAGGCAGGCGCCGATCAGCCAGCCTGACGGCAGCACGGCGCGGGGGAACCAGCGGGCTCTGGACATCTCACCACCACGAGGAACACCCCAGAGCCCGAGTCTCGTCGGGCCGGGGTGGGGCGGCGGACTATAAGGAGGGCCGCGCGATGGTCGCAAGGCCGTTCCCGCTGCCGTACGGCGTGAGCCCGGGCTACCCGGCTCCCCCAGGTTCCGGCGGGTGGATCCGCAGTCGCGTCAGACGGTTGCCTTCCTTGCCCACCACCTCGATCTCGAGTCCGTGCAGGTGAAAAGTCTGTCCGAGGTTGGGAATCACCTGGGCCTCGTGGATCACCAACCCTCCCACCGTCGTCGCCTCCTCGTCGGGCAACTGCCAGTCGAGCGCCCGGTTGAGTGAGCGGATCGCCAGTGTCGCATCCACCAGGTAGTCGCCGGCCTCGGTCCGTTCGATCGCCTGGTCTGCGTTGACGTCGAACTCGTCGGTGATCTCCCCGACGATCTCCTCGAGGATGTCCTCGAGCGTGATCAAACCCTGCAGCGCGCCATACTCGTCCACGACCAGGGCAAAGTGGGTTCGGCGGCGGAGGAACTGCCGCATCTGTTCGTCGAGTGGCGTGGTCTCGGGAATGAAATAGGCGGGCATCGCCACGGCGACCACGTCGATTTGCGCGAGGGCCGACCAGTCGCCGCCGGCCTCCCGCACGAGACGTTCCATCGCCCGCCACAACTCCTTGGCGTGGAGCACCCCGAGGATGTTCTCGTCGCTGCCACGGAAGACCGGGAGCCGCGTGTGGGGCGAGGCCAAGATCTGTGCGACGATCTCCGCCGGCGGCCGGCTCGCGTCGATCATCTCGATCTGCCGGCGGTGGGTCATGATCTCGGAGACGTTGCGGTGGGAAAGGTCGAGGGCGCCGAGCAGCCGATCGCGATCCTCCTTCTCCATCACGCCCTCCGAATGCCCGAGCGCGATCGCCCCGGCGATCTCTTCGCGAAGCGAGAGCACATTGCGTTCCGGGTCGGTGCGGATTCCGAAGATGCCCAGCACCCCGCGGACGAGCCCCTGCACCAGGCCAATCACCGGGCCGAACAGCCACATGATGAGCCTGATGACGGGAGCCACCCGTGCGGCCACTGTCTCGGGTACGGTGATCGCGAGCGTCTTGGGGAGCACCTCGCCGAAGACGAGCACCAGCACCGTCATCACAAGCGTGGCGATCGCCACACCGGACGTGCCGAAGATCCGGGTCAGCAACGCCGTGGCCAGCGAGGCCGAGAGGATGTTGACCACGTTGTTGCCCAGGAGCAGCGCCCCGATCATCCGCTCGCTGTCGTCGGTCAGCTCGAGCGCGGTCTTCGCGCCCCGTGAGCCCTTGTCGGCCTGGGAGCGGAGGATGCCGCGGGAGGCCGCCGTCAACGCCGTCTCGGAGCCGGAGAAAAACGCCGAAAGCGAAAGCAACCCGAGAATCGCCAGGGCGGTCAGCCAGAAGTTCGCGTCGAGCAGGCTGTCGGGCATTGCGAGGTGAAGCGGGCTTCCGATGCGGGTTTGGCGAGCAGGCCGCGTTGCGAGCGGCGACCGGTCGCAAGCCAGGTACGCCGCTTCAGAATACCCGATCCCCACGGAGTGGTGGCGGGACCGCGGAACGCAGGATTCCCCGGCCCGCATCTCGCGGGATCGAGCCGCGGCTCGGGGGCGGCAGAATTCGCGTCGCGGGCGAGGATACGCCCCGATTGCTCCGAGAGCGTTCGCCGACCCCCGAGCCTCGGGGCAACGCTGGCTCGCCGCCCGCGAGGGCGTCGTTGCCCTGCCCTCAGCCCGTGCCCAAGAGCGACTGCACGCTCGCCAGGAGTTTGTTCGGGTCGGCGAGCGTGTCGACATGGAGCGGCAGCACGGCCGTCTTCTGGTCGACGATCCTGACCACGCGGCTCTTCTTCTCGGCCCGCCGGCGGAGGGCCTCGATCTTGGCTCGATCGTGGTGGCCGATCATCACCATGCCGGGATGCCGGGTGATCGAATCGATGCCCAGGTCGATCGCCCGGCAGCGGAGCTTGGCGAAGTCGAGCAGGCGGCGGGCCTCGTCGGGGGGCGGTCCGAAGCGGTCAGCGAGTTCGGCCGCGAGTTCCTCGACCTGCCGGGCGGCGGTGGCCCGCGAGAGCCGGCGGTAGACGTCGATCTTGGCCCGGTAGTCGGGGATGTAGTCGCGGGGCAGCCAGGCCTCGCCGGGCAGGTCGATGTTCACCGGCGGGGGCTCGGCCGGTGGGAGGGCCTTCAGCCCGCGGACCGCCTGCTCCAAGAGCCGGCAGTAGAGCTCGTAGCCGACGGTGGCGATGTGACCGCTCTGCTGGGTGCCGAGAAGGTTGCCCGCGCCGCGAATCTCGAGATCCCGCATCGCCAGTGAGAAGCCGGCCCCCATGCTCGAAAACTCCTGGATCGCGCGGAGCCGCTTGGCGGCCGTGCTCGTGAGCCGGGCGGCCTCGTCGACGAGCAGGTAGCACCAGGCCCGGTGGTGGGAGCGGCCCACGCGGCCGCGGAGCTGGTGGAGGTCGGCCAGGCCGTAGTGGTCGGCCTCGTCGATGAAGATCGTGTTGGCCCGCGGGATGTCGAGACCGCTTTCGATGATCGTCGTGGCGAGCAGGATGTCGAGCCTGCCCTGGACGAAGGCCACCATCACCTCCTCGAGCTCGTGCTCGCCGAGCCGGCCGTGGGCGATGCCGATCGTCGCCTCGGGCACGATCGCCTGGAGCCGGTGCATCACCCGGTGGATGTCCTGGATCCGGTTGTGGACGAAGTAGACCTGCCCATCGCGGGCGAGTTCCCGCTCGATGGCCGCCCGGATCAGGGCCTTGTCCCAGCGGGCCACTTTCGTCTCGACCGGGATCCGGTTGACGGGGGGCGTGGTGAGGTTCGAGATGTCACGGATGCCGAGCATCGACATGTGGAGCGTCCGCGGGATTGGCGTGGCGGTCATCGTGAGCACGTCCACGCTCGCCCGCAGCGCCTTGAGCCGCTCCTTCACGTCGACGCCGAACCGCTGCTCCTCGTCCACCACCACGAGGCCGAGGTTGGCGAAGTGGATGTCGGCCTGGGCCAGCCGGTGGGTGCCGATCACGATGTCGACCTTCTTCGTGGCCAGGCCCTCGAGCGTGTCGCGTTCCTCGGCGGTCGAGGTGAGGCGGGAGAGCGAGCGGACCACGAAGGGAAACTCCGCGAATCGGGCGGTGAACGTCCGCCGGTGCTGCTCGCAGAGCACGGTCGTGGGCACGAGCACGGCCACCTGGGTGCCCGCCTCGGCAGCCTTGAAGGCCGCCCGCATCGCGAGCTCCGTCTTGCCGAAGCCGACGTCGCCGCAGAGCAGTCGATCCATCGGCCGCGGCTTCTCCAGGTCTTCGCGAATCGCTTCGATCGCCGTCAGCTGGTCGGGGGTCTCGTCGTAGGGAAAGGCCTCCTCGAACTGCCGCTGCCAATCGGTGTCGGGTGGGAAGGCGTAGCCGGGACGGGCGGCCCGGGTGGCCTGAAGCCGGAGCATGTCGGCCGCCATGTCGGCCACCGCCTGCTCAACGGCCGCCTTCTGCTTGGCCCAGGCGGCCCCGCCGATCTTCGCCAGCTTGGGAGCGAGCTTCGTGCCGCCGACATACTTCTGCACCAGCTCGATCGCCGAGGCCGGCACGTAGATCCGGGTCGTTTCGGCGAACTCGAGCTCCAGAAACTCCTCAGTGCGGCCCTGCTTTTCCAACAGCTTGAGGCCGCGGTAGCGGCCGATGCCATGTGCGACGTGGACGACGTAGTCGCCCTCGTGGAGGTCGAGGAAGGTGTCGATCGCCCGGGAGAGCCGCTGCCGGGCGGGGCGGCTCGAGACTTCCTCACGGTTGAAGAGTTCGGCGCTCGAGATCAGCACGAGCTTCTCGGGCACGAGCCGGAAGCCGCCCGAGAGCCGGCCACGGGCGAAATGCAGCCGCTTCGTCCGGGCCGGGGCCGAGTCGGCCAGCAGATCGGCGAGCCGCTTCTCCTCGGCATCCGACGGACAGACGAGCCAGACCTCCTGATCCTTGCCGACCGTCTCCAGCTCCTCGCGGACCCGGTCGAGCACGCCCGTGAACCGTTCCACGCTTTCGACCGCCAGGTTGGCGGTGGCGTCGAGACTCGACGGGGGAATCGCGGCGAGCGCCAGCGACGGGAACCGATGCAGCCGGGCGAAGACGTCTTCAGGGGCGAACAGCTCCGCCACACCGGTCAGCCGCTGCCAAAATCGCTTCGCCTCCTCGGCGCACTCCCCCGGCTCGACGAAGGCCACGCAGGAGCCGGGCGGAAGGAGGTCGGCCAGGTGGGTGCGGCGGACGGCTGCAGCCTCGCCCGGCCCGGCGGCCAGGGCCGTGAGATCGATCGACTGGAGCACCGCGACGCTCCGCTGAGAGACCGTGTCGAAGGTTCGCAGCGACTCGATCTCGTCGCCGTAGAGTTCCATCCGCACGGGTCGATCCCAATCGGCAGCGAAGAGATCGACGATTCCGCCCCGGCGGGCGAACGAGCCGGGAGCCTCGATCGCATCGGCCGCCTGCCAGCCGCGGGCGGCGAGCCACTCGGCCAGCTCCTCGGGGTTGACCGAACCGCCGACGGCGAGCCGGCGGGTGCCGGCTTCGATCGCCCGCGGATCGACCAGCGGCGCGAGGATCGCCTGGATGCTCGTTACGACCAGCGGCGGCGGCGGGCCGTCGGGCAGGGCCAGCCGCTTCACGGCTGCGAGGCGTTCCACCTCGACGGGGTCGGCAGCCAGCCGCTCGGCCTCCCCGGGATCGAAATCCTCAACGGCTGGGAGGAGCAAGGGAGCTGCCTGGGAGAAGAGCGCGATGTCGTCGACGAAGGCCTCGGCCTCGGCGGCATGGGGCAGGATCACGAGGAGCGTGCCCGGGCCGGAGCCCCCGTCTTCCGTTGCAGGGGCGGCCCGAGCCGCGAGCACCGCCGCCACGGAGAGCGCAGACGCCGCCCCCCAGGTTCCGCCGATCGTCCCGCCGTGTCCCTCGCGGAGGGCGGCAATGACGTCGGCGAACCCCGCGTGCTGCTCGAGGGTGTCGGCGAGGCGGGCGAGCCGCGGGCCTGGCCGTTTCGTGTTCCGGGCCACTGAGTCGGCATTATAGGCGGCCAGCCCCGAGAAGCGTGTGACACACCGCGGAACTTCGGCACGCGGGAAGAATCGTCCTACTGGGACCGTCCTGGGTCGGAGGCGTTGTCCGTGCCCATCGAGCGACCGCTCTTTTCGGGTCGAGCCGACGGCAGGAAGTGCTGTGCCGGTATCGAGTCGCACGAGAGGTACGAGATCCAAGGCGTGAGCGGGCTACGCACCAAGGAGCAAGCACCGAGCCCGAAAACTTCCTTGAGCGCCAGCGTCTCGCCGGGGTATTCAGGGCAGTTGAGTTGATCGAAGACCAGTATGGAACTTCTGGCAAGATGGGGTTTGATGGCCTCCAAGCACGCCCGTGTCGGGTGGTAAATATCGAAATCAAAAAAAGCCATTGCGATAATCGCTTCAGGATGCTGCCGTAAATACTCCGGGACCGTCGCTGCAGCATCGCCTTTCACGATCTCGTGCTTTCGGATGTGATGCAACGGTGCTTCCGACTCGTGGTATTCCAGAACAGCAGCCAAGTGCTCTTCATAGCCTGCCGTGGTGCTGTACGCTCCGTCCCGGGCAAGCTGGTGGCTCCCGTCTTTCGCTTCGGTCCCGGTCAGGCCGGCAAACGTATCGAACACCACGAGTTTGCGGGTGAAGTTAAATGGCTCAAAGATGCTCCGCAGGTTTGTGAGAGTGGCGGCTGTACGACCCCAACATGTTCCGAACTCCATCAAGATTCCAGCCGAAGAGACGATTCGTTCCCGGTAAATATCGGCGAGGAATAAAACCCTCGCCAATTCCTGTCGTGGCATATAGAGAGAGAGCTGGGAGTAAACAAGTTCGGCCGGTTCGATCGGTGAATGGGCAAATAACTGCGAGTAGTGTTTGCGGGCAGCGCACTCGGCCTTCGATGAGCGAGGTGAAAAATTCGTGTCAGCCATGGACGGCTCTTTCATTGGAGAAGGGTCAGCAGATGGTGGACGCCGGGGAATCCTTGAAGGGAGCGGTTTCGTCTCGGTCACTTCGTATGCGGTAAGGGAACCGAGATCGAATGGGCTTGCCGAGCAACAGCGGAGTCGGGATGGACAGGCGTCGATTCCGAACGGCAGAAGCCGGCCGTAGTTATTGAGTCAGTGTCCTCGCGAGATGAAGGATGGCGTCGGAGTGAAGGCCGTGCAGTCTCCGCATCGCGGATTGCGACCCAACGGCGGATGCGAGCACGTTGCTGACCGCCAAGCAGCGAATGCGAACATGATCCGGCGACAGTTCCCGCAAGAGGCTTCCCAACCCCCCCGCGGCCACATGTTCCTCGATCGAGATGAGCCTGCCTGCGTGCCAAAGCGGGGCAAGGGTTGCGGCAGTGGCGGGCGCGAGGAACGGTACGGAGAACACCGAGCACGGGATGCCGGCACCATGGAGGCGACTGGCTGCTTCGAGGGCCACGCTTGCGATGGAACCTGTGGCGACGATGGCCAAATCAGCCATCGTTCCCGTGAGTTCTACGGGTGCGAGCCCCGTGACCGGAATGGAATGCAGCGACGGCTCTCCAGCTTTGCCGAGCCTTAAATACGAAGGGCCGGGGTTGTCGAGCAGGTAGGCAAGGCAGCCTCGGGTCTCTCCGGGGTCGGCGGGGCTGGCAATCGTGATGTTCGGCATGCAGCGCAAGGCTGCTATGTCTTGAACGCCATGGTGTGAGAATCCAAGATTCCCGTACGCAAGCCCCGCCCCGACCGCAACAATCGTTACTGCAAAGCTGTGATAGCAGATATCGTTGCGGATCTGCTCAAGACATCGCAGCGTGGGGAAGTTGGCGATCGAATAGACGAACACATGATATCCCTCGGCGGCGAGGCCCGCGGCCACGCCGGCCATGTTCTGCTCCGCGACGCCGGCGTTGAGGAACCTGTCTGGGAACTCCTCCGCGAAAGACTCGACGACCGAATAGCCCAGATCCCCAACGACAAGAAAAATCCGATCGTTTTTTCTCGCCTGTACCGTGAGTTCGTGAATGAAGGCCGTACGCATTTAGGCGTCGTCGAGGGCTCGCAGTGCGGCCGCAAGTTGTTCGGAATCCGGTGATGTGTAGTGCCAGGCCAGCGTGTTTTCCATAAAGGGCACACCTTTGCCCTTCACCGTGTGCGCTATCACGCAAGAAGGTCGGCCTGTCTCCCACGGCGCTGTGCCGAGGGCATCTCGCAAGGCATCGTGGTCGTGCCCGTTGACCTCCCTGACTGCCCAGCGAAAGGCGCGAAGCTTTTCAGCCAAAGGTTCCAGGTCAAGAACCTCCGCCACCATACCCAGGCTCTGAATCTTGTTGTAATCGATAATCGCGACAAGGTTATCGAGGTGATGATGGGGTGCAAATAGAAACGCTTCCCAATTCGAGCCCTCGTCCAGTTCGCCGTCACTCAACAAGACAAACGTGCGCCATGCGAGGTTCCGCCGCTTGGCCGCCAGAGCGCGACCCGCCGCGAAGGGCAAGCCATGCCCGAGAGATCCAGTCGAAAACTCGACGCCCGGAACAGTGACGCTCGCGTGGGCCATGAGTCGCGTGTCGTCCTGTCCGTACGTCAGGAGTTCATCGAGGGCGAAAAAACCGCGACGGGCTAATGCGGCATACAGCGATGTGCAGCAGTGTCCCTTGCTCAGAATGAAACGATCCCGGTCGTGCCATGCGGGATTCGCGGGATTTGTGTGAAGCACGTCCCAATAGAGGACTGCGAGAATATCAGCCGCGGAGAGCGATCCGCCTAAATGCGACGCCTTGGCCGTGGCGACCATGCGGCACGCATCGGCCCGTATGTGAGCTGCCGCCTTAGCCGTTGCTGTTGTGGCAATCATGTCGCAGTCGCCAGTCGGTAGGAATGCTCCCGCCGGTGGTTGTAGTCCATCCGCCGCTGGGCGAGAACGACCCAAGCCACAGGCGGGCTCCGGACCAGCTTACGGTCAGCCGGCCTGCGCGCACCCTGTGCCCTTCATGCCCGCAACTCGGGAGCCACCGAAAATCAACTATAGTTTGGTGCAGTTCGGGGAGTTGGCTACCGGCGGGAGTTGAGCCGGCGTCGAGTGTTTCAAGCGGAGGGTGAACAAGCATGAGAGCGGTGAAAGTGACCGGCGGATCGTTGTGGCTGGCGGCCTTGGTGACGATGGCCAGCGGAATCGGGCTTGGCTGCGGACGAGCGCCAGCCGCCGAAGTGCCGCCGCTCGCGCGGGAGTTTCGCGCCGCCTGGATCGCCACCGTCGCCAACATCGACTGGCCTTCGAAGCCCGGGCTGCCTGCCGACGTGCAGCGGACGGAGCTGATCCGCCTGCTCGACCGCGCGGTCGAAACCCGGCTCAACGCCGTGATCCTCCAGATCCGCCCCGCGGCCGATGCCCTCTATGCTTCGTCACTCGAACCCTGGTCGGAGTATCTCAGCGGCACGATGGGCGAGCCCCCGGTGCCGGCCTACGACCCGCTCGAGTTTGCCGTTGCGGAAGCCCATGCCCGCGGCCTCGAACTGCATGTCTGGTTCAATCCCTATCGGGTGCGGATGACGGGGGCCAAGGGGCCGGCAGCCGCGACGCATGCGAGCGTCGCCCTGCCCGAGATCGTCCGCCGCTACGGCGGGTTTCTCTGGTTCGATCCGGGTGAGCCCGCCGCCGCCGACCGGTTTCTGGAGGTCGTCCGCGACGTCGTCAGCCGCTATGACGTCGATGGCGTGCACATCGACGACTACTTTTATCCCTATCCGGTCGCCGAGGAGGGCAAGCCCGTGCCGTTTCCCGACGACGAGAGCCATGCCCGGGCCGTCGCCTCCGGCGGCCTCGCCGACCGGGCCGCCTGGCGGCGGGACAACGTCGATCAGCTCGTGGAGCGACTCTGGCGGGAGGTCAAAGAGCTGAAGCCGCACGTGCTCGTCGGCATCAGCCCGTTCGGCATTTGGCGGCCCGGGCATCCGCCGGGCATCAAGGGGCTCGACCAAGTTGCGGCGCTCAACGCCGACCCGCGGCGGTGGCTGCACGAGGGCTGGCTCGATTACCTCGCCCCGCAGCTCTACTGGCGGCTCGACTCGGAGGGCCAGCCCTACGAGAAGCTGCTCCGCTGGTGGGTGAGCGAAAACCCGCTCGGCCGCGGTGTCTGGCCCGGCAACTACACCTCGCGGGTGCGGCGGGATTCGGCCACGGCGCCGACCGCCACCGTCTGGGAGGCCGAAGAGATTCTTGAGCAGGTGGCGACCACCCGAGCTGTGGGCGGAGCCGAGGGCAACATCCACTTCAGCATGAAGGCGCTCGCCGACGACGTCGATGGCGTGGCCACGAAGCTTGCCGCGGGGCCCTATGCCGAGCCGGCGGTCGTCCCGGCGATCCGGCCGGCGGAGGGGCCGCTGCCGAGCCCGCCGACGGTGGAGGTTGCCGGCGAGCGGCTCTCGTTCGCCCTCCCCCAGGGTGAATCGGCCTGGTTGTGGGTGATCCGCAGCCGCAGCGGCGACCGGTGGCAGACCACGATTCTGCCCGGATCTTCCACCGACGTTGCCAGGGCCGACGGGGTCGAGGAAATGGCCGTGTCGGTCGTCGCCCGTGATGGCCGCGAAGGGCCGGCGGCCAGGATCGAGGCGACCGACCCGTGACCGCCACAGGCAATCCGTCGCCGACTCGGTCGTCGGCCGATCGCGGCCCGTGGTGGTGGGTGCCGAGCCTCTATTTCGCCGAGGCCGTCCCGCTCGTGGTGGTCACGTTCCTGGCCACCGTGATGTACAAGCGGCTCGACGTCTCCAACACCGAGATCACGCTGATCGCGGGCTGGCTCTATCTGCCTTGGGTGATCAAGCCGCTCTGGAGCATGGTGGTGGAAGGCACCTCAACCCGCCGCCGCTGGACCCTCGCGACGGAAGTGCTGATCGCGGCGAGCCTCGGCGGGCTGGCCGCCACGGTCGGGGCCGGCAGCCCGCTCACTACCACGATCTTCCTGCTGGCGGTGATCGCCTTCCTCTCTGCCACCCACGACGTCGCGGCCGACGGCTTCTACCTAGCCGCCCTCGACGCCCGGCAGCAGGCCTACTTCGTCGGCATTCGCAGCGTCTCTTACCGGATCGCCAATGTCGTCGGCCGCGGGCTGGTGGTGATCGTGGCCGGCCTGCTCGAGACCGCGACGGGTGATGTGCGGGCCGCCTGGCGGTGGGTTTACCTGATGCTGGCGGCGATCTTTCTGGCCACCGCCGCCTACCACGCGGCGATGCTCCCCCGGCCAGCCGGCGACCGGAAGCACGCCGGCCCCGTCGTCTCGTTCGCCGCGCTTGGCGAGCCGGTGGTGAGCTTCTTCCGCAAGCCGGGGATCGTCCGGATGCTCGCCTTCCTGCTCTTGTTCCGGCTGGCCGAGGCCCAGCTCGTGGCGCTCGTCTCTCCCTTCCTGCTCGATCCGCGGTCCGAGGGAGGGCTCGGCCTCACGACCACCGACGTCGGCTTCGCCTACGGCACGGTCGGGATCGCGATGCTCTCGCTCGGGGGAATTCTGGGTGGGATCCTGGTCGCCCGCGGCGGGCTGGGCCGGTGGCTCTGGCCGATGGCCCTGGCGATCAACCTGCCGAACCTCGCCTATGTCTGGCTCGCAATCGCCCGGCCGGAGAGCCTGTGGGCAGTCACGCTCGCCGTGGCGATCGAGCAGTTCGGCTACGGTTTCGGCTTCACCGCCTACCTCGTGTATTGCATGGTGATCGCCCGCGGCGACCATCAGACGGTGCACTACGCCCTCTGCACCGGCTTCATGGCGGCTGGGATGATGATCCCGGGCATGGTGAGCGGCTGGCTCCAGGAGCAGCTCGGCTATCCTGGCTTCTTCGGCTGGGTGATGGCGGCCACGATCCCGTCGCTCCTCGCGACGGCGTGCATTCCGCTCGACCCCGCCGAGGGTCGGCGGCAGGAGGTCGAAGATGGGTGAGACGAGTCTCGAGGAGGTGACGCATGGCGGCTGACGTGGGGCAGTTGTTGCTCATGGGCGTTCCCGGGCCGGTGCTTGACGCGGAGACAGCGACGCTCTTTCGCCGGGTGCAGCCGGGCGGCTTCATTCTCTTCGGCCGCAATATCGAGTCGGCGGAGCAACTGCGGAGGCTTATCGACGATCTCCGCGATCTCTCGGAGATCGAACCGGTGATCACGGTCGACCAGGAGGGGGGGCGGGTCTCCCGGCTACGGACGATCAGCGAGGAGCCGCCAAACGCCTCGCAGTTTCGGGAGCGAGGCGATGCCGCGCTCGTCCGCCGCCATGGCGAACTCACCGCCGAAGTGCTCCGGCTGTTCGGGTTCAACCTCGATCTCTGTCCGGTGCTCGACATCTCCTTCGACGACGAGGCCGACAATTCGCTCCGCGGCCGCTGCTACGGCCGGACGGCGGCGGAGGTGATTCGGCTGGCCGGCGAATTCAACGCCTCGCTGCGGGCGGGGGGTGTCCTCTCCTGCGGAAAACATTTTCCGGGGTATTCGCTCGCCACCCAGGATCCGCACCATGCCTTTCCGCGGATCGACCGCTCGCGGGCCGAACTCGAAGCCCACGAGCTGGCAGTGTTTCGCCATTTCGTCCCGCTCGTGGACAGCATGATGACCGGCCATGTCTGCTATCCGTCGCTCGATCCCGTGGATCGGCCCGCCTCGCTCTCGCCGGTCGTGGTCAACGATCTCTTGCGGAGAGAGCTGGGCTTTACGGGCCTGGTGATGACCGACGACCTCGACATGGGGGCGGTGCTCGACGCCGCGTCGTTCGAGGATGGCCTGGCCCTGGCCC
This sequence comes from uncultured Candidatus Kuenenia sp., assembly GCA_964453165.1. Lineage (GTDB taxonomy): Bacteria > Planctomycetota > Planctomycetia > Pirellulales > UBA1268 > QWPN01. The sequence continues at coordinate 14,281 of CAYVNX010000018.1, read as the reverse complement.
TGGCCGCGGGCAACGATCTGCTCATGATCTGCCACCGGGTGGAACTGGCCGAGCAGGCCCGTGGCGTGGTCGCCGCCCAGCCCGGCCCGGTCGTCGAAGCGGCGCTCGAGCGGGTCGGCCGTTTCAAGTCGCGGCTCCAGCCCCCGGCCACGTGGTCGCCGGGCGAGCTCGAGCGGATCACCCGGGCGATCTGGGACCTGCGGGTGGCCGTCCTCGGGGAGGAGCGGGCTCGGCAGCGGAGCACCGAGGCCGGCAGCCGGTCGCCGGTCGAGCGGTATTGAATTGCCGCCTGGGCAGCCCCGAACTCCCCCAATTTTCCCGTCAATGATTGGATGGGCCCAAAGGATCGTGTATTTTTGAAAGCCTGCGCCGGGGAAAGTCCTCGGCACGGTCCTTTTTGTCCTGCGACCCTCTGGAGCCCGTCATGGCCACCGCCTCCCGACCCGCCGCCTCCACCGCCTTCGTTTCAGGGGCCGACGTGGTCGTCGAGTCGCTCGTTCGGCAGGGCGTAGACGTGATCTTCGCCTATCCCGGCGGCGCCAGCATGCCGCTGCATCAGGCCCTGACCCGCTTCGGTGACCGGATTCGCACGATCCTGCCCCGCCATGAGCAGGGGGGCGGTTTCGCGGCCCAGGGGTATGCCCGGGTCACCGGCAGGCCGGGCGTCTGCATGGCCACGAGCGGCCCGGGGGCCCTGAACCTCGTGACCGCGATCGCCGACGCGAAGATGGACAGCGTTCCGCTGGTCGCCCTGACCGGCCAGGTGGGTACGAGCGTGATCGGCACGGACGCCTTCCAGGAGACGCCGATCGTCGAGGTCTGCCGCGGGATCACCAAGCACCACTATCTGGTGACCGACGCCAACGACATCGCCCGCGTGATGAAGGAGGCCTTCTACATCGCCACGACCGGCCGCCAGGGTCCGGTGCTCGTCGACCTGCCCAAGAACATCCAGTTGACGAACATCGTTCCTGACTACGACGTGCCGCTGAACCTCCCCGGCTATCGTCCCGAGCCCCCGGCTCCCCGCCCCGAGCAGATCGCCCAGGTGGCCGCTGCGATCAAACGGGCCAAGCGGCCGGTGATCTATGCCGGCGGCGGCGTGATCGCGGGCAACGCCTCCGACGAACTCCGCGAACTCGTCCGCAAGACGGGCATCCCCGTGACGATGACCCTGATGGGCCTTGGCGCCTATCCCGGCGACGACCGGCTCAGCCTCGACATGCTCGGGATGCACGGCAGCGTCTACGCCAACTACGCCGTGGACGAGGCCGACCTGCTGCTCGCGATCGGGGTGCGGTTCGACGACCGCGTCACGGGCAAGGTGGCCGAGTTCGCCCAGCACGGCTTCATCGTCCACATCGACATCGACCCCTCCGAGATCAACAAGAACAAGCTCGTCCACGTGCCGATCGTGGCCAACGTGGAAGACGCGCTCCACGCCCTCAATAAGATCGTCGACAAGCCCGACGCCCCGCTCGACGACTGGTACGCCCGGATCGCCGAGTGGAAGCAGGAGGATCCGTTCTCCTACGACACGTCGTATCCCGGGATCCTGGCCCAGGAGGCGATCGACGAGCTCTCGCGGCTCACGGCGACCCGCGACACGATCGTGGCGGTGGGCGTGGGTCAGCACCAGATGTGGGCGGCCCAGTTCTACAAGTTCCGCCAGCCGCGAACCTGGCTCTCTTCGAGCGGCCTGGGCACGATGGGCTTCGGCCTTCCGGCGGCCATGGGGGCGAAGGTGGCCCGGCCCGACGCGATCGTGGTCGACATCGACGGTGACGGCAGCATCCTGATGAACATTCAGGAGTTCGCCACCTGCAAAACCGAAAACATCCCCGTCAAGGTGCTGCTGCTCAACAACCAGCACCTCGGCATGGTGGTGCAGTGGGAAGACCGGTTCTTCAAGGGGAACCGGGCCCACACCTACCTCGGGCCGGTCGATCATCCCGAGGCCGCCGGCCAGGGTGACGGCATCTCGCCCGAGTCCCGCTACCCTGACTTCGTGGCGATCGCCAAGGGCTTCGGTTGGCAGTCGGAGACGATCTCCGAGAAGGCGGACCTCGTGCCGGCGCTCCAGCGGCTGATCGACGCGGAGGGCCCGGCCCTGCTCGACGTGCAGGTGCCCTACCAGGAGCACGTGCTGCCGATGATTCCCTCGGGCATGACCGTCCGCGAACTCATCAAGCGATAAGTGCCCGAGGGTTCGAGTTGGTCCGTGGGGGCTAGGCTTGCAGCTTGCCCATTCCGCTCACCCGGCCGGAGCGATTTCGGGCAAGGCTTCGGCCTCTTCCAGAGCCGCTTCGATCACGTCGTCGAAGGCGGTCGGGATCATGCCCGAGCCGTCCATGCCACCTCGGCCGAAGCCGCCGTCGGTTCCGCCGGCCGTCGGGGCATTCGGATCAGGCGGGAGCGTCGCAGCCAACAGGCTCTCGATCGCGATCGTGCGAATCCCCTCGGCGAGCTCCGCAGCGGTCGCCTTGGCCGGCCCATCGACGCCCGCCGCCAGGCCGCCGGTCTTTGATCCTTTGCTGGCCGGAGCGATCGCGTCGGCCAGTTGGGCGAGCCGCCAGGCGGCCCGTCGGCATTCCGCCTTCGAGACTCCCTCGCCGCCGTCGCTGCCGCCGAAGCCCTCGCGGCCCCGGCCTCGGCCGCCGCGTTCGACGCCCTCCTGCCCGAAGCCGCCCGTCTCGGCCGATGCCGCCAGCATGCTCATGCTGGCGAGGCTGCCCTGGGAAAACTCCAGCTCCAGCCGCCGCCGGTCGGCGGCGTCGAGCTCCGCCTGCAAGGCCGCGATCGCCAGGCCGCGAATTTCACCGAGCAGGTCGGCCGGCTTGGAGGGAGGAGACTTTTCGGCCAGTTGCCCGAGGGCCACGGCCGCCCGAATCCGGACGTCAAGGTCGCGGCTGGAGTCGGCCACGAGCTTCGCCGTCGCCTGGATCACGGCGGGCGACGCAGGCAGGATCGGCAGGATTTCCAGGCTCCGCGACACGAGCCAGGCGACCGCCACCGGATCCCCTTCCGGCGGGGCGGAGATCACGCCGAATACTGCCGGAGCCACGGCCTCCACGGCTGGCGGGTCGGCGGCGATCTTCTTGGCCTGGGACTGGAGGCTGACCACGGCTGAGATCCGGTCCGCGAGCGGAGCCTGCGGATCGCCGAGCGTCTTGGCGAAGTCGGCCGGCGAATCGGCGGCAAACGCCGACAGCGAGCCGCCCAGCAGCATCAGGGCGACCAGCAGGCTCAAACGGGGCACGACCATGGGAATGGATCTCTTGGCGGAAAGAAAAGGGCAGGAGCGGGTGAACGCTGGATTATTTTCGCGGCGCCGGGCCACCATCCATCATTCGACCGCCGCCGCCCGCATCGTCGGGTGGAATTTCACCGAGCGAGGCCTCGTGGGAGCGAACCATCGCGGCGGACTCGATTGGCGTGACTCGCTCAAATCGGCCGCCCGGCATCAGCACGAGCAGTTCGAGCGGTTCCGGGGGTGTGGTCATCTGGCTCGGCAGTTCGTTCTTCGTGAAAAGTTGCTCGCCCCGGACATCGAGCAGTGTGGCGTTCGTTGGAACGACATCCGGCTTCTTCGGCCTCGATTTCTTGGTCGAACCCCGGCCACCCGCGGGTTCGTCGTCGATGATTGGCTTGGCGTAGACGATCGAATCCCCAGGCTTGGCTTCCGTCTTGTGGAGCACAAGATTGGCCGCTTCCTCAGACGGGGCGAGCACCAGCAGTTCGACCGCGCCGGACTTGGGCTTCGCAAGCGGGATGTTTTCCAACGTCCGTCGGCCGGCGTACTCCAACGGGCTCATCGCCCGGACCAAGAATCCGTTGAGAGGAACCTCCGCCTCCCCGCTGGTCGCGCTAAAGTCGGACGTTAGCACGGGAACCTTGATCGTCTTGGGGTCGGCGACCTCCCTTGGAGTGAGCCCCTCGTTGGGATTGTTGATCGAGACGTTGACCCGATAGCGATATTCCTTGCCGGGTTCCACGGTGGTGTCGACGAAGCGGAAACTGCGGTATTCCGCCCCTTGCTCACCGGGCATCCCGCGGCGGCCAGGGCCCATGCCGTCGTCCATCGAGCGGCCGCGGTCGAAGCCGAGGCCCATGCCACCCTCGGCCGACGACATCGGGTTTGGATCGCGGAGAACGTCGTCCCCCTTCGTGATCTCGAGGATCCGGGCCACGGGCGTGTCGTAGACCATGTCGATTCGCACCACGAGAGAATAGCCCGGCCCTTGTCGCGCGCCGCCTGAGAGCATCGAGCGGCCCCATTGGTCGGAGACGGCGAAGACGAGTTTGGGCGTCTCACCGATTTCGGCCGTCTCGTCCGCCGGATCGTCGCTTGCGAGCCGGTACCGGAACAGGCCGACGTCCAACTGGCCGTCGCCAATGCCAGCGAGTTCCACCCCGTCGACTCGCACGGTCTGGCCGGCCCATTCCTCCGGCGTCTTGCGGAGGTCGTCGATCGGAATCACCGGCGGCCCAGAGGCCAGTCGTTTCTCGACGATCTGCCGGTAGAACCAGGGGTGGGCCGTTTCCGGGCCCCAGAGCGGATCCTCGACCACCCGTGGTGGCAGCGGTCCCTCGAAGACGCCGGCCCCTTCCTGATCCTGGAGCCGAAAATCCATTGGGAGGAGTTCGCCGCCGGCGCCGCCACGTCCGGCGAATTCGCCGCCCCGTCCACCGGCATCGCCAGCCAACGCTGGTGGCTTGAGCCTCGTCCAGCCGCCGAACTCCTTGTCTCGGTTTGGGTCGCGTTCCTGCCGTTCGAGTTGGAATCCGGTCCAGAACGGTCGGTCGCGGTCGATCCCGCCCTCGCGGCCGCCGCCCCCCATCCTCGCCGAGCCGTCGCTCTCACCCAGGGCACGGACGAACTCCGCCTGCTGCTTGGCGGCCGGAATCAGACCGGTCACGATCACGTAGGGCGTGATCACGCCCTGGGTGAGCGGACCGGCCATCCCACCTGCCCCGCCGAACCCGTACGGTCCGGCTTCACCTCGATCCATGCCCGGCCGACCCTGGCCCGCGGGATCGTCGGTCTGTTCGAGCACGGCGATCCCGGCCACCGTGTGCAGTTGCTCGATCGGAAACACCTGGGGCGTCTCCCGCTTCGGGGCTGCCAGCACGAGCGGTCTGGCCAAAGGCTTGTCTGCGAGTGGCGACGGCGCCACCTTGACCTGCTGGGGCCTCCAGGGATCGAGCAGCGGCCCGAGTCGCGTCAGCGGCGGCAGCCGCTCCGCGGGCGGGGATTCCGCCTCTTCGATCTTGGCGGCCGCTTGTTGGGCGAGGGTCGAGATCGCTTCGGGCGACTGGCCCGTCGTGGCCGATTTGCTCCGTAGCGCCGCGATCCCGCCCCAGGCGAGCACCAAGGCCAGCAGCCCGAGGATGGCCACACCGATCTTCTCCGCATGCCGCCCGAGCATGCTGCCGATGCCGCCGAGATTCGGTCGCTTCACAGTCCACCTCCCGCCGCATCGGCCGTGCCAGCCAGGACCTGCTCCCGGGGTGGGAGGGCCAGGGCCACGGTGCCGCGGAGTTCCACGGTCATGTCGTAGTCTCGCTGCCCGCCCGCCTGTCCAATGTTGCTGTCCGGCATCCGATCCATGCCACCGCGTGGTCGTGCTCCGCCGCCCCGGCCTCCGCGGCCGCCACCTTCGCCGCTGCCATGCCGGCCTTCGACCGGATTGAGCCGTACCTGCCGGACGTCGATCGGGATCCCGTTCGAGGCCAGGTCGGCCAGTAATTGATCGAGCTTCCGCTGATCCATCACCACGCGGAGCGTGAAGGGCATCAGGTGCAGCATCTGGGCATCGGCCGCGGTGGCAAGTTCGCTCGCCAGGAGGGGCTTGCCGCTGAAATCGACGTAGATCCACTGCCGGAGCGCCTCTTCGGGCGACACGGTCGGCCCGCCCTCCAAACCTTCGCCCTCCATCCCCGGCGGGCCCATCGGCGTCCGGCCGCGACCGCGTTCCTCGCCGCCACCGACGCCCATGAACCGCGGGTGCTGCGGTCGGCCCTGACCGCCGAGTTCCCCTTCCATGCCCGTCATCGAGGGATCGCCGCGCACCTCCATCCCGGCTTCGCCGCCGAGGCCGCCTTCCATGCCGGGGTCCAGGCCGCCGGCCGACTTCTTCAACACCCGGCCGGTGCCTGCGCCCCCCGGCTTGTCTTCGGCGGCGGGGTAGCCTACCGAGAGTTCCTGCACCTCGGAGATGGCGATCCTGGTCGGTTCTTTTTCCCCGGCATTGAGTTGCCGGATCGCGTCGCAGAAGAGTCCGTACACCCAGATCTCCTCCTGGGCGAGCAGCACCTGCGTGGTGGTCGGCCGTTCGATCCAGTCGAACGACTGAAACACCTTTTGTTGGTCGGCGGAATCCCAGACAAGCGGCTCGCGGGGCTCGAGTCCGTCTCCCATGCCGAAGCCTTCCTGGCGGCCGCGAGGCGGCGGCCGGCGGGGCCGCTCTGCGGCAGCTGCGGGGCGACCGGCGCCTCCTTCGGTGTCGCTCTCCATCGTCTCGGTGCACCCCATCCGCGGCGGCAACTGCCGCACAAGCGCCCGCACCCGATCCTGATACCGCTCGAGCATCGCCCGCTTGAGCGTGGGTTGCTTGCCCGATTCAACTGCGACAACGGCGTCTACGAAATCCTCGCCGAGCGGGTCGTCGGGCCAGATCCGCAGCGGCGACTGGCCCTCCCAGAAGGCCTTCCATTCCGCCAGCAGATCCTGACGGACCGCGGTCGTGCGCTCCTCGACCTTCGCCACCCATTTCTCGTTGGGGTGCTCGGCTTCGCCGCTGATCTGCCGCAGCGACGCAAGGTGGCCGTCGATCTCCGAACGCTTCGAGCCGATCGTCTTGTCGAGAGCCCCGCTGGCCGCGAACACGGCCGGAATCAGCAGGAGCGGCACGAGCGCCGCCAGGATCCAGAAGTGATACTTCGCGATCGGTTCGACGTAGGGGCGGATGGATTCGGGAATCTGGGGCATCGGAGTCGCCGTCGCTTCCTGGTCGGTCTGGAATCAGTCTCGGGCAGAACTGGGCTCGGTCAGAACTGGGGCTCGGCCGGCGCCGCCGCGGTCGCCCGCGGCACCCCACCGGGCACCGTGGGCTGCCAGACGAATTGCAGCACGAAGGAATACTGCCGAAGCGCGACTGGCTCTTCCACGCCAGGCGGCGATCCTGGTCGGGGCCGGCCCTCGAAGCCGCCCCCTTCCATGCCCCCGTCGATCGCCACCCGTTTGATCGGCTCCTCGGCCACGATCACCGGGTAGCCGATGCCGAGATCCTTGACGGAGAGATCCTTGGCTTGAGCAGGCCCGGCGGCTGTCGCCAGAGTCGCTTCGGCGTTGAGACCAAGCAGGCCGCGGATCAGGGTCTGCCGAACGAATTGGGCGCCCTCGCGGGGCGAGTGCCGCCGCTCGTTGTGGAAGTGATGGCCAGTGATCTCCACGACCCAGCCCGGCCCGACGGGGCCGCCTGCCACCGGCTCGGCACCGTCGACGGGGAGGGCCGCCGGATCGACGGCCGCGGGGTCGCTCGCTGCCGCAGGATCGCCGCCGGCTTCGCCAGCAGGAGCCTCGCCGGCGGCTCCAGGGGCGGCTCCACCGACTTCGTCCCCCCCGGCCGCCGCCTGCGTCAGTTGCCAATCCCCCTGGACGCCGGCAAACCACGGTGCCAGATCGGGGAAGAACTCCATGTCGAGCGAGTCGATGATGATCTCCTCGCGATCGGCCGGGTTCTCGACCGTCACGCCTTCCGGGTCTCGCGGCAGAAGCGCCTGAACCGTCCGCATCAGGTCGAGCGCCTGGAAACGGCGGTCATGGGCCTCGATCAGATACCGCTGCCAGCTCTCCGTGTCGCGGAGCCGCTGCTCGGCTGAGTCGAACCCGCTCTTGGCGTTTTGGGAGAGCGACTTCGTGTTGTCGGAGGATTGAAAGGCGGGCTTGTAACCGGCCTGCGCATAGGATCCGGCGGCGACGAACCAGCCGACGAAATTGAAGAGACCGGCCGCGAGGAGGCCGAGCAGACCCGCCACCACCCAGGGCCGCTTGGCCTTGACCATCCGGTCGAACACGATTTCCTTGGGCAGAAGGCTCGTGCGGAGGGTCGCGCCGCCGGCGGCCTGGAGCGCGAGGCCGTAGGCGGTGCCGAATCCCAGCCGGTTCTCCCGGAAGGCGGGCGCTGCGAGGGCCGGCCCCTCGAGCCCGGTGTAGGCGTCGAGCCGGTGCACCTCCACGCCCAGTTGCTTGCTGACGAAATCGGAGAGGCCGCGGAGCTTGGCCGGGTTGCCGACCAGAAACACCTTGTCGATCTTCAGGCTGCGGTCGGTGCTCGTGAAGTAGTTCAGCGACCGCTGCAGCTCGGAGGCGAACTGGTTGAAAACCGGCCGCATCGCCCGGAAGACCGCCTTGGGATCGGCCGCGTGTACCGCGTTCCGTTTCTCGGTTTCAGCCTTGGCAAACGTGTACTGCATCTCCTCGACGAGCGCGCGGGTGAACCGCTTGCCGCCGATCGGCATACTCCGCTGGGCGATCCGCAGGCCATTGGTGACCACGACGTCGGTCGCATCGACGCCCATCGACACGAGCACGACCGACGGGGGCGGATCGTCGGGGTCGACCGTGGCCGGGTCGGGCAGTTGGTCGAAGATGACCATGTTCGCCAGCGCCATCGGCGCGAGCTGGAGGATCTCGACGTCGATCCCGGCCTCGTCGAACGGAGCCAGCGCCTTGGCGACCTGCTCCTTCTTCATTGCGAACAGGGCCACCTCGGCATCCATCACAAAGCCGCCCTCTTCGATCCCGGTCGCCAGCCGCTGCCAGTCCCAGATGACCTGGTCGAGCGGGAACGGAATCTGTTGGCCGGCCTCGTACTTGACGATGTCGGGAATCTTTTTCGCCTCGACCGGCGGCAGCTTGATGAACTTCGCCAGACCCGACTGGCCCGGGGTGGACACCGCGACGCGGTCGCCGGTGAGGTCGTGGCGAGACAGGAACTCAGCCAACGCCGCCCGGACGAGTTCGACCGGGTTGGCCTCCTCCTGGGTGAGCATCATCGGATACTCGATGCACTCGACCTCCTCGGCTACCAGCCGACGCGGGTCGGTGGGCGACACCCGGCACCGCAGCGCCTTGAGGCTGCTTTTGCCGATATCGATTCCCCAGACGTACGGGCTGGCTGGCATGGTCCGGTCGTTCCCGGTGGATGAGGGGCCGGACGCGGGCACACGAGGCGGACCGACTGATCGTCCGCTTTCCCTGCCCGAGCCACATCACTTGGATTCAATCGTAAAAACGCGGTCATGTCAGTGTCAAACGCCCATCCTGATGACCGTCGCCGAGCGGCATTACACTCTGGACAACGATGTCTCCTCGCCGCCTCACGGTCGCTCTGCCCTGCCATTCACTCGACGGCCTCCCAGCGGTCGAGCCACACGAGGCCGAACGGTTTCTGGCTGCCTGGACCGAGCTCTGGCACCCGGTCACGCTGGCCGCCGGCGAGACGCTGCCCGAGTGGATCGGCGGTTCACCGGGGCTCGCGGCCGAGCATCTGCCTGAGCGGTCCGAGGCCCACCAGCTTCTGCCCGGCGAGGGGGAGGCCGAGGATTTCCGGGCGCTTGGGCTGGCCGTTCTGCTGGCCGAGATGCTCGCCCGAAGGATGCGGACGCGAGCAGATCTTGCTGCGACCGGGTTTGCCGGGATCGTGCGGGAGGCCGCCCGCGCGGCCGTCGACGGCGAGTCCGGGGCCAAGGATCGGCTCGGCGAGGCGTTCGCCTGCCTGGACGTCTCCCGCTCCCGGTACTACCCGGTCGAGTCCTGGGCGCTCGACACCGTGCTGCTCGCGCCGTCGGTCGACGCCGTGCGGGCCGCCGCCGACTTTGCCGGCTCCATGCCCCTGGCGGTCGTGGCCACCGGTGCGACACTCAGGCGTCTGGCGGCGAGCCGGCCCGATCTGATCGCGGCCGTGCGCGGCGGCGTTGCCGACGGCCGGGTCGAGCCCTGCGGAGGACGCGACGACGAGCAGCCGCTCGACCGGCTCGCGCCAGAGTCTGTGCTTCAGTCGTTGCTCGGTGGTCGGTCGGCCTGGGAGGCGATCGGCGTGGCTCCCCCGGTCTGCTACGCCGCAATCGGCGGCGGCTCGTCGGCCCTGCTGCCGCAGGTGTTGACGAGCCTCGGGTATCGCACCGCCCTCTGGAGCCTCTTCGACGGGTCGGCCTTGCCCGATCCAGGCGGCGGGCGGATTCGCTGGGAGGGCAGTGGCGGCGGAGCCATCGAGGCAGTGGCAAGGATGCCGCTTGACGCGAGCCGGATCGAGAGCGTGTTCGCCATCCCCGACGCGCTCGGAGATGCCATGGATCATGATCACGTTGCGGTGCTGCACTTTGCCCGATACGCAGGCGGGGGCACCCGCTGGCACGAGCTGGTGCGGCGGATCGGTCGCTGGACCACGCTCCTCGGAAAGTTCGTCACGCCGTCAACGCTGGTCGATGAGACGGTAGCCACCGCCACGCACGCCAGCTTCGAAGCCGACGCCTTCCCCTCGGGGATCCCGGCGGCTCGGGACACAATCGGTCAGGTCGTGGTGGCGACCGCGGCCGACGCCCGGCACCTGCTGGATGACCAGCGGGGCTGGCCTCAGTCGCTGCCGCCGACCACAGCCGGACAGCACCCGATCCTCCGCGATCAGTCCTCGCCCACCGGGCTGTTGCAAGCCTTGGCCGGCCGGCGACGACCGTCGGACGAGCCGCTGCGGCTCGACAACGGTCTCGTACGGGTGGAGGCCCATCCTCGTACCGGCGGCCTCCTGTCGGTCCGCCGGCCGCAAGATCGGGCCAACCGGTTGTCTCAGCAGCTTGCCCTGCGGACCACGCAGCCCGCCCGCCCCGGCGGCCACGAGACGGCCGACGACCGGGCGGAGTTCACACGGATGGAGGCCGATGCGATTCAGCGAGAGGGCGATCTGACAGCGGGACGGCTGGTGAGCGGTGGCCGACTGATCGCTGACTCGGGGCAGGCCGTCGGCCGGTATCGGCAGCAGGTTTCACTCGTGCCGGGACTGCCTCTGGCCGTCGTCGAGATCGATGTGAGCCTGGAAAGGCCGCTTCAGGGCAGCCTGCTCGAAGATCATCTCGCCTGCCGCTTCGCCTGGCATGAGAACGAGGCGGTCGAACTCCGTCGCGGCCTCCATCTCCAGTCGGTCGCGACCGACCGTAGTCGGTTTACGGCCCCTCACTTCATCGAGATCGTGACGCAGGGCGTGCGACCGCCGCGGGATGCGGTCGTGATCCTCACTGGTGGCCGGCCCTGGCACCTCCGCACGAGCCCCCACGTGCTCGACACGGTGCTTTCCGACACGGGCACCGAGATCACGGCCCGGTTGGCGATCGGCGTGGGCCTGGAACGGCCCTGGGAAGCGGCGTTGGCCGTCGCGGCCGGCGAATCTCCGGAGGTCGGGCCGCGGCTGCCGGGCAACGTGCGGCTGACCTGGCCAGGCGGCGGGCCAGGCGGCGGGCCGCGGTTGCGGGTCGGCCTCATCGAGTCCGCCGGCTCGAGCGGCCAGGTGCGCATCGACTGGGCCCGGCCGGTGCGCGACGCGACCGCCATTGATGCCCTCGGCCGGCCACTTCCCGATGTGCACGTTGCGGTCGATGGCTCGGCCACCGTAGTGTTTCTCAATCGCCATCAGTGGCTGCATCTGGACATCGAGTTCGCGGAACCTCCTCCGGAACCGGTCGTGCGGCTGGAGACCTCGGCATGATCGTCACCCTCGACGGCCCCGCCGGCGCCGGAAAGAGCACCACAGCCCGGGCGCTCGCAGCCCGGCTTGGCTGGTGCTATCTCGACACAGGGGCGATGTATCGCACCCTGGCACTCGTGGCCCTGGAGCATGGCCTGCCTCTCGATGACGGCCCGCGGCTGGCCTCGCTCGCGGAGTCGCTCGCGATCCGGTTCTGTCAGGGGAGGGTTCTCGTCGGCGATCGCGACGTGTCGGAGACGATCCGGACCGAGCAGGTGACCCAGGCCACCAGGCCAGTGGCAGATGCGCCGGCCGTGCGGGAGGCGATGAAACATCTCCAGCGACGTCTGGCCGAGGGACTCGACCTCGTCACGGAGGGCCGGGATCAGGGCTCCGAGGTCTTCCCCGCGGCGGAGCTGAAGGTCTTTCTCACCGCCTCGCCCGAGGAACGGGCCCGGCGGCGGCATCGCGAGGAAATCGCCCGCGGGTCGACCGACTCGCTCGCTGCCGTGCTTGCCGCCCAGGCCCGGCGGGACGAGGGCGACCGCAACCGTCCGGTGGGCGCGATGCGGCCCGCCGCCGACGCCGTCGTGTTCGAGACGGACGGGCTCTCTCCCGAGGAGGTGCTTGCCCGTTTGGTGGAACTCGTGGAAGCCCGGCGGCCAGGGGAGGCCGGGTCATGACCGACGCGGTGAGGCCCGATCGAAGTCGCGGGCGTGACGGCGGCCGCGACCAGCCACGCGAGCCGGAGGTCGCGCCGCACTCCGCATTCGGCCAGGCCCTGTACGCGGTCCTCTGGGTGTTGAGCCGCACGCTCGCCGTGGCCGTGTTTGGGTTTCGCTCCCGGTTCGCCGAGCCCTTGCCCAAGCGGGGCGGCATCCTCGTGCTCTCCAGCCACCAGAGCCATCTCGACCCCCTTCTGCTCGGCCTGGCCTCGAATCGCCGGCTCTCGAGCCTCGCCCGCAGTTCCCTCTTCCACTTCAAGCCCTTCGCCGCGGCGATCACGGCGCTCGATGCCGTGCCGATCGATCGCAACGCCTCGATGGTCGCCGCGATGAAGGCGGTGATCGCCCGGCTCAAGGCGGGCCGGGCGGTGACGGTGTTTCCCGAGGGCTCGCGGACGTTCGACGGGCAGCTCGACGAGTTCAAGCCCGGCTTCGGCCTGATCGCCAAGCGGGCGGAGGTCCCGATCGTGCCGGTAGCGATCGTCGGAGCGTTCGAGTGCTGGCCGCGGACACGGCTCTTTCCCCGGCCGGGCCGGATCAGGCTCGAGTTCGGCGCGATTATTCCGGCCGAGGAAGTGGCAGCCCTCAGCGAACGGGAACTCTTCGACCTCTGCGTGGTCAGGATCCGCGAACTCGACGCCCGAGCCCGGCTCGCCCTCGGCGGTCGCTTCGCCGACTCGGCCCGCGGTGCCGGAGCAGCGTGAGCACCGCGAGCCCGGCTGCCGAGAGGAGGGCCGTCGGTTCGGGAACCGGGGCGAGCGCCACGCCGCGAAACAGCGAGCCCGGCGTGGATGTCGCCAGGGTGACAAATTCGCCGGCGGGGAAGGTCGTGCCGGTGAGCGTGTCGGTGAGCCGCAGCAGCGAGTTGGGCGTGGAGGTGGCGGTGTCGGCGAGCGTGACGGCATAGAGGTCGACGGTCTCGCCGCTCACGTCACCCGTCAACGCTCGCACCCCGAGCATGCCGGCGGGATTCGCCGTCCACTGGTTGGCCCAGGTCTGGCTCTGCGACGAATAGATCCACTTCTGCAGGCCGAGGCCGGAGAGGGCCGGATCGGTGCTTGAGACCGCGACGTAGAGCGTGTCGGGGTCGGCGAAGAAAAAGTCGGTGACGGAGGTCGCGTTGATGACCTCGGTCGCCGTCAGCGGTCCGCCCGACTGCTGCAGTCCCGTGCCCAAGGCGTAGACGCCGCGGAACGGCGAGACGTTGTAGGCGAGGTAGAGCTGGCCCGCGAAGATCCCGAGGCCGTTGGTGTTGCTGCGGGAGATGCTCGACGTGCCCGTGTCGGTGAGCAGCGGACCGGCCGTGGTGTCTCCCAGGGTCACGAACCGCACGCCCCCGGCGTCGGCGGTGCCGCTGTTCGCCGCCCACCAGATGCTCGTGCCGTCGGTGGAGGCCGCCCCGCGAGGCGTCGTGCCTCGGGCCAGGAACCGGGTGGTCGTGTCGACCGCCCCGTCGGCGTCGATCCGGGCGATCGTTCGGTTCTGAAAGTTCGTCGACGCGAAGACCCCGCCAGGAAGAAGGTCGGCGGTCGTCGTCGCCGGCACATTGGAGGCCGAGATCGTCAGGAAGCGACCGTCCACCGATCGCCTCAGCGAGCCGTACAGGGAACTCGCCGACTGCGAGCCCACGATCGCGTAGTTGGTGTCGGAGCCGACGGCCGCGTCGGCTGTCGGCAACGCCACCACGGTGCCGGTCGCCACGCCCGCGGTCGTGTACTCCACCAGCGACAGCGGTGCGATGTCGGCCGCACCCGTGGGCTCGGTGTTGGGGCTCGATACCGACACGACCACCCCGCCCGCGGTGAACGGAGCCGA
>CAYVNX010000017.1:0-39865 GCA_964453165.1 uncultured Candidatus Kuenenia sp. | reverse complement strand
GCACGCAGGCCTCGCAGTCGATGCACTCGTCGGGGTGGATGTAGACCATCTTGTCCCCCTCGTAGAAGCACTCGACCGGGCAGACGACCACGCAGTCGGTGTACTTGCAGGCGAAACAAGGCTCGGCAACGACGTGCGTCATGTCCGGAAACTCCTGGGAAAAACGTGGCCTTCGAGGCGGGACTCAACAGACGGCCGCAGGCAAACCCTGGCACCGCCGCGCGGCATCCTAGGGGCGTCTGAAATGCCTGTCAACGATTCTGGAATCGGCAGAATCCCCAGGATTCGTGAGCCCGACCGACTGGCGTTGGAGCCGTCGGGCCGCCATCCCTATGATTCCCCGGATTCAGCCGGTTTTTCGGCCTGTCGCCGGGCCCCCGGGAGGATGCAGTGTCGTGTCGAAGACCCCTCCTGCCGCCGCCCTCGTTTCAGACGAGGACCGTCGGCTGATTGATGCCTGCCTTGCCGGCGATGAGCGGGGCTGGGAGGCATTCGTCGACCGGTTTTCCGGCCTGTTCGCCGCGGTGGCGGCCGCCACCGCCCGGCACGGTGGTCGCAGCCTGCCGCCGGCGGAACGCGAGGATTTCGTGGCCGAGATGCTGCTGGCCTGCCTCGCCAACCAGGCGACGGCGCTCCGGGCGTTCGCCGGCTGTTCGAGCCTCGCCACCTACCTGACGGTGATCGCCCGCCGCGTGGCCCTGCGACGATTCCGGCGGGAATCGATCGCGGCTCCGCACCGATCGGATCAACTGCCCGGGCCCGGCCTGACCGCACTGGCGGCGGATGCCCCCGTGCGGCTCGACGATCGCGATCAGATCGAGACGCTGCTCGACAAGCTCGACCGCGACGAGGCTCGGCTCGTGCGACTGCATCATCTCGAGGCCCGCAGCTACGGCGAGATCAGCCGGGTCACCGGCCTGCCGCTTGGCTCGATCGGCCCCGCCCTCTCCCGGGCACGGGCCAAACTCCGCCGGCTCGCAGATCCCTCCACACCGCGAACCGAACCTACTGGGCTGGCGGACCGATAACCACGGTCGGGTCGGCGAGGTCGACCGGTTCGTAGCCGGGATAGGCCGGCATCTGCCAGAGCTGGGCCGGGTCCGGACTCGAGCCGTTGACCGTCACGGTCGAGAGTTCGAGCTTGAAGTCGACTCCCGACGCGGGCCAGGAAACCTCGACGAGGTGGGGCACCGCTGCGCCCGAGGGCGGATCGACCCGATAGCGGCTGGTGCGGACGCTCGCGAGCCGCTCGCCGGCGGTCGTAAAGAGATGCTGCTCCGCGACGAGCCCCGTCGTGCCATCGAGGATCGTCGACTTCAGGAGCTCGCCGTCACCGGAGTCGATCCGACTGCGAATCTCGATCCGGCCATCGGTCTGGGGATACGGGCCATCGTGGGCATCTTCGGGACGGAAGTTGACCAGACCAAGCAACTCCGGCATCCAGTCGGCCCGGATCGGCAACAGCCGGCGGGCCTGAGACTGGGCATATTGTTCGTGGCGACAGAAGGCGATGATCGGCGGCTGGTGCTGCCTCAGCCAGAGCCAGAAGAGGTCGTCGTTGCTGCCGATGTCGAGTTCAGGGCCAGTCAACGAGGTCTGGGCCTGGAGCCGGAACCGCCGCGGCGGCTCGCAGGCGACGCGGGCCGAGAGCCGAGGCACGCCCGGCACGACGAGCACCGCCTGGGTGCACATCAGACTCCGCACCCGCTGGGTGTTGTCATGCACCGCCGTGATCACTTGATCGAGAGACGGCTGGGGTGGCAGCGCCCTGGGAAGCGGCATCGTCCCGATCTGATACCCGCGGAGCACGCCCGGACACGACGCGCCGCTCGACGCCACGGCCGCCACGAGCAGCAGCAGCACCACGCCGGGCGACACGGGAGACGAACGGGCCGAGGGGCGGAACGACGAAGGGCTCCTCATGCGGCCTCCCCTGACCAGAGCAGGGCGGTCAGCCGGGCCGCCACGGGCGGATCCGCGAGGGCGGCGGAATCCAGGGCCGCCATTCGATACTCGCAGTCCCGGCGGCGGCAGGAGAAGACGAGCACGGACTCGTCGTCGGAGGCCGGCCCCTCGAGTTTCAACACTCGCCGCCGCACGAGTTGGAGCGCAAGCAGGTACCGGACGGCCGCATCGGCCTCGCTCCCCTCGAACGCCTCGAGGGCGTCGAGCAGCACATCGACCGGCGCCAGCGTCGGTCCGGCCGCCGAAGGCATCGGACAGACCGACCTCCACCAGGCGATCGCCTCAGCCGGCGGGCCATCCCAGGCGTCGGTGGCGACGTCGATGCGGAGCAGACCCTCCGCAGCCCGCACGATTGCAGAAAAGAACGGATCGCCCGGGACAAACCCGCGGCCCGTGCGGCTGCAAACCGACTGCGGTCGATGGAGTTTGAGGTCCATGACGATCCAAGTGAACCGCGGGCGTGATCCGGCGGCACGGGGCCATCTGGCAGCCGCGGGCTTCCAGGCCCGGGGAGTTCCGGGCCCCGGACGTATAGAAGGGGTTGCAAATCGCCACAAGCCGCATCCCCGCCGGTGACTCGGGCCGCGTCACACTGGGGAATCTTCGCCCGACGACGACGCAGTCTGGGCAAGGCTGGCGAGCACGAGGTCGGCTACATCGAGCATCCCTTCCGCGTCATGCGACCGCACGACGCGATCCGCCACCCGCTGGAGTTCCGGCCGGCCGTTGCCCATCGCGATCCCGAGTCCCGCCCCGCGGACCATCGGCAGATCGTTGACGTCGTCACCCACCGCACAGATCTCCGCGGCAGCGATGCCCCAGGTCGCAGCCAACCGGGTCACACCGGTCCACTTCGTGACGCCGGCCGGGGCGATTTCACACAGCCAGTCGGAGTACCGCGGACTCCGGATCGTGTGCAGCGACAACTGCCCAGGAAACCGCCGGTCCAGTTCGGCTTCGAGCTGCTTCATCGCGCGCTCGCCCCCCATCGCGAAGCCGGCGAAGGCCTCGGCCGGTGGTCGGAGGTGCAGATCGGGAACCACCCGCGCCAGGCTGCGATTCCGTTCGAGGTACTCGGCGAAACCACTCCCGGTGCCGATTCCTCCTTCCGGCAACCCGCGGCAGTGGAAGTCGTAGCCGGCGGCGAAGCTGTCGGTGTAGACGACCGGCTCGTGGCCGGCCGTAACGATCGTCGCCAGCACCTGCTCGAGCACACCGGCCGCGAACTGGGCTCGGTGCAGCGTGGCATGATCGGTCGGCCGCTTGACCAGCCCGCCGGAGGCGGTCACGAGCGGCTCGGTGATGGCCAGCTGCATGGCGATCGGAAGCGAATCACGGTAGCGGCGGCCCGTCGCCAGCATCACCCGTACGCCCGCCGCCCGCATCTGGTCGACCGCCCGACTGGCGGCTTCGGTCACCTGGTGACGAGCATCGGTGACCGTGCCGTCCACGTCGAGGACAACGAGCCTGATCCGGCCGGTAGGAGATGCATCCCGCATGCGGCCATGGTACACCTGACGGCATGAGCGATACACATGCTGCCGGTGCCGGGCCGCCGTTCGCCCGCGTGGCCGCCGAGGGCGACATCCCGGTCGGCGAAGGCCGCACCTTCGAGGTGGCCGGGCGGCTCGTGGCCGTCCTCTTCGACGGCAGTTCCTACCATGCGATCGACGACCTCTGCCCGCACATGGGCGCGTCGCTGGCTTCGGGTCCGTTCGTGGACGGCGTCGTCACCTGCCCCTGGCATGCCTGGCGGTTTCGCGTCGGCGACGGCGCCTGGTGCGACAACGAAAAACTGAAGGTCGCCGTCTTCCCGGTGCGCGTGGTGGATGGGCAGATCGAGGTCGCGGTCAGTCCAGCGTGAACGAGCCTCCGGGCACGAGCACCCGCGGCTCGGCGAGGCCCTCCTCCCGCACCCGCGCGGCCCATGCCTCGGCATCCTGCTCGATCGGCGGCCAGGTGTCGTAGTGACAGGGAACGACGACCGCGGGACCGAGCAGCCGAATCGCCTCGAGCGACGCGTCCGGCCCCATCGTGAACAAATCGCCGATCGGGAGGATCGCCAAATCGAGCCGGCGGCCCGCGCGGGGCCGGCCGATCCGCTCCATGTCGCCGAAGACCCCGGTGTCTCCCGCCACATAGATTCGCTTGCCGGACACGTCGAGCAGCCAGCCGGCCGGATTGCCGCCGTAGCTCCCGTCGGGCAGGCTCGAGGAGTGGAAGGCGAGTTCCATCGCAGCCGTGCCCCCCGGCACCGCCACCCGGCCGCCGTGATTCATCGGCTGCACCGTCGTCACGCCGTGCTTGCCCAGCCAGTTGGCGATCTCGAAGGCACAGCAGACCTTCGCCCCGGTCCGCGTGGCGATCGCGGCGGCGTCGGCCATGTGATCGAAGTGGGCATGGGTGATCAGGATCGTGTCGCAGGCCACGTCGGCCGCCTTCATGCTCGCGGTGGGGCACTCGTCGAGAAAGGGGTCGACGAGAATCGTGCCCACGCCGGTGTCGATCAAGAAGGTCGAGTGGCCGATCCAGGTGAGCGTGACGGGCATCGGCAGTCTCCAAACGAGTGAAGGGGGAGAAACCAAGAGCACGAATGGTGCGAAAGTGTACGCGGATCAGATCAGGGTTGCCCGATCGGATCCCTCGGCATGCACCCGCTCCTGCACCGCCGCCGAGAGGGCGAGCAACTGCAGAACTTGTCCGAGGGCATGCTCGTCGATCCGCGGGAGCTGGATCGTGATCGCGGCGGGCTCGGCAGCGTCGACCGGCTCATGCGGAATGCCACCGGCGGTGTGATCGGCAGGCGCGGGCTGAGACGACGGCCAGTCCCGCCGCGGAGCGCCGCCTTCGATGCGGGTGACGACCGCCGCGTCGGCCAGCCTCGTCGGCTGCAGCCAGCGCTGCCAGGCTGCCAGCTCCGCGAGGGATCGGTCGGCGATCGCGAAGCGTCGGCCGGGCAGCCCTTTCGATTTCGCCACCTGCCTGACGGCCGCATCAGCCAGCACCGGATTGACCGCCAGCGGCGCCTCCGTGAACCGCACGAACATCGCGGATGCACCCTTGAGCAACTGGACGACATCGATGCCGGCGATCGCAGCGGGCAGGAGACCGGCCGCGGTCAGCAGGCCAAGCGGTCCGTCGAGCCGAGTGGTCGCGGTGAACCGCTCGGCCGGGCCGGTGGCCTTGGCCAGCCGTTCGAGCTCGCTCCCCGGCGTTGTGATCGCCACGAACTGCGGCCCGGCGGAACCATCCGCCGCTGCCGCCCGCTCCGCGAGCAGAAGCCGCACGACCGCCAGAGTCGCCGGATCGTCCGGCGGCAGATCGGCCGCGAGGACGGCCCAGCGGTCGAGCAGATCGCGGCCCGGCGGCCGACCAGGCGGCGCGACGACATCGAGCAGACCCCGCAGGTCGTCGGGGCTCGAACGGCCGTCGATCCAACTCAGCCGCGGCCGGCCCCCGCGGTCGCCCCGTGCTAGTTGGTCGTGAAACGGATGGCAGCAGGCCGCGACCAGCAACCGCGTGCCGGGACCGAGTCCGCCGCCGGCGACGACCACCACGCGGTCCACTGCCGCGCGGATCCGGCTGGCCGCCTGGAGCACGGTGAACAATCCGCTTTCAGGCCGGCGGGTGTCGTATTCGGCGAGCACGGTCCGCGCGATGTCGAGCGGCCCTGGTGCGGCGAGAATCTCGGCTCGAGCCCGTTCCAGCGGCTCCGCCAGGCTTCCCGCCCCCCACGGTTGGGCATCGGTGCCCGCCACCTCCAGCACGAGCGGGTCGGTCGGAGGGCGGGGCCGAATGACTGTCATCGGGGCGGGACGGGCCGCTGGTGGCGACTCTCGGGAAAGGCGGTACGCTTGGGCCAACCGGGCTCGAAAATCTAGCAGAACCCCCCGCGGCCCCGCCGAGGCCGCCCGAGCCCACCCCACCCCGGAGCCCTTCCCCGTGATCGAGCACGACCTGGTTCGCGAACTGGCCGAGAAGAACTCCTCGAAGATCGTGATGCTCGTGGCCGACGGCCTCGGCGGCCTGCCCATGAAGCCGAACGGCCGCACCGAACTCGAGACGGCCCGCACGCCGAACCTCGATCGGCTCGCCAGCCGGGGCACGAGCGGATCGAGTGTGCCGGTCCTTCCGGGGATCACGCCCGGCTCCGGCCCGGGACACCTCGGCCTGTTCGGCTACGACCCGCTCGAATTCAGGATCGGCCGTGGTGCCCTGGAGGCCACCGGGATCGGCTTCGAACTCGGCCCCGACGACGTGGCGGCCCGGGGCAATTTCTGCACGCTCGACACGGCCGGTCTGATCAGTGACCGCCGGGCCGGGCGGATTCCCTCCGAGGAGAGCTTTCAGGTCGTCGAACGGCTTCAGGCGGTGAAGATTCCGGGCGTCGAGACCTTCGTGCGGCCGGTGAAAGAGCATCGGTTCGTCGTCGTGTTCCGCGGAACGGGCCTGTCGGGTGCCGTGGCCGACACCGATCCACAGGCCACAGGCGTGGCCCCGCTCGCCCCCCAACCGCTCGACGCCGCGGCGGCCCGCACGGCCGAGGTGGCTGCCGAGTTCGTGCGACAGGCCCGCGGGATCCTGGCCGATGAACCAAAGGCCAACGGCATGGTTCTGCGTGGCTTCGCCGGCCGCCCTGCCCTGCCCTCGTACGACGAACTCTACGGCCTGAGAGCTGCGGCCATCGCGGTCTACCCGATGTACAAGGGGCTCGCCCGACTGGCCGGCATGACGCTCGTGGGCGAGGCCAAGACACTCGCCGAGCAGATCGACACGCTCGCCGGCTGCTGGAACGACTACGACTTCTTCTTCCTTCATTTCAAATACACCGACTCGACCGGCGAAGACGGCGCGTTCGACCACAAGGTGGAGCGGATCGAGGAACTCGACGCGGCGATTCCCCGGATCGAGGCCTTGGGGCCGAGTGTGCTGATCGTGACGGGCGACCACTCCACGCCGAGCAAGCTCCAGAGCCACTCCTGGCACCCGGTGCCTACGCTCGTGGTGGCCGACACCTGCCGCCCTGACGGGCTCGCCGCCTTCTCCGAGCGAGACTGCCTGCGGGGCGGTCTGGGCATCTTCCCCGCCAAGCACCTGATGCTCCTGGCCATGGCGCACGCGCTGCGGCTGGGGAAGTACGGAGCCTGACGCCCCGCGGACCGGCCGGAAGATCATCCCCATGCCCAGAGCCACCGAGGACGACCTGTTTCAGTCATCGACGATGACGTTCGGGGAGCACCTGGAGGAACTGCGTGGCAGCCTGATCCGCGCGGCCGCGGGCTTGGTCGTGGGGGTGATGATCGGGTTTCTCGTCGCCCGGCCGGTCGTGAAGCTGGTCGAAGAGCCGCTCCGCCGGGCGTTGGGCGACTACTACAGCAAGCGGGCGATGGAGACCGCCGCCGGCTGGACCGGTTCGCCGCTGCCGTATTCCGAGGCGGAGATCCGCGACGCCATCGAAAACCGCGGGCTGTCGTTTGAGTTGCGCGAAGTTCATCCCGATCGGCTCGCGCAGGTGTTGAGCGGTCCCTCCCCGACGGCGGAGACAAAGACGGATCGCCAGCCTGAGACCGACGCCGAGCCCGCCGAACGTCCGGCCAAGCACGGGAGCCACTTCGATGCCGAGGGTCTGGTGCCGGTCCTGCTCTGGCAGCCGCTGGCCCGCGATCCGCGGGTGAGCATCACGACCCTCAGCGCGCAGGAGGCATTCGGCATCTACGTGAAGGCGGCGATCCTCGTGGGGATCGTGCTCGCGAGCCCCTGGATCTTCTACCAACTCTGGATGTTCGTAGCCGCCGGGCTCTATCCGCACGAGAAGCGGCTCGTCCACCTTTTCCTCCCCGCCAGCCTGGGCCTGTTCCTGGCCGGCGCCTTCCTCGCCTTCTTCTTCGTCTTCGACTTCGTGCTCGATTACCTGCTGGCGTTCAACGAGTGGCTCGGGCTCGACCCCGATCCGCGGATCAGCGAGTGGATGAGTTTCGTGCTCGTCCTGCCGGTGGGTTTCGGCCTGGGCTTCCAGCTTCCCCTCGTGATGCTGTTTCTCGAGCGGATCGGCATCATGGACGTGGCGGCCTACGTGTCGCAGTGGCGGCTGGCCGTGCTGATCATCTGCATCGTCTCCGCCATCCTCACGCCGGCCGATCCCTACAGCATGCTGTTCCTCGCAGCGCCCCTCTGCCTGCTCTATTTCGGCGGGGTCGGTCTCTGCCGCTGGGCCGCACGCAGCCCGGCCGCTCAGGCCACGAAGGCGAGCCAGTAGAAGACGAAGCCCGTCACGGCCGTCAGGAGCAGATCGACGGCCGCCAGCCGCGCCATCCGCCGATGCCGAGGACCATGGTCACCGGGCCTCGGTGGATTCGGAAACCGAGCCAGCGCCTCCCACAGGACCCACGTCCAGAGCACGAAGGTGCTGACGGCGAAGATGAGATGAATGCCGAGGGCCCAGAGCACGCCGCCCGGCCAGAAGGGACTCGGCCGCGCCCGCGGCTTCCAGTCGCTGATGAGCCGCACATCCACCTCGAAGACCAGAATCGCCACCGCGAGCGCGGCCACGATGAACAACTGCAGCCGCTTGTGCAGCACAAACCGGCCACCGCGGGCCGCCTGCACGCTCAAGGCCAGCACCGGGAGCAACGCCAGCAGCCCCACCAGCACCACGTCCATTCCGAGCGACGCTCGGGAGCCCCAGGGGGCGAGAAAACCGTCGATCCCCGGAAGAGCTCCGGCAACCGGTTCAGCAGCGAGATCGTTCAAGCGGCGGGCTTTCGAAGGCGGGATCGGTCAGGCAAACAAGGCCGTGAGTGTACCCAAGCCCGGCAGACGCCGGCGGCGGAACCAACGCCCCCGGGCTTCTGACAAGCGGCGAGCCGGGTTACGATCGCCAGTCGGGCCGAGTGGCGAAACTGGCAGACGCACGGGACTTAAAATCCCGTATCCCGTAAGGGGTGTGCGGGTTCGATCCCCGCCTCGGCCATTCCGTGCGAATGCGTGAGCGATCAGCGGGCGTCTCCGCGAGGGCGGGACGCTTCGGGAGTAGGCTCAAGCGTCCCCTCCGCCCCTCCAATCGCCCCCCAAACGCCACCTTCACTCCTCCACACGCCAGCGAACGGCCGGCAACGGCACAGAGCGGTCAAGTTGGGCAAGTCGGGCGGTGGGTGGTCGGGGTTGATTCGCGGGTAGCTCGGCCGGTATTCCCAGAGGCCCTTGAGGGGGCTCCTCGTAGGTTTTCGGTTCATGCGTCCAAGCGTTCGGCAAGCCTCATCCACTCGTCACCGGCCCGTCCGGCGGTCGCCAGTCTGGCTCCCCTGGCTCGTTGCCCCGGCGTTTCTGCTTTTGCCGATCGGCGGCTGCGGCGCGGCCGCGAGCCTGCGGCACCCGCCGATCGTCACCGCCCAGCACGGCCAGGCCCGCAGGGTTGCAGCCCCGCCGCTCGTCCCGGTGGCAACGATCGTGCCGACGCTTCCCGGTCCCCGCTGACCCGACGGGCTGGCCCCGACATCCGCGGCGAACTAGGGTTCGGGGAATCGCCTCTGTCCCTCGGAGTCCCGGCAATGTCGCTGCGGATCAGACTGGCCCTCGCGGCTGCCCTCATCGCGTTCACCGCTGCCGCGGCGACCGCGACGCTGCTCGTGGTGGCCACGGGTTGGATGCCGCCCGGCGGCTGGCCCCGGCTAACGGCCGCCGTGCTGCTGGCCGCGGCGGCGGTCGCCGCACCGGCTGCGTTCTTCGCGTTCCGGCTCGGCACGAGCATCGAAGAGCCCCTCGGCGAGGCAGTCGCCGCGGCTGAAGCGATTGCAGCAGGTGATCTCGGCCGAGGATTGATGTTGGGAGACCAGGCGGAGACCGGTCGGCTCCTGGCCGCCTTTGTCGCTATGCAGCACACGGTTGGAGGGCTGGTCGGCCGGATCAAGGGAGCCGGGGAGCGGCTCCGGGCGGTCGAGGCCGAAGCGGCTTCAGCCCTCGGGACCCAGGAACGAGCGGTGGGGGGTTTTAGCAGCTCGGCCCACGATATCGCCGCGGCGGTGGCGGAGATCTCCGCCACGAGCGAGCAGCTGCTCGAGGCGACCGGCGGGCTGATGGACGTCGCCCGAGACGCCGCCAGCGTGGCTGACGAGGGCCGCGGAGGCCTCGAAAGCATGACCGCGTCGATGCACCAGCTCGACGAGGCGATGAACGCGTTCACCCGCAAGCTCGCCACGATCAGCCAGCGGGCCAGCGGAATCACGTCGGTGGTGACCACGATCGCGAAGGTGGCCGAACAGACCAACCTGCTCTCCGTCAACGCGACGATCGAGGCTGAGAAGGCCGGCGAATCGGGCCGTGGCTTTCGGATCGTCGCCCAGGAGATCCGCCGGCTCGCCGATCAGACGGCCCTCGCCACCAAGGACATTGAGCGGATGGTCCGCGACATGCAGGCGGCGGTGGCCGGTGGCACGATGGAGATGGACCGCTTCCGCAACGAGGTGAACGGCCGGATCGGCGAGGTGGCCGAGGTGAGCGAGAAACTCGGCCGGATCATCGAGCCGGTGCAGTCGGTGACCCGATCGCTGGAGCAGGTTCACGAGGGCATGGAGGCCCAGTCGCAGGGAGCTCGGCAGATTCGCGATGCGATGGAGTCGCTGCGGACCGACGCGTCCGAATCGGCCTCGTCCCTGACGGTGCTCACCGACGCCCTCCGTCACCTGCATGGGGCGATCGGCGACCTCAACGCCGAAGCCTCCCGCTTCCGAAGCTGATCTCCGCGAACGACGCCATCACCGGCGGGCGGTACGGCCGGCCTGCCGCGTCGCCAGGAAGCGGCGGAGGCCGCTGACGACCTGTCGGGGTTCACCGGCGGCCGGTTCGACGAACAGCGGCGTGTGGCCGTCGTCCGTGACCACGATCTCGACCGTGTCGGCAGGCAGATCGGCTCCACCCAGAAGTTGCTCCACGGCCTCGTCATCAGCGGAACGATGCTCGCCTTCCGAGGCCGGCACCTGGGCGACTTCGAAGTTTTCGCGGGCGAGGGATTCGAACTCGGGATCCTGCATGAGCGAGGCGACCCGCGTGGTGGCGGCGGCATCACCCTTCCGAGAAACCATCACCAGCACCGGTCGCTTCGAACCTCGGGCCGTCTCCACGGCGGCATCGAGCGAGTGGTGAACCGGCCGCGATCCTGCTGACGCCAACCCCCGGGCAGGCAGATGGCCATCGAGGGCGGCTATGTAGGTCGAGGCCGTCTGGCCATGGTATCCGGCCTGGGCGGTGATCTTCGTTCCGTCTGGAGCAACGAGCACCGTGTTGGGGAAGGACCGCACCCCGTAGCGGACGCAGATCGTGGAGCGGGCCTTCCGCTCGTCGAGCGAAATTCCCTCCTGAGGAAGGTCGATCATCAGGAGCACCACGCGGTTCTCCGCCCAGTCGAGGAAGGTCTCGGTCTCGAGCACATTCCGCTCGAGGGTGCGGCAGTGCTGACACCAGTCGCTGCCCGTAAACACGACCAGCACGGGCCGCCCCGTCTGCTCGGCCGCCGAGAGGGCTTCGGAGTAGTCGTCGAGCCATCGTGCTTCCGCCTGGGCAGCCGCGGCGGCGGCCGACAGAACCAGGGCGAGGATGAACGCCCTCAGCAGGCCGAATGGTTGTATGCCCATCAAACCCATCGCTCTCGCGGCTTGGCTACTCATCGACGTCTTTCTCCGGATCGCCCAGTCCCTCTCATCTCATCGGGTGGACACGATCCACCCCGCGAGGGCGCGTGGGCCAAAACACGCCCGAAAACCTAGCGAGACGTGCCGAACCTGTAAAACTGCGCGGTTTTTGCAGGCTACGCAGAGCCCCCATATTCACCGAATTGCTCCCCGCGACTGGACTTAGGACCAATTTCGAGCGCTGCCTGACAGCTGATCGGGTCCGGCCAGCGGTCGGACACTCCCCTTCCCGAACCGGGACCCGGTGCCGCGACCCACCAAACGCGGCGGGGCCCACCGGCTGCGGTGGGCCCCGCTTTCACGCTCGATGACGGGCCGGCAGGATGCCGGCCGCCTGCCGGCCCGGGTGCACCTTGGCTGCACCCGCGGCCGGCGGAGGCGGCGGGGGCCATGGATGGCCCCGCCGCCGGGACAATCAGAACTGCCAGATCGCGTCGCAGCCGCCGTAGAACTGGCCGTACTCGTTGAAGTTGCCGAAGGGCAGCGGCCCAGCCGGATCGTCAGGCGAATACCAGTCGTACCGCAGTTCGGGCCGGATGATCCAGTTGCGGCTTCCCTGGGGCTTCCAGTTCAGACCCCAGGTCGCCTGCCAGAAGTTGCCCTGATAGCCACCCTGCGCCGGCCCGCCGAACAGGGCATTGCGGATCGGGTTGATCACGCGGTAGCCGTTGTTGTCGCGGAACCATTCCAGCCGCATGCCACCCACGAGGTTGTCGTTGATGGTGTAGAACATGTACTGGTTGATGCCGTACCAGAGGGCCGTCCCGGGCTGAGCCTGATTCAACGTGTCGGGAGTGTTCGCGTTGAACTGCCAGCCGTTGTCGTTCTGGAAGACATACGTCAGCTTGTCGCTCAGCTCGTTGATGTACACGGTGCTGATGAGCGACCGATTGCCGATATTGGCCAGCCCGGACGGAGCGAACGAGCCAATCTCATTGCCGCTCGACACGGTCATCGTCAGAGCTTGGCTTTCGTCCGAGCTCTTCAGCGTGGCACCGCCGAGGAAGGCTGCATTGCTGTTCGCCCCCGGATAGCCAGGGTTTGCGATCCCGAAGTAGTTGATCGGATCGCTGTAGTTGTCCCAGCCGTTGGTGATACCACCATAGACGGTGAGCTGGTCGTTCACCGTCCAGACGTCGAGAACGCCGGTGTGGGTGAACGGCTCACCGTACTGCATCGTGTAGGCATGCGTGTAGAAGAAGTTGCCGATGGCCGGCACCACTTCATACCCGATGATCGTGTAGAAGTGACCGAACTTGACGGCGTGATCTCCATACCCGAGCTCGCCGTACATCTGCGGTAGGGCCAGACCGTAGTACTTGTTGCCCCAGCTCGGAGCGCCCCCCGCACCGGCCGCATTCGGCTGGTAGAAGAGATTGCCGTCGAGGCCGCGGGCCGTCGTGAAGATGTAGTCGGTACCGTAGAGCAGGTCGATGCGACCGCCCCAGTCCATGCCCCCATCTTCGGTGTCGAGGAGCTTTTCATTGACCAGGTAGAGCTGGTTCATCTGCCCCTGCCAGGCCCGGTCGTTGAACGTGATCGGACCGTTCCAGGGGTCGCCCCAGTTGTTCGCACCGATACCGGCGTTGATCCAGCCGTAGGTATTGATGCCGCGGCTCGTCAGCGCGTCGAGTTCGAGGTAGCGATTTGGCCCCTCTTCGATTTCCTCGGCCGCCTCCTGCGGCGGCAGGGCCCGCATCTGGTAGGCGTCTTCTTCGGGAACGTTCGGGATCACAGGCACCTGGGCGACCCGGGTGTAGAGGCTGGGATCCAGCTGCGAGGTGATGCTCGGATCGGCTGCGGTGGCGGTCGTAATAGAGGCCAGGAGGCCTCCCGCCACCCAGAGGGGCAGCGTGGGTTTTAGGAATCGCATGGTCTTGGGTGCTCCCAATCCGTGGGTGAGTGTTCGCGGTCCGCATCCGGCGCGGACCGCAGGGCGTTCCAATCCGAGGAAAGCAAGCCCCAAGCACGCTCCGCCAAGCAATGCCCGCAGCCAGAATCTCCCCCCGCCTACCGCGTTTCATCGGCGCGGGGCCGCCAAGAAAGTCTTCTCCGCACACGAGCCGGCAAGGTTTCCACGACCGGCAGCCGATCGTGGCAAACCCTGCGGGTGAGGCGAGCAGGGAAGCGCGGCACGCCACGCGGCCCACGGTCAGGCCGGCGTGAGAGCCCCTTCGAGCAGGGCCTGGAGAAACTGCTCGGGCACGAACGGCTCGAGGTCGTCGGCCGATTCGCCCACGCCGACGAATTTGACTGGCAGGCCAAACTGCTCGGCCACCGGCACGATCACGCCCCCGCGGGCCGAACCGTCGAGCTTGGCCAGCACGATCCCGGTGCAGCCAGCCGCTTCCTTGAAGCCCTTGGCCTGGGAGAGGGCGTTCTGGCCGGCGGTCGCGTCGAGCACGAGGAGGGTCTCGTGGGGAGCCTCGGGAATCTGCTTGGCGATCACCCGGCGAATCTTGCCGAGCTCCTGCATCAGATTCGACTGGGTCTGAAGCCGGCCAGCCGTGTCGACGATGCAGACGTCGAAGCCTCCCTCCAAGGCCCGGGCGACGGCCCGGTGGGCCACACTCGCCGGATCGCAGCCGGTCTCGCCCCGCACGATCTCGGCGCCGACCCGGCCGGCCCACATCGTGAGCTGCTCGACCGCCGCCGCGCGGAAGGTATCGCCGGCGCCGAGAACGACCTTCTTTCCCTGGCGGGTGAAATTCCTGGCCAGCTTGGCGATCGAGGTGGTCTTTCCCGAGCCATTCACGCCGGTGACCAGGATCACGGTCGGTCCGGTCGAGGCTGCGGCGATCGCCGCCTCGGCCGGCCGGAGCCGCGCGAGCAACTGGGTGCGAATCGAGTCGAGCACGATCTCGGGATCGACCACGCGGGTTCGGAGCCGACTGTCCACGTCGGCCACGATCGCCTCGGCCGCCGCCGGGCCCATGTCGGTCTTCACGAGCGCCGCCCGCAACTCCTCGAGAAAGGCCTCGTCGACATGCCGTCCCTCCCGCTTGAAGAGGTCACGGACGTCGGTATTGAGCACCCGGGCGGTCTTGGCGAGCCCCGCCCGGATCCGATCGAGAAATCCCATGTTCACGGCTCCTTGGTGCCCGCGGCGGCATCGGCCACCAGCCGGCCGAGAATGCCGGCGACGAACCGGGGCGAGGCCTCACTGCCGTAGCGGCGGGCGAGTTCGATCGCCTCGTCCGCCACGACCGGCGGCGGCGTGTCGGTGTGGAAGAGTTCGTAGGCGGCGATCCGCAGCACGGTGCGATCGGTTGCCGCCATCCGGGAGAGCCGCCAGTTTTCCGAGCGGGCCTCGAGCGTCGCATCGATCGAGTCGAGCCGAGCGAGCACACCAGCGACGAGCGCGTCGGCGAATTCCACCAGCGGCCCGAAGCGAAGCCGGCCCCGATGAAAGCGATGGATGGCGGCCAGTTGGTCGCGGTCAGGGCTCGTGATCCGGCTCAGGTCGAGCTGGTAGAGCGATTGAAGGGCGACCTCCCGGCCGCGGCTGCGGCGGCTCATGTCGCGGCACCATCGCCGGAGATCGCCGCGACCAGGCCCAGCATCTCGATCGCCGCCGTCGCACACTCCGCCCCCTTGTTGCCGGCAAAGCCGTCGGCAGGGCTTCCGCCGGCCCGGGCCAGCGCCTGGGCGAGCGTGTCGCAGGTCAGCACCCCGAAGAGCACCGGCAGGCCGCGGGATCGCGCCACCGCCTCGATCCCGCTGGCACATGCGGCGGCAATGATCCGATCGTGCACGGTCTCCCCGCGGATGATCGCCCCGAGGCAGAGCACCGCGGCATACCGGCCAGTGGCCGCCAGCCGATCGGCCGCGAAGGAAAGCTCGAATGATCCGGGCACCCAGGCCACGTCGATCGCATCCGCGGCCAAGCCCGCCTCGGCGAACGCGTGCGCGGCCCCATCGAGTAGCCGCCGGGTCACCGTCTCGTTCCACCGAGCCACCACCACGGCCACCCGGCAGTCCCGTGGAAGCCGCCAACCGGTCGCTGCAAACACCCTCACTGAAGCTGCCTCCTGCATGCTGCCGACACCCTACGATTTGAGGCTCATGAGGAACTCACTGTTCGACTTCGTCTTCGAGAGCCGGTTCACGAGGAGTTCCATCGCGTCGGTCGGATTCATGTCGCCAAGCACGCGTCGCAAGACGCAGACCCGCCGGTATTCGTCGGGCTCCATCAGCATCTCCTCCCGTCGAGTGCCGGAGCGGTTGATGTCGATGGCGGGATAGACCCGCTTGTCCACCAGCCGGCGGTCGAGCACGACCTCGAGGTTGCCGGTGCCCTTGAACTCCTCAAAGATCACGTCGTCCATCTTCGACCCCGTGTCGACCAGGGCAGTCGCGATGATCGTGAGCGACCCCCCCTGCTCCACCTTGCGGGCGCTGCCGAAGAACCGCTTCGGCCGCTGCAGCGCATTAGCGTCGACACCACCAGAGAGAATCTTGCCCGAGTTGGGCACTTCCGAGTTCCAGGCCCGAGCCAGACGGGTGATCGAGTCGAGGAAAATCACCACGTCACGACCGCACTCCACGAGCCTCTTGGCCTTCTCCAGCACCATGTCGGCCACCTGCACATGGCGGGCGGCGTTTTCGTCGAAGGTGGAACTGATGACCTCACAGCCAGGCCCTTTCACCTGCCGCTCCATGTCGGTGACTTCTTCGGGCCGTTCGTCGATCAGGAGCATGAAGACGTAGGCGTCGGGATAGTTGGCGAGCACCGCCTTGGCCATCTTCTGGAGCAGGATCGTCTTCCCGGCCCGCGGCGGACTGACGATCAGGCCACGCTGGCCGAACCCGATCGGCACGACGAGATCGACGACCCGCGTGGAGATCTCCTCGGCCGTGGTCTCCAACTGGATCCGCTCGTCGGGATGGAGAGGAGTGAGTTCGTCGAAGAGCACGCGGGTGGACAGCCTGGCCGGATCCTCACCGTTGATCGCCTCGACCCGCAACAAGGCGAAGTATCGCTCGCTCTCCTTCGGAGGCCGGATCTGGCCGGCCACGGTCATGCCATTGCGAAGCCCGAATCGGCGAATCTGGCTGGGCGAGACATAGATGTCGTCGGGGCAGGAGAGGTAGTGGTGATCAGCGCTGCGGAGAAACCCGAACCCATCGGGGAGGATCTCGAGAGTCCCCTCCCCGAACATCAGGCCGTTGAGTTTGACCCGCTCCTTCAGGATTCGGAACACGAGATCCTGCTTGCGGGCCCCCGCCACGTCGCCGAGTTGCTCCTGGCGGGCGAGGTCGACGAGTTCCTGCATCGACATCTTCTGGAGCGTCGTGATGTACATGTCGCCCTTCTTGAGGGCCTCGTAGTGGCTCGTGACGTCGAGCCCCTCCTTGACCTCCTCGGCGATCTCCTCGGCGATGCTCATCGGCTCCCGGTCGTCGGCGGTGGAGCGGGCTGCAGGGTCGTTCATGAGACACCTCGAAGGGCCGCGACCAGAGATGCCGCGGAAACAGGACTGGGAATGGCGATGAGGCGGGCAGGCAGCAGCGGCAAACCCAACACCGGAACGGTCCGGCATCCGGCGACGCAACGAGGACAGGAGAAGCGAAAACCCCAGGCGGGAGCCGGCGGATTCCAGAACATGCCGCCTGGTTATGTCCCAGCCAACGTATTCCAGATTCGACCGACCTGGTCTCGAGTATACGCCTCATCCAACGAAGCATCCACGCGGATGGTTTTTTCCGCCGGCGGGGGCCGATACCCGCGATTCCACGCTCGGTCGCGGGCCAACTGCTCGGCCTCCGACCAGCCCCGGGCAGCGAGCCGGCGCTGCCGCTCGTGCTCATCGCACTCGACGAGCACAAGCCGGTCGCAGAGGTCATCCCAGCCAGCCTGCATCAGGAGGGGAACATCGAGCACCACGACGGGCGCGGCGGACCATAACCCGGAGCGCAGGGTCGCCAGCCGACCCACGATCCGCTGCCGCACCCGCGGATGGACGATCCGTTCGAGATCCCCTCGGGCGGTCTCATGGGTGTCCGAGTCCCCGAACACCCGGGCCGCGAGGGCGGTTCGGCGCACGGCTCCTCCCGTGTCGAGCACTTCGGCACCGAACCGGGCGGCGATCGCACTCCGGATCTCCGGCTCCTCGAGCACCGCGTGCGCCACGCGGTCGGCGTCGATCACCTCGGCCCCCCTGGCCCCGAGCAGTCGGGCCACGGTCGACTTTCCAACGCCGATCCTTCCCACGATGCCAACGACGATCATGCCCTCACCCACACTCCGCCCATGTGCTTCCGGTCTGCACCGACACCTCGAGCGGCACCGTCAGACGCATGGCTCCGCGCATCTCAGCCTCGACGAGCCGCTCCACGGCCGGAACCTCCTCTGGCGGCGACTCGAGCAGCAGTTCGTCGTGGATCTGCAGGACGATCGCCGTCCGCAGAGCTTCCAGCCGCAGCCGGCGGTCGACGGCGAGCATCGCCAGCTTGATCAGATCGGCGGCCGAGCCCTGCACGACCGTATTGACCGCCTCCCGCTCCGGCAGCGTGAGCGTGGGCACTCCGGCGGCGTTCCGGCGGGCGGCACGATCCCGTACGCCGCGAATCTGCCGCCGGCGACCGAGGATCGTGGTCACGTAGCCGCTCGTGCGGCAGCGATCCAGAAGCTCATCCATGAAGGTGGCGGCGCCCGCAAAGGCCTCCAGGTAGGCGGCAATGAAGGCCGCCGCCTCGCCCTGTGGAATCCCGAGGCTCTTGGCCAGCCCGAAGGCGGATTGTCCATAGAGAATCCCAAAATTCACAGCCTTGGCCATTCGCCGCATCTCAGGTGTGACGCCCCCCGGCTCGACGCCGTGGACGGCTGCGGCGGTCCGGACATGGATATCGGTGCCGGACTCGAAGGCCGCCTTCATCGCCACGTCGCCCGAGAGGTGGGCGAGCACGCGGAGTTCGATCTGGGAGTAGTCGGCGGCGACGAACCGCCAGCCCTCCGGACCCGGCCGGAAGGCGGCGCGGATCTGCTGCCCTTCCTCGGTCCGAATCGGGATGTTCTGCAGGTTGGGATCGCTGGAACTCAGCCGGCCCGTGGCCGTGACGGTCTGGTTGAAGGTGGTGTGAATGCGGCCGGTTCCCGGATCGATGAGGGCCGGCAGTGCGTCGACGTAGGTGCTCTTGAGCTTGGCATACTTGCGATGTTCGAGCAGCAACGCCGGCAACGGATGAAGCCGGGCCAATTCCTTGAGCACGTCGGCGTCGGTGCTCGGGCCCGTCTTGGTCCGCTTCACGACCGGAAGCCCAAGTTCATCGAACAATACTTCCCGGACTTGAACCGGGGAGGCGAGCGAGAAGCCGCGGCCCGCCAGGTCGTGGATCTCGTCCTCGAGGGCCAGGAGCCGGGCAGCGTAGTCGCGGCCGAGCCCGGCCAACTCGGCCGCATCGACCCGCACCCCGCCCACCTCCATGTCGGCAAGCAACCGGGCCAACGGCATCTCCAGCGAACGGTACAGGTCGGTCAAGCCGGCCTGTTCGAGCCGGGCCGGAAGCGACTCGGCCAGCAGCCCCACGGCCCGGGCATGCGCGGCGGCGGCGGCCGGCTCGGCGGGTTGCTCGAACGCCGCGACGTCGGCCGGCACCGCCGAGGCGAGGCCGTGCCGCCGGCAGGTTTCGGCCAGGCCCAGGTTCCGTTCGCCGGCCTCCAGGAGGTAGGCGGCCAGGAGCGTGTCGAACTCGGCGCCGGCGAGCGGGATCCCCAGCGTCCGCAAGGCGACGTCCTGCCGCTTGAGGTCGTGCCCCCGCTTGGCGATCGTCGCATCGGCCAACAGATCGCGAAGGGGACGGCACCGCACGAGCTGTTCCCGATCGAACCAGCCCCCAGCGTCGCCGCCGACGACCGCGATCGCCGTGGGCTGGGTCATCGC
Source organism: uncultured Candidatus Kuenenia sp. (assembly GCA_964453165.1). Classification (GTDB taxonomy): domain Bacteria; phylum Planctomycetota; class Planctomycetia; order Pirellulales; family UBA1268; genus QWPN01. The sequence goes on along the minus strand of CAYVNX010000017.1, from coordinate 20,334 downwards.
CGTCGCAGCCGGCGGAAGCGAGACACTGATCGCCAGCGGCCCCGCCCCGCGGAGCCGTTCGACGAGCCCGCTGGCCTCGGCGGCGGAGCCCGGCACCGCGAGCGTCACCGTCGCAGGCATGTCCGACACCTCCGCTTCCCCTTCCAGCTCGTCGAGGTCGAAGAGCGTCGGCGCTGGACGGGCCGCAGGCACAGCCGGGCTCGACCTCTGCACACGGTCGAGCAGGCTGCGAAACCCCAGCTCGCGGATGAAGGCTGCGAGGCGGTCGGCATCGGGGGCATGCCGCTGGCCTTCATTCCAGGGAATCTCGATCGGCACGGCGGTCTCCAGGCGGATCAGCTCCCGCCCGGCCCGCGCGGTGTCGGCATGGGCCAGGAGGTTTTCCCGCCGCTTCGTGCCCGAGACCTGGTCGACGTTGGCCAGCACCGCCTCGAGGGTGCCGAACTTCTGCAGCAGTTCCCCCGCGATCTTGGGCCCGATGCCGGGCACGCCGGGTACGTTGTCCACGGCGTCACCGACCAGCGCGAGAAAGTCGACCACCTGGTCGGGGGCGATGCCCCATTCAGCCGCGAGTTCCGGCACGCCCAACGCGGAATTGGTCCGCAGGTTGAGGAGCGTGACATGCTCGCCCAGCAACTGCCGGGCGTCCTTGTCACTCGTGGCGATCAGGCACTCACCTCCAGCCGCCGCCACCTGGGTGGCGAGCGTGGCCAGGATGTCATCGGCCTCGAAGCCGGCACGCTCGAGACAGGGAATCCCCATCACCCGCAGGAGTTCGCGGGCCAGCGGGATCTGGGGCACGAGGTCAGCCGGCATCTCGGCCCGATTGGCCTTGTAGGCCTCGAACCGCTCGTGGCGAAAGGTCGGGCCGGCGGCATCCATGCCGCAGAACAGGTAGTCGGGCTTTCGCTTCTCGAGCGTGTCGAGCAGATCGCGGGTGAGCCCGAAGATCACCGACACCGGCCGACCGTCGGGGGCGGTCATCTCCGGCAGGGCGTGGAACAACTGGTAGACCCGCGAGAGCAGGTCGAGCGCAAACACCGTCTTGCCGGCGAGGTCGGGCGCGGGAACTGGCACGGCACCCGTCTCTCAGTCAGGGTTCGGGGGCTCGTATTCGAAGTCCTTCCATTTCATCGCTCGGCGGAAGGGCTCGATGCGCAGCACCACTTCGCCGTCGTGAAAGATCCGGACGGTGCCGCTCGTCTCGCTGACCGTCACCGCCACGCTGCGAGTCCGTCGGGTGACGGCCGCGGCGGCCCAGTGCCGGGCCCCGAGTCCCTTGGCCACCGAAACATTCTCCGCCGAGGCGTCGATGTAGCGGGCGGCGGCCTCAACCGTGCCATCGGCCCCGATCACGAAGGCGCCGTCGAGCTGGGCGATTTCCTTGATGCCCTCCCGAACCCGGGCGTCGGCCAGCCGCCGCTCACTCCGGCCATAGCCCCTCACGGGGTCAAATCCCGCCGAGTGACTTGACTGCATCACCTTGCGGGTGTCGCCCACGACGAACAGGGTGCCAACCGGCTTTCCCTCCCGCCCCTCGCGGCCGATTTCGACGGCGAGATCGACGACGAGCTTGAGGGTTTCGAGCGGCACCTTGGTCTCGAGGTTTCGCAGATCCCGGACGGTGAGCTGGCCGAGATGCTCGGCCAGGCGGAGGAGGCTTACCGAGTCGATGGTGCCAGCCTCGAAGCCGCTGTAGACCGCGACCACCTGAGCTTCGGGGGCGATCAGTTCGGCGGCGACGCACTCGAGGAGCGCCTGGGCCAGCCGCTCGTGCACCGGCAGCCCGGCCACGTCGAGCGGCACGGCCCGCAGGCCTTGGTCGCTGGCTCCCGCCAGGACGGCCTCGTCATCGGCAGAGACGAGCAGCGGGGTCGTGCCCGTCAGCTCGCGAATCCGCTCCCAAGCGAGCCGCTCTTCCACCAACAGGAGAATCCCTTCGGCCGACGTCGCCTCGTACAGGCGGACAGCCATTTCCAGGAGCTGCTGGAGCTGGGGATTCACATCGGCTGCAGTCATCGCTCCGCTCCACGCACGGGCCGGCACGTCGGGGACGGGCGGCATCGGCGGGGACGGGCGGAACCGGAGGTCGACCGGACCGCGTGCGGGCCGCCCGGTGGACCCGCCGAGGAAGCGTACGACGCCCGCTCTCGGCGTTCAAGGCGACTCGTTCAGCGGCGAGCCGGGGCCTCGGGATCCGTCCGCTCGGCGATCGCCGCCGGCTCGGTCGCGGCCTTCATCGATCCGTGGTAGGCGGCGATGCCGCCAGGCAGAACCACGCCCCAGGCCCGCTCCTGGTAGATGTTGAGCGCATGCAACGCATGGCCGAGCGGGCCGATCTTCCATTCGCGCGAAGGTTCTCGAGACAGGGTCCGGCAGAGAAACTCCGCCGCTGCCACGACCCGTGGATCGTAGAGCCGCTCCTGGTCGAGCGATGACACGAGCCATTCCAGAATGTGACCGGTCGTCTGGATCTTCCGATCGACGTCATCCTCGCGGTCAGCGGGGTACTTGAACCACTCCGTACTGAAGGAGCCGTCACGGTTCTGCAGCCGAGAGAGGGTGAAGTTCTGGAAGTCCCGGACGTACCGGTCAGCCCGGAGGTAGGCGCCGTCGAGTTGCCCCGTGGCCTTGATCCGCCGCTGGCAGCCGTAGGCGAGTCCGAACAGGCGGTGCGTGCCACCGCAGGGCGCCCCCCGGATCGTCTGCACGATCTCTTCCTCGACGAGCCTTGAGAGCGACCACTTCTCCCCGTCCCGCGACGTCCAGGTCGCGTCGGTGGGCAGATAGTGGGCCAGCGCGATCAGCGCGAAGGTGAGCTCGGTCGCCGGCTTGCAGGCAAGTTTCTCCTCCTCGATCAAATCGGCGACGGTGAACTTCCGCCCCTCGACGGTGATCGGCGAGCTCGCTGCCACCCGGCATTGGGCCAGAATCGCCAGATACTGGGCGGAGTGCCCCTGGACACCGAAGTAGCCCTTGAGAGCGACGAGCCGATCGCCCGAGGTGGTGAGCATCGTCTGCCCGCGACATCGTCCGCCCATGTTCGACCAGCCGATGGCACTCACCAGATCACCGTTTGCGCCACCGACCCTGACCTGCGTCGGGATCCCGAATGCGATGAATCCGTGCATCACCTCCCACGGCGTGTTGTCGGCCGTGTTGAGCGGCCGCCGTTGGTACGTGGTGAGCGTCTGATCGATCCACTGTCGCAGCCGCTCGAACCGGGGCGTCCGTGGAGCCGGCGCACCCGATGACTGGAGACGGGTGACCACCAGCGGCGGGGTCTTGGCCCGGCTGCCGGCGGGCGGGGCGAGCGTGATCGTGGGGGGGGCCGGGGCTGAAGGCTGGTAGTCGATGTCGGTTGCAGCCTCGAGGATCGCTCCCGCAGCCGCCCCCGCCGCCTTCGCAAGCGACGCGGCATCGCTCCAGGCGGGCATGCGATCGCCGTTCGCGGTCGGCCTCGGCCGCAAATCTCCCGGCCCGCCCTGCTTCACCCAGCGATCGGCCGCCTCACGACGAAGGTCGTCGATGGCGTCCTCGCCCGGAGGCTGGGGGATCGCGATCAGGGCTGGGGTGGGCTCGGCCTTGGGCTTGAAGAGCGTGTCGAGGAATCTCGCCCGCCCCTTGGCTGGAGGCGCCGCTCCGAGCGGTGCCGCTGCCGCCAGGCAGGCGATCCCACAGGCGACGACCCCGGCCCGACGGACCCATCCAACGGACCGACACGCTGGAGTGGTCCGGGAAGGATGGTCGGAGCAAGCGCGCATGGATCGTCCCGGCGGTCAAAGGGAAGCAAAGGCAGAGCGACACCCGGGATATCGGCACCGCCGAGGACCGGCACGCGATCGTGGACGGCCCACCCGCCGGGTTCCGGCAGGTTGCCTCCGCCGCACAGTCGGCAAAGTCGACCGTCAGAAGATTCGCCGGAAGCCTTCGGCGATCGTCCACTCCGTGCCCTTGGCGTCGGGATCCGCCGCCCAGGCACGCCAGGCGTTCACATCGTCGCCGAGATCCCGCCCGCTGACCTGCCTGAGAGCGCCCACCGCCCGAAACTGCACGGCTGGATCGGGATCCTCGAGCGCCCGTGCCAGCGCCGGCACGGCCGCTTCGTTCCCCAGTTCACCCAGTTCCCGCAGGGCCTTGAGTCGCACGTCGATCTCGGAGTCGGCTTCGGAGCGGGCTGCCAGCAGCGCCACGGCCTCGGGGCCTCCTCGAGCCCGCCAGGCATCACACGCGGCCATGCGGACCCGGGCATCGGGATCCTCCAGCGCGCCTTTGCAGATCGCCACCGCGGCCGGGGTGTCGAAGCCAGCCGCGACCTCGACCACCGCCGCCCGCACCCGCGGATCGTGCTCGGCAAGGATCGCGGCAGTCAGGCCGCGGGTGAACTCGACCTGTTTGGCCCCGTCCTCCTTGCGGGCCCGCTGGGCCTCGGCATGAAATTCCTTGATCCGGAAGTCGGCCGTGGCCCCGTAGCGTTCCCGCTCCTGGGCGGCCTTCTTGGCATCGAACTGCGACATCCAGCTTGCGCAACCTGATGCCAGGAGGGCGGCCAGGGCAACGGCTGAGCGAAAACTTCGCGTTGCGAGCGGGGCGGTCATCCGAGACGATACTCCTCTCAGGAGTGGCGGGGGCGTCGGCCGCCACAAAGCCTTGGAACGGTAGCGGGCCAGCGTGGTCGATGCGATGCCAGTCCCGCCCGGATCCCAGCACGCTGCCCCCGCCTCCCCTGCCCAGCCTGCCAGGCCGATGGCGTGGCTGCGGCTCGGATCCCGAACATTCGTTGCAGCCGCCGCCACCCTGGTCGGCCTTGGCGCCTCGGCCGAGTGGGCTGAGGTGCGGACGCAGGACGGGCGTGACCGTCTGGGGATCGTCGTCCGCGACGCCCAGGACGGCAGCCTGCTCCTCGAGCACGAATCCGGCCGCTATGAGCTGCTCGGTCCGAAGGAAATCCTGGTTCGAACCGAAGCCGCTGCCCCAGACCAGCTGTTGAGCCCACCCCAACTGGGCAAACGCTTGCTCGCCGAACTGCCGGCCGGCTTCCAGATCCTGACCACGAAGCACTACGTCGTCTGTTTCGATACGAGCCGGGACTATGCGAAGTGGTGCGCGGCAATCTTCGAACGGCTTCATGACGCGTTCGGCATCTATTGGAACCGGGCCGGGCTCGAGGTTCAGGAGCCCGACCGACCGCTCGTGGTGGTCATCCACGCCGACAAACGGGCCTACGAGGCGCATGCCGCGGGTGATCTCGGAGTGGCGGCCAGCCGGGTGGTGGGCTACTACAATCTTCTCAGCAATCGGATCGTGACCTACGACCTGACCGGCAGTGACCTGCTGGCTGCCGCCCGCGGCCGTCGGCCCGGGCTGGTCGGACTCGAGATCATGTCGAGCCCTGCCGCCGTCGGACTCGTGTCGACGCTCGTGCACGAGGCGACCCACCAGCTCGCCTTCAACAGCGGCATGCACCGCCGCCTGGCTCCGATTCCGCTCTGGGTGAGCGAGGGTATCGCCACCTATTTCGAGACCCCGGACCTGAAGAACGTCCGTGGCTGGCGAGGCGTGGGAGCGGTGAATCGTCCACGGCTCGACCACTTTCTCCGCAGCTATCGGCCTGGCTGTGTCGCAGCGATGATTCGTGACGACGAGGCTTTCCGAGACCCGGACCGGGCGGTCGATTGCTACGCGACTGCCTGGGCGGTCTGCCATCATCTGCTCCAGGTTCACAAGTCGAAATTCGTCGCCTACCTCAGGGACTTGGCAGACAAGCAGCCGCTCGACGAAGACTCCGCCGACCAGCGACTCGCGGCCTTCGAAGCGGCGTTCGGCGATCCCGCGGCCGTGGAGCAGGCCGTGGTTGCCGCCATGGCCAGGCTGGCCTCGCGGCCACCGTGACTCTGACGACCGCACCGCCGCGAGGCCCGCGGCGGCACAACCCGTATAATCGGATCGGGATTGAATCGACCCCCGGGAATCCGTCGAACTCCTGGCGAGAGACGGGGGTTTGTTCGCCGCCTGCCCGCCGGAACCGTCGCGTCGCCCTTGGATTCCCTCGCTCATGGCCGTCAATCGCACGCAGCAGTCCGGGCTCACGATCGCCCTGATCGTGTTCGTGATGCTCACGTTCGTGCTCGCCGCGGCGACCTACTTCGGATTCACCGGCCGTCAAAAGGCGATCGACGACCGGGCCGCAGCCGAGAAACAGGCTACGACCGCGGCCAACGAACTGCGGCAGGCGCAGGCGGACCTCGAGGCCCTGCGGGCGGCCGTGGGCGTGGCGCCAAGCACGCCCGTGGCCGACGTCGAGACGGGCCTGGCAGCCCTGTTCGAGGGTGACTTCGCCGGCTTTGATAAAGAGTCGAAGTCGTATTCGAGCCTCGTCGGTTGGCTGCGGGACGAATTCCGCGACCTGTCAGGGAAGGTCAAGGCCGCGGAAGCCGACAAGCAAGTGCTTGCAAACCAGTCCGGCGCCGACGCCGAAAGGCTCCAGAAGGAGTTGGCCGACTGGAAGCAGGAAGCAGAAGCCGCAAAGGCCGCCCAGGCCAGCCAGAAAAAGGACTTTGACGATCGCTGGACCACGGTCGAGCAGGAGAAGACAAGCCTGCTGGACGCAGTGAACAAGGCGGAGGATGCCGCGAAGAAACTCAAGAGCCTCGAGGCCGAGATCGGCAAGGCGATCGAATTCATGACCGCTGCCCAACAGGAACCATTCGCCGCGGCCGACGCCTTCGCCCGCCTCGAACAGATTCTCAATCTGCTGGCAACCAACGAAAAGCAGATCGTCTCCCAGAACGAACTCCTCGCGCGGCTGCGGGTGGCCGATCCTGCCGCGCAGCGGGCGATCGCCGCCGCCACCGCGGCCGATGACCGGATCGACGGGTTCGACGGCCGGATCGTGGATGTCGACCCCAGGAGCGGCACGGTCACCGTGGCGAGTCGCACGACGGCGGGACTCCGGCCCGGCCTCGTGTTGCACGTGTTCGACCCAGCCGACCCGCGGCCCGAATTCGGCAACCGCAAGGCGGTGATTCAGATCACCGAGATCGAAGGCCCGACGCTCGCCCGAGCCTCGATCCAGCGGGACACCGACGCCGACCCGATCCTCACCGGCGACGGCGTCTCGTCGAGCCTGTGGTCCGCCGGATCGGCTCCCGACGTCGTGATCGTCGGTTTCGCCGATGTCGATCAAGACGGCCGCTCCGATCGCGAACGACTGACCGACCTGATCCGGCGGGCCGGCGGACGGGTTCAGGACGGAGTGACGAGTAGCACGGCTCTGGTGGTCGATCTGGGCAGCCCGATCGGCCAGGACCTCCAGCGGGTCGCACCCGACTGGCCGAACGAGTCGAAGCAGCGTGACCGGGCCCTGAAAGATGCCAAGACCTACGGCGTGCGGGTCAAGGGCACGGCTGATCTTCTCGACATGCTCGGTCTCGCACCCGACTCGTTCACCGTCGGCAGGTTTCCCCGCCAGCGGGACACCCAGCGAGTTCCCCCCGTCCGCTGAGGCGGCGTGGCATACTGGGGCGGCTGTCGCCACCGGAGCGGCGGCCCGACAGCCCCGGAGGTTTCTCGCGTGATCATGCCACGATGCCTCAGCCGCCTCTCCGTGCCCTTCGTCATCCTGCTTGGGATCATGTCGCTCGGCTGCCACCCTAGTGGATGGCCGTCGGCCCGGGCCGACGAAGAAGGCTTCGTTCCGATCTTCGACGGTGAAACCCTCGCCGGCTGGGAAGGCAAGCCCGAGTTCTGGCGGGTCGAGGGGGGCGCGATCGTCGGCCAGACGACACCCGACAACCCGACCAAGGGCAACACGTTTCTGATCTGGCGGGATGGGCTCCTGGATGACTTCGTCCTCGAACTCGACTACCGGCTCACCGGGGGCAACAGCGGCATCCAGTATCGCAGCCGCGATGCGGGTGACTTCGTGGTCGGCGGCTATCAGGCCGACTTCGAAGCCGGGAAGAAATACTCGGGCATCCTCTACGACGAGCGGGGCCGCGGCATCCTCTGCGAACGGGGCGAGCGGGTCTCCATCAGCCCCGACGGCACGAAGACGGCCGGCGAGCCGATCGGCGATTCAGCCGCCCTGCAAGACACGATCAAGCCCGGAGAGTGGAACACCTACCGGATCGTGGCCCAGGGGCCAAAGCTCCAGCACTTCATCAACGGCCAACTGATGTCGGAAACGATCGACGAGCAGGTGGGCAAGCGGGTGGACCAAGGCATCCTCGCCCTCCAGGTCCACGCCGGCCCGCCGATGAAGGTGGAATTCAAGAATGTCCGCCTGAAGCGAACCCGGTTGACGGACGGTCGCAAGAAACTTGTGCTCGTGGCCGGCAAGGCCAGCCACGGCCCGGGGGAGCATGAACATCGTGCCGGCTGCCTGCTCGTGCGGAAGTGCCTCGCCGAGTCGTGCCCCCAACTCGTGACGGAACTATACGAAGGCGGCTGGCCCGCCGACCCCACCGCCTTCGATAACACCGACGCCATCTTCTTCTTCGCCGACGGCGGCCAGGGCCATCCGGTGCTCCAGCGGAATCGCCTCGCCCAGGTCGACGCCCTCGCCAGGCGCGGCGTGGGCCTGGCCTGCCTCCACTACGCGGTGGAAGTGCCAAAGGAGAAGGGCGGCCCCGAGTTTCTCGAGTGGCTCGGGGGCTACTTCGAGCCGCACTGGTCGGTGAACCCACACTGGACGCTGGCCGAGACCCGGCTCGCGGAGCACCACCCGATCACCCGGGGCGTGAAGCCGTTCGTGACCGACGACGAGTGGTATTACCACATGCGGTTTCGCGACCCGAGCGACGGTGTGACGGAGATCCTCACCGCGGTGCCCCCCGATTCGACCCGGGAGAAGCCCGACGGGCCGCACAGCAACAACCCGACCGTCCGCGCCGCGAAGGGTGCCCGGGAGGTGCTGGCCTGGGCCTACGAGCGGCCCGGCGGCGGCCGGGGCTTCGGCTGCACGGGAGCCCACTTCCATCGCAACTGGGCCAACGACGATTTCCGCAAGCTGATGCTCAACGCCCTCGCCTGGACCGCCGGCCTCGACGTACCGCCGGAAGGTCTTGGATCGAGCGTGTCGGCCGACGAGGTCGCCGCCAACCTCGATCCGAAGTGATGACCGAAGCTATCCCAAGGAGCATGAACGATGCCAAAACTGACCGTTGAAGGTGTGGGTGAGTTCGAAGTGCCGGCCGGCAAGCGGCTGGTCAATGCACTCGTCGACGAGTGCGGCGTAGACCAGTTGCACGCCTGCGGAGGCGTCGGCCGCTGCACGACCTGCCGCGTCGAGTTCGTCGCGGGCGAGCCGGCCAGGATGACGAAAGCGGAGCACGACGTCCTCGCCGCCAAGGGACTCGCCGGCACGCCGAACCTGCGGCTCTCCTGCCAGATCGCCTGCGACGCCGATATGACCGTCAGGGCGACGAGTCGGCTGGCCGGCTCGGGCCGCGCCGACGCCGGTGGCCGGCCCGCCGATGCGATCCAGCCGACGCCGGAGTGGACGTAACCCGCCGCGGCGACTTTTGCCGCCCCCGAGCCGGGGCGTGAGAGTTGACCCCAACCCTGTGCAGCAGAGTTGACCCGAGGCTCGGGGGTCGGCGAACGCTCGCGGAGCATCGGGGCGGATCCTCGCCTGCGACGCGACTTTTGCCGCCCCCGAGCCGGGGCCTCACGCAACCCGAAACTGCTCTAGCGGGCACCGACTCGGGCTGTGAGAAACCGGGCCGATTCCCGGGCCGTGTCGAGCCAGCGATGGGATTGCCGGGGCAGTTCGACGTGGAGCCCGCCCCGATAGCCGGCGGCGTCCAACGTGCGAAGGATCGGCTCGAACTCCACGTCGCCCGCGCCGAGCGGGAGGTGCTCGTGCCGGCAGGCCGCCATGTCGTCGATGTGGACATTCACGACTCGGCCCACCCACGGGGCGAGCGACTCGGCCAGCGGCCACTCCCCCAGGCACTCGAGGTGGCCGATGTCGACCGTGAGGCCGAGGCCCACCGGCCGGCCGAGTCGCTCCCAAAGGCCGCGGTAGCGGGCCAGCGTGTCGATCACCATGCCGGGCTCCGGCTCGAAGCCGACGGTGACCCCGCGACCGCCGGCATGGTCAAGGATCGGTTCGAGACCCGCCACGAGCCGATCTAGAAACACGTCGGCGTCGGCCCCGTCGCGGCCGACGCCGCTCCAGAGCGAGACACAGCCCGCCCCAAGTTCGGCCGCGATCTCGATCGCCCGCAGGGTGAAATCAACCCGGCGTGCCCGCCCCTCCCGGTCGGGTGACACGAGCGTCGGTTCGTGCTTGATCCGTGGGTCGAGCAGGTGCCGGGCTCCGGTCTCGATCACGCAGGCCATCCCCACGGCAGCAAGCGCCTGCCGCCAGCGGTCGATTCGATTCGGCAACTCGGCCGCGAAGGGATCGAGCGTGTGGTGGTCGAGCGTGATCGCCAGCGACTCGTAGCCGAGGTCGGCGAGGAGCGGCGCCGCCGCGAGCGGGTCGACGTCGCCGATCGAGTTGGTGCTGAAGCCGAGTCGCATCGGGCTCTCAGGTAGGGGGCACGAGCCGACGGCCGAGGAGAAACCAGGCCAGGAGCATGATCACCACGATCGCCGGACCCTCACCGCAGGCGGCGAGCACGAGCACGGCGTCGAAGGTGATGATCGCCATGATCGCATTCCCGACGGCCCCCCGCACCCGGCCCGGCTCCGGATGCTCGACGGCCTGCCCGGCCCGGATCAGAACGGCGACCGCGAGGATACCCCAGTAGACCAGCCATGAGGTCGCCGGCACGGTGGCAACCCGGGTGACGCCGTCGAGCAGCGGCAGCCAGACGAACCCGGCCGACATGATCAACCCGATCACCATGAGGAGGCCACCGGTCACGAGCGTGCCGCGGCGGCTCTGGCCCGCCTCGTCGCGGGCGAAGAGGGTGATCCCCGCGACATAGATCCCCATGCCCACAGGGATAGCCCATTCCGCAGCCGCGGTCGGGCCGCCGGCGGCCGTCATGCCGAGCAGCCAATTGAGGCCGCGGCAGGATCCCATCACGGCTGGCCCGAAGACCGTGCCCTTCGCATGCCGGTCGTAGAGCCAGATGGCGGCGGTGAGCGCCGCGGCCACGAGCGCCGGCCACGGCGTGGACGCCATGACGGCCGCAGCACAGGCGGAGGCACCGGCCACGACAAGGAGCAGATTGCCGGCCGCGAGGGCCCGAAGTGGAGCGATGCGTCCGCTCGGCAGTGGTCGCTCAGGCCGTTCTGCACGATCGAGTTCGAGGTCGTAGACGTCGTTGAGCACCATGCCGGCGGCATAGAAGGCCACGCCGGCGAGCACCGCCGCCCAGCCGGCGGCCGGCACCTGGCCGATGTCGGCCAGCCGCGAGCAGACGAGAAAGCCGGCCAGCGGGTCGGCGGCCGCCGTGGCCAGGTTCGGGAGCCGCACGAGCCGGAGCCAGGCCAGCATCTCAGGCCAACTCCACGCCGCATTCCCGGGCCACGGCCAGCAGATGGGCCCGAGCGGCGCGGGCAGCATCGTCGGGGCGGTCGCGGTAGGGATAGAGCTCGACGGTCAGCCACAGGTCGGGCGTGTGGGTGGCGATCGCCCGGAGGACGGCGGCGAAGTCGATCGCCCCTTCGCCAGGCACGAGGTGATGGTGGACCCTCGTCGCCGCAATGTCCTCGAGGTGGTAATGCCGGGTCTGGCCCACGAGCCGGGGCACCCACTCCGCTGGATCGTCGGCCACGCAGTAGGCGTGGCCGACGTCGAAGTTGAGTCCGAGCGCCGGATGGTTTACACGACCCGCAAACTCCAGGTATTGCTCGAAGGTCTCGATCAGCAGGCCGGGCTCCGGTTCGATCAGCAACGTGACGTCGCAGGCGGCCGCCACGTCGAGCACCGGCATGATCTCGTCGTAGAAGATGGCCGCCGCTTCCTCCCGAGATTGCCCGGCCGCCACCTCGCCGCCGGGCTCGGTCGAGATCGACCCCGCCCCGAGCTCAGCTGCCAGCCGCAGGGCTCGCTTCGTATGCTCCCGGCGGATGGCCCGGTAGTGCGGATCGGGATCGGTCCAGCCCGGATGCCAGTAGGGCTGCCGCGGATCGGCCACGGCGTTCATCATGAAGGCGTTGATGTTGGAGATGGTCAGCCCATGGTCGGCGACCGCCCGGCGGATTGCCTCCTTTTGGCCGGCGAGCAGGCCGGCCGGCCAGGCATGCGGCACGTCGGCCAACAGTTCGATGCCTCGGTAGCCTGCCCCGGCGATTCGGGCGACCGCCTCGTCAACCGGAACGTCGAGATAGGCATTGGAACTGAAGGCGAGGCGGAGCGGCATGGCAAACTTCCGGGATGGAAGCCCCATTGTAGTCAGACGACTGGCAGGCTCGGGGGCGGCAAAAGTCGCGTCGCGGGCGAGGATCCGCCCCATGCTCCGCGCGCGTTCGCCGACCCCCGCGCTGCGTTGCGCTGGAGCCAGGCCGGCTCAGGGCCAGAGCACCAGCACACGGTCCACCCATTCGGGCCGCAGTGGCAGCCGCTCGAGTTCGGTGTAGTACATCGCCGACGGATCGACCCGCCGCTCCTCCATTAGCGCCACATGCCGTGCGACGGGCTCCCAAGCGAGCATCCGCGGCAGGATCACGCCCCAGATCACCGCAATGACGAGGACCCCGGCCATGAGCCTGAGCCAGACTGCGGCCGAGGATCGGATCCCACTCATGGCTCGACCACCCTGCGAAACAACCAGCCGAAGGTCAGGCTCGCCATCGCCAGGGTCAGCATGAGGTTGAGAGACTGGCCCAAGACGTAGAGCAATACGGGCCGGCCGCTGGCAAGCACGGGCGCGAGCTGGCGAAAGTTGGTCTGGAGGCCCATGCAGACGAAGCCAACGCAGAACAGCCAACCCCGCAGTTTCGACGTGAACCCAGAGGTGGCCCCCTCCACCCAGAGCGCCTTTTCGGCACCGAGCGAATGCAGCCAGGAGCAGACGAGCGAGGCGGCCAGGAACCCGAGGATGAAACGGGGAAACCGCCGCCATGCCTCGCCGAGGAGCGTACCCCGCGGGCCGCCGGCCTCGCGATCGACCCAGCCCGACCAATACACGGCCACGGCGAACGCGATCAGGCCGATCATCGAGTTCTGAATCATCTTCACCGTGGCTGCGACTTCGCCCGCCTCTCTGCCGAGCGACTCCCCGGCCGCGACCACGGCGCCCGTGGCGTCGATCGTGCCGCCCAGCCAGGCTCCGCCCACGAGCGGATCGAGTCCCATCGCCTGGATCACCGGCGGCATCACCACCATCATGATCACCGTAAAAAACAGCGACAGTCCGATCGTCAGTGAGAGTTCCTCCTTCGTGGCCTTGCAGGCGGCACCGGTGGCGATGGCAGCCGAGACGCCGCACACCGACATGTCGGCCGAGAGCGTCATGCATAAGGACCGCGATGAAATCTTCAGGCCGTGGACCCCGAACAGGTAGGTTGCCACCAGCACGATCGGGGTCACGATCCAGGCCGTCATCAGGCCAGGCAGCCCGAGGGCCAGAAGCCGGCTCACGAGCACCTCGGCCCCGAAGATCACGAGCCCGGTCTTGATGAAAAACTCTCCCATCAACGCCGGCGTGAGCCAGCGGGGCACACCCGCGGCATTTCCGACGAACAGTCCCACGGCCAGGGCCCAGAGCGGATACTCGAGGTTGTAGTATTTCACGGTCTTCTGGGCCGCGAGCACATAGGCGAAGCAGGCCATCAGGGCGAGCACGACGAGCCCCGGGAGCACGGCCCCCACCCGCCGGCCTCCGAGCAGCGTGCCGCCGGCCCCGATCAGCACGGCCCAGCCCATGCCGAGGAGGATCGGCAAAAGATCGATGCCGCCCTGCTTGTCGCGAAAGGCATCGAGGGGCGCCGCGGCCCAGGCCTTCGGGCTGCCGACCGTCTGGGCGAGCGGTGTCGACCAGCCCTTGGGATGGGCCGCTCGGCTCCCGGCATCGGCCAGCGGCCGAGCCTGCCAGGTGACCGCCAGCGCCAGGATCACCACGGCCATCCCGATCGCCACCGCCGCCAGGTCTTCGTGCCAGCCCGTCTTCGCCATCGCCGGGTTCTCCAGAGGGCCCTACAGATACCGGGAACGGCCGAAAGCGGAAAGTCGAAAGCGGTTCGTCTGTGCAGGGCGGAAGCGTCCTCGCCCGGTGGGTCGGGATTGCCCGTGCTCCGTCGCCGGACGTTCGCCCACGTCAACTGCTGGCACTGCGGTAGCGGGCGAGGGATCTCTGGAAGACGACGCGGGAGACGACGAGGGCAGCGACGGCAGCGAACATCGTGCCTCCCACGGCCCACCAGGCTGCTCCGGTGAGTGGCTGGGCGATGGCCCGAGCGGGCACGTTGACGACGAGCAGGATCGGGATCACGAACGTGCACAGGGCCCGGAGCGGGCTGCCCCAGGGGCCGGTGTAGATCTCGGCAGGGTACCGCGAGAAGTTCGTGAGGTAGAACCAAAAGTCATACAGGCTCTGGTTGCGGCCGAGGTGGATCGTCGCGGCGGCCAGCATGATCACCAAGGCGTAGAGAATTGCTACGCCGCACACCAGCAGCAGCGGGTAGACCGCCCAGGCCGCCGCCGGCGGTGGGGTCTCGAACCGGCCGACGGCCCAGGCCAGCAGGCAGACGCCCACCAGGCCGTTGGCGCAGGCCGAGAAGTCGACCCGGTGCATCGAGAGCAGGAACTGGGCGTCGAGCGGCTTCACGAGCACCGCATCGAGGCCACCGGTGCGGACGAGTTCCGTCAGCTCTTCGGCACTCGGCATGAACAAGGCCTGGACGATCGAGTTGATGATCATCCCGGTCGCCACGAAGGCGAAGAACGGCTCCCGCGTCCAGCCGGTGTCTCGTCCGATCTCGGGCGTGAAGGTGAAGACGAGCAGGTAGAAGGCCAGATTCATCGACATCCAGCCGAGGCTCGTCAGGCACTCGAGGATGAAGTTCGCGCGGAAGGTCAGGTCGCGGACCAGACAGGCCCGGACGAAGGTGCCGAAGATCGTCAGGTAGCGAAGCATGGGAGTTGTTGCCGACACTGCAGGTGGGCGGCCGAGATCACCCTCCGAAGGCACTGTATCGCCGCGTGCCCCGCCGCCAGGCGAGACGGCAGGCCACGGCCATCACCACCACCCAGACGGCCTCGACCACGAGCAGCCGGACGAGTTCCGCCCCCCGCACCTTCCCCAGCCAAACGGCGGCCGGGAAGTAGGCCGTGAACTGAAAGGGCAGCCAGGACACGACGTCGGCCAGGCTCGTGCCCGGGATGCCGGAGGGAATCCCGGCCAGCATGTCGATCGGAAACATGTGGCCCGAGAGCAGGTATTGCACGAGCATGTAGCCGAAGACCAGGCTCGAGATCTCGAGAAACCAGAAGCCGAGCATTCCGAGGGCGGCCTCGAGAAAGAAGCCGAGCAGGAAGGAAAGCCCAAGCGCGGCCAGGAAGGCCGCGACGGTCGTCGCGTCGGGGAGCGGCGGGAAAAAACTGCGGCACAAAAAGAACACCAGGGCGAAGGGGGCCGCGGCCACGGCGTAGTAGACGAGCTTGTGGGCGACGCGGGAGGCGAGCAGAAACGAGAGGTAGTCGACCGGCTGCACGAGAAACTTCTTGATCGAGCCGTCGCGGATGCTGCGGGCGATTCCGGTGGCCAGGCCCGGCATGCTGGAGAAGGCCCGGGAGAGCATCGTGAGCAGGTAATAGGCCACGATGTCGTTGCGGGAGTAGCCGGCGATGTCGCCGCGGGCGGTGGCCGAAAAGACGGCGGTCCAGAGAAACACCTGGGTCACGATCGGCAGAAACCGCATCAGCGTGCCCAGGGCGAAGTCGCCCCGGTAGACGAGCCGCTCCTCGATCGAGATCACGAGCATCGTCCACCAGATCCGCAGCCCGGCCAGCGGGTCGGGGGCAGGCGCGGACGTGTCGGACGGGCCGCTCATCGGCTCGCCTCCGCAGGCTGCGACCGACGGTCGGCCGACCGGAATAGTCCGGCCACGATCTCCTCGAGCGGCACGTCCTCGACCGACACGTCGAGCACGCCCGAGTCGCGAAGCAGTTCCGGCAAGGCATCGGCAATCCGGGCCCGGTCGATCCGGAGCACGACCCGGGGCCCGCGAACCTCGCAGGGGAAGCCGAGCCGGGCGATCCGGGCCGGATCGGGCTCGGCGTCGAGGTCGAGCGTCACGATCTTGTGCGTCGTGAAGCGATCGACGATCTCGGCCAAGGAGCCGTTGTAGAGGATCTCGCCGCCGGTGATCACCACCAGCCGTTCGCAGAGGGCGGCCACGTCCTTCATGTAATGGGTCGTGAGGATCACCGTCATCTGCCGCTCCGCCTGCACGTGCCGGAGAAAGGCGTGGATCGTGTGCTGGGCCACCACGTCGAGGCCGATCGTGGGCTCGTCGAGAAACAACACCTCCGGCTCGTGGAGGAGCGCCGCGACGAGTTCGAGCTTCATCCGCTCGCCGAGCGAGAGTTCGCGGACCGGCTGGAGGATCAGTTTGCGGACGCCGAGCAGATCGACCAGTTCGTCGCGGGTGCGGGCGAACTGGGCCGGATCGAGCCGGTAGATCTCCTGGTGGAGCCGGAAGCTCTCGGCCGCCGGCAGATCCCACCAGAGCTGATTCCGCTGGCCCATCACCAGGGCGAACCGGCGACGGAAGTCGTCGGCCCGTTCCCAGGGCACGTGGCCCAGGACGGTGGCCGTTCCGCGGGTGGGCGTGATGATGCCCGAGAGCATCTTGAGGAGCGTCGTCTTGCCGGCCCCGTTCGGGCCGAGAAGCGCCACGAACTCGCCCCGGGCGACCTCCAGATTCACGCCCCGCACGGCCTCGACCGTCCGGCTCTGGCGACGAAACAGAGCCCGGACGCTCGCGAGCAGCCCCTCGGGCTTGTCGAAAACCCGATATTCCTTGGCGAGCCCCGTCACACGGATCACGGGCTCGGCATCCCCGACGGCGCCGGTGGCGTTGTGCATGCGACGAGTATAGGCGAAAACGCTGCCAATCCCGGAGGCGTTTTCAACCATGCATCGCGTTGGCCTCGGCCACGATACCCACCGCTTGGAAGCCGGCACGGCGCTCGTGCTCGGCGGAATCACGATCCCCCACGACAAGTCGGCGATCGGCCATAGCGACGCCGACGTGCTCCTTCATGCGATCACCGACGCCCTGCTCGGGGCGGCCGCCCTGGGCGACATCGGCGAGCTGTTTCCCGACACCGATCCGGCCAATCGGGGCCGCGACTCGGCCGAAATGCTGCGGGCCGCGGCCGACCGTCTAGCCGCCGCCGGCTGGCAGGTTGCAAACCTGGATTGCGTGATTTTCGCTCAGCGGCCCAAAATCCTGCCGCACCGCCCCGCCATCCGGCGACGGATCGCGGAGATCCTCGGCCTCGACGAACAGGCCGTCTGGCTCAAGGCGAAGACCGGCGAAGGGGTGGGACCGATCGGCGAGGAACGGGCGATCGCCGCGGAGTGCGTCGCGCTCGTCGAGCGTCGGGCCTGAGCCCGGCGAACAGATACCACGAGGAGTACATAGTCACGGTGGAAACCAAGCAGACGGCGGCAGGAACCGATTCGCTCCCGGCGATCGAGGTCTACAGCACCCTCTCCCGCACGAAAGGCCCGCTGGACACCGTGACGCCGGGCCACGTCGGGATGTATCTCTGCGGGCCGACCGTCTACAAGCCCAGCCACATCGGCCACATGGTTGGCCCGGTGATCTTCGACACCGTCAAGCGGCACCTTGTCTACTCCGGGTATGGCGTCACCTGGGTGGTCAACATCACCGACGTCGACGACAAGATCATCGCCGAGAGCACGAACCGCGGCACGACGATGGCCGCCCTGGCGGAGGAGATGACGGCCGATTACCTGGCCAACCTCGCCTGCCTCGGCGTGACCGGCATCGACCAGATGCCCAAGGCCACCGACCACATCGGCACGATCATCGCCTTTATCGAAGGCTTGGTGGCCAAGGGCTGCGCCTATGCAAGCGACGGCGACGTCTACTTCGACGTCACCCGCGATGCCGACTACGGCAAGCTCACCAACCGGTCCGTCGAGCAGATGCAGGGAGAAGGCGGCTCGACCGCCGACCGGAAGCGGTCCGCGGCCGATTTCGCCCTCTGGAAGCAGGCCAAGCCGGGCGAGCCCTCCTGGGAGAGCCCCTGGGGTCGAGGCCGCCCAGGCTGGCACATCGAATGCTCGGCGATGAGCAAGGCGATTCTCGGGGAAACCTTCGACATCCACGGCGGTGGGCTCGACCTTGTCTTTCCCCACCACGAGAACGAGATCGCCCAGAGCGAGTCGCTCCACGACCAGCCGATGGCACGGGTCTGGATGCATAACGGCCTGATGCAGGCCGCCGGCGCCGCCGGCAAGGTGGGCGGCCGGCCGCGGGACGCCGGCCAGCCCGACGAGGCGGCCGACGCAGCGGCCCAGGCCGCAACCAAGATCTCGAAATCCACCGGCGCCGAGCCGTTCAAAACCCTCCTGGCCCGACATCGCCCCGAGGCGATCCGCCTTCTCTTGCTCTCCACCCACTACCGCAGCCCGATCCACTTCGGCGAGGAGCCGCTGCGGGAGAGCGCGAAGGCGATGGAGGCTTTCGAGCGGCTCTTTGCCCGGTTCGCCCGGATCGGCGGCAAGGCCTTCCACACGCTGCCCGGCCGGACCCGGAAGGCCGGCGATGCCGCCGTCGCTGCGGCCGGCCCGGAGGCGGTCCAACTGCGGGCCAAGTTCCTGGCCGCGATGGACGACGACTTCAACACCGCGATCGCCGTGGCCGCCCTGTTCGACTTCGTCCGCACGGTCAACAAGTTCATCGATCAGCACGCTCTCGAGACAAAGAAGCCTCCGGCCGAACTCGCGGGCCTCGAAGCCCGGATGCTCGTGCTCCGGGAACTCACCGGCGTGCTCGGTCTGTTTCTCGAACCGCCCACCGCCGAAACCGGGGGCGAGGCCGACGAGGGCCTCGTGGGCAAGCTCATGGAGCTCGTCATCGAGATCCGGGCCAACGCCCGCGCGAACAAGGATTTCGCCACGGCCGATCTGGTCCGCAACCGGCTGGGCGAGGCCGGCGTCGTGCTGGAAGACCGCCCCGACGGCACCGGCTGGTCACGCAAGCCGTGAACGACGGCGGGAGATCATCCAGGTTGCCGTGACTGCCGCCGCGCCGCCCAGGCCGAGCGCGGGCTCGGGCACGACCGAAAGCGCGTAGAGATCCTGGTTGAGCCCGCCGCCGTTGTCTGAAACCAACAGCAGACTCCGCGAGCCATCGGCAAGCACGGGCCCGTAACTCATGCCCTCGAAGTTCGACAAGCCGAATGACCGCTCCCAGAGCAGGGTCTTGGCGAGGGGCGTGAAGCCGCCGGCGTCGATCGTGGCTAGGGCCGAGACATCGCTGCCGGTGGTCGTGTCCACCAGGTAGAGACGGGAGCGAAACTGGGGGACGACGGCCCCGCCGAGCTCCCGCTCCAGGACGAGCAGCTCCGTCTCGGTCCAGGGCAGGAGGTCGACCACGCCGCTCCGCTCGGCCGAGATGAAGGGGTTCAGGGCGGTGATCGGATCGGTGCGGTAGCCCCACTGGCCCGCGGCCGTGAGCGACTCGTCGAATCGCTGAATCCGCACCCAGCTGCCGGCGGTCGTCGTCGCGAGTGCGCCATCGGGCGCGAGGGCTTCCTCGTTGGCCGTCCAGAGACCGCCAGCGCCGAAGGCCAGCGACTCGAGTCCCATGTTGCTCTGCACGTTCGCCGGCCCGTAGATCGCCGGCACGCTCACGCTGCCGACGAGACTGCCGGCCGAGAGGCTGAATTCGTCGATCGTGGAGGCCACCTCGTCGGAGACGAAGACGGTGCCCGACGCGGCCCGGTAGGCAATGCCCTCGGAATCGGTGCCGAGCCCCGGGGCCGCGATGCCGCCGGTGACCGCCGCCGACCCGATCCAGCCGGTCGCCGGATCGATGCTCACCGAAAGGGTCCAGATCGTCGCCGCGGCGTTGTCGCCGACGGCCTGGTAGGTCGAGCCGCCGACATGCGTGATGCCGCTGAGTTCCGCGGCGGCCGTCGCCCCGGAGGAAAGTGACACCCTCCCCTGCCCCGGGTCGATCACCGCAGGTTGGCCACTGGCGACCGCTGCCGCCAGGCCCCAGCACCCGAGCGTGATCACGATTGCCCGCCTCATCTCCATCATCTCCCTGCAGCCACTCTCGGTTTTAGGAACCGACCTCGATCACTGGCAGGACAGCCTCGGCTGGCTGGGCCGCTGCTGCCTGGGCCGACGCCATGTCGCGGATCTCCTGCGAGATCTTCATCGAGCA